>CAUULS010000011.1:0-69445 GCA_963546055.1 uncultured Streptococcus sp.
GACGAGCTTCATGCTTTCCTGCTGCTATTTCACACAAAGGCTATTGTACCATGAAAAGCTCGATTTGTAAAGGGATTTTACAGTTTTATTTCAAATTGAGGCTGAATGTAAACTTGCTTCCTAAGCCATATTGACTTTCTGCTGTGATTTCGCCACCAAGCTGATGGGCTAGTTCTCGTGCAATCGCAAGACCTAAGCCATGACCACCTGTCTTCATATTACGCGAAGTTTCTACACGATAAAGTCGTTTAAAAATCTTTTCCAAATCCTCAGGAAGGATCCCCTGGCCCTCGTCTTTCACACTGATTGTCAGCTCTTGTTCTGTTAATTGGGCAAGAACCTCAATTCTGGTTCCTGGTTCTGAATATTTAAAGGCATTGTTTAACAAATTGACCAGAATACGAGAAAGTTTGTCAGAATGGCTCTTGATTTTCGCTGACTCAGGTGATACTTGAATGTAAACATCCCGCTCCTCTTGTTCAATCTGGAGTTGAAATTCACTCATTGACTCAATCAGCAATTGATCTAAAAAGACCTCTTCGACTTCTTCATCAGCAGTTTCTTGAGGTTGTGTGTTGAGGGTCAAAACATCCAATTCCTCTACTAGCTTGTTTAGACGCTCAGTTTGCCGACCAATCGTGGCTAAGTAGTGGAGCCGCTCCTCTTCCTTAATCACTCCATCTAGAATTCCCTCTACAGTAACCTGAATGGAGGTAATGGGAGTTTTAATATCGTGAGAGAGCTGCGCAATCATCATTCTTTTTTCTTGCTCACTCTCATCAAGTGATTGAAAGGTAGCCTGCAAATTGTGGGACATGTCATTAAAAACCTGGCCCAGCTCTTGAAATTCTAATGGGCCTTTGGTTTCGATTTCTGTGCTGAAATCCTTGCTGGCTATATCCTGCGCTTGTTTTTTCAAATGTTTCAGAGAAGAGAACACAGGCGACAAAAGAAAGATGCTCACTGCAGCGCCAATGAAACTAGCAATCAAGGTCATTCCAACTAGAAAGTAAACTTCACTTTTCTCGATCAACATTCGTTGGACTGCCCAGAAAACGACCAAAATCGTTAGCAGAGTCGAAACTAGGTACCCCACTAAAATATAGTTTTTTAATTTCATTTTCTACCTCTTGGTCTTTCCATCTTATAGCCCAAACCCCAAACAGTTTTGATAGCAGGAGTATTTGGATTTGTATACTTGCTCAACTCTTGCCTCAAAGCATGGATATGAACATTAAGTGTATTGGTATCATCCACATAGTCCTCTTGCCATACCTTCTCGTAAAGTTCCGTCTTTGAAAAGACTCTCTCAGGATTACTGACCAATATCCATAGAAGTTCAAAGGATTTCACTGTCAATTCCAAAGGTTGCTCCCCTATGCGAACCTCATGAGTCACATGGTTAATCACTAAGTCACCAAGCTCGATCTGCTCTGTCTCACCTCCACGGCTAAGGCGACGCAAGATATTATTCACTCTTAAAACCAATTCGCGTGGGCTAAACGGTTTGGCTATGAAATCATCTGCCCCCAAACTTAATCCATAAATCTTATCCTGCTCGCTTGTCTTAGCAGTTGTAAAGAGAAAGGGTTGATCAGGAGCAATATACTGAACTTCACTGATAAAATCATAACCGTCCATATTGGGCATCATGATATCTGTGATGATGAGGTCAATAGATTTTTTTCTGAAAAGTTCTAATCCCTCCTTGCCATCATGGGCGACTAAAACATCGTATCCTGCCTGTAAAAGATAGCGGTTTTGAATATCTAGAATATCTAACTCATCATCAACCAGCAAAATTGTCTTTTTCATCTGACACTCCTTTGATAAAAACAGTGTTATACTTGCTTTAGTATAACACTATTTTCTCTAATGTTTAAATGATTTGAATCTTAATCTTCTCGTTTGGTTGTCAAACCCAAAAGTCCAACAAGCCCTGCCAAGGCTAGACCAAAGATACCAAGGCCAGCTGTAGCCGTTTGAGCTTCCCCAGTATTTGGTAGCATCGCTTTATCATCTTTTTTCATCATATTAGTCATTGGGCTAGAAGCCGGTTGATCGGTCTTCATATCTGACATACGGTGATTTGTGCCCATCATACCTCCAGTTGTACCTGTAGAGCCTGTTTCAGAAGGTTTCGTATTCATCTGACCTTGTTGAGATGGTGTTGTCGCCATTTCTTTTCCACGAAGCTGAATCGTTACTTGACGAGTTGCGATAAGATTGGTCAAATCTGGTTTGCCATCTTTAGAACCATACACTTTGACAGTAGCTTGGTAAGTGTGAGTGCCATTGGCACGAAGTTGGTCTAGAAGGGCTTGTCCTTCTTTGCCTGTCGTGTTGCCATTCAAATCCACTTCATAGAAGTAAAGGCCTTTGCCCAATTTTTCTACTGGTGGGAGGGCAGGATTTTTAGCCGTTCCGTTGTCTGACCATGGAGCCTTGTCTGATGCCTTCAAAATCAGGCGAGTCAGCATACCATCTCCACCAAAAGCTTCGTATGGGATAACTTGGTTGACACCAGCTGTAAATGGACCTGGGAAGTTAGCTTTGTCAAGGTAGCTAGCTGGGACATCTACTGTGTCTTTGGTGTTGTCAGCCACACCTTTTTGCACTTCAGCTGGAGTGGTCAAACCATTCAAGTTGACAGTCAAATCTTTAGTCGCTACCAGATTGCTCAAATCTGCCTTGCCATCTTTCGCACCGTACACCTTGATGGTAGCCTTATAGCTTTGCGTACCATTTTGTTTCAAGAGGTCAAGCAACTCTTTATCTGATTTTCCTTGGGTGCCTGCCAAATCTACTTCGTAGAAGTAAAGACCTTTGCCCAATTTCTCTACTGGTGGGAGAGCAGGATTTTTAGCCGAACCGTTGTCTGACCATGGGGCCTTGTCTGATGCTTTCAAGATAAGACGAGTTAACATACCGTCACCAGCGAAGAATTCGTATGGAATGACTTGGTTGACACCAGCTGTAAATGGTCCTGGGAAATTGGCTTTGTCAAGGTAGCTAGCCGGAACATCTACTGTGTCTTTGGTGTTGTCTGCCACACCTTTTTGCACTTCAGCTGGAGTGGTCAAGCCATTCAAGTTGACATCCAAATCTTTAGTCGCTACAAGATTGCTCAAGTCTGCCTTGCCATCTTTCGCACCGTACACCTTGATGGTTGCCTTATAGCTTTGCGTACCGTTTTGTTTTAAGAGATCAAGTAGCTCTTTATCAGATTTGCCTTGGGTGCCTGCTAGATCCACCTCATAGAAGTAAAGACCTTTGCCCAATTTCTCTACTGGTGGGAGAGCTGGATTTTTAGCTGAGCCGTTGTCTGACCATGGGGCTTTGTCTGAGGCTTTTAACAAGAGGCGAGTCAACATACCATCTCCACCAAAAGCTTCGTATGGAATAACTTGGTTGACACCAGCTGTAAATGGTCCTGGGAAATTGGCTTTGTCAAGGTAGCTAGCTGGGACATCTACTGTGTCTTTTGTGTTGTCAGCCACACCTTTTTGCACTTCAGCTGGAGTGGTTGCTGGTTGCGCTTCACTGGCTTCACGGTCTTGTCCAGAAACTGTAGACTCAGAACTTTCCACAGGTTTAACTGCATTTTCTGTTTGTTTCTTAGAGTCAGGCTTTGCTTGCATTTCTTCTTTTGGTGCTACTACCGGCTCTTTAGCAATTGCGTCCGCTTTTTCTGAAGAGCTTGTCGTATCCAAACTTGCTTTGGGTGTTGGAACAGACTGTTCTGAAGGAAGAGTTACATCGACTGCTTTTTTGAGAACATCTACTGGCAGGTCGCTTTTTCCACTCACGGAAGCAACGTCTGGCACGACTTGAGCAGGAGTTGGATTGACGACGTCAGCACGTGCAGAACTTGGTTGACCGATTAGGACAAAAAAGCCACTGGCTACAACAACTGAAGCAACACCGACACTGAGACGGCGAATAGACCAACGAGTATATCTCTGATTTGGATTGAATTTCATAGGATTCTCCTCAGAACTTTCTTTTTTTGATGACTCTAGTATAATCTCCTAAAATTAAAAAGGATTAAGAAAAAGTTAAAATTTTTCTTAAATCCCTCTTATAAAATACTTATATTGATATTGACTCAATAGTTATTGAAAAAATAGTTGTCCTTCCTCTTCTACTCACTCAGCTCTGCCAAGGTATCCAGATGTTGGTTATTAATGACGGCCATGATATAGCTATCTACCTGCAAGAGATCATTAGGTCCGAATTGAACATCCAGAGGAGCATTTTCGTAGGAACGAAAACCAAGCACGTTGAGGTTGTATCGCCCACGTAAATCCAACTGACTAAGGCTTTTACCTACCCATGATTGAGGGATTTTCATCTCGACAATCGATACATTCTTATCCAGCTGAAAGACGTCTACGCTGTTATGAAAAAGGATGGTCTGCGCCAATGAGCGCCCCATCTCAAACTCTGGTGAGATGACTGCGTCCGCGCCAATTTTTTCTAGAACTTTTTTAGCTGTATGACTTTTGACCTTGGCAATGACGGTTGGCACCCCTAGACTCTTGCAGTGCATAACCGCAAGAACACTGGACTCCAGATTTTCCCCCGTTGCGACAACTACGGTATCACAGGTGTCAATCCCCGCTGATAGAAGGAGTTCTTCATCCGTGATATCTCCAACTACCCCACGCGCCAGCACAGGTTCAAATTGATTAATGCGTTCCTCGTGGTCATCAATAGCAATGATATTCATGTCGTGCTTGGCTAGGGCAGCCAAAACACTGCTCCCAAAAATTCCCAAGCCTAAAATTCCAATTGTCCGATCTGACATCGTTCTTCCTTTCTTACCCAATGGTGATATCTGCTTTCATATAGTGAATCGTATCTTTCTTGTCTGGCTGGTATTCCGCTACACTGACCAGTAGTGTCAAGGGACCAATACGGCCGATAAACATCAGCAACATAACGATACTGAGGGCTAACTTACCTAACTCCGGCGTTAAATTTGCCGTCACTCCAACTGTCGCAAGGGCTGAAATGGTCTCAAACATGAGGTAAATAAAACGCGGATTTCCCTCTGCTGTTATCCCTAGTAGGATCAAGCCCAGCAAGAAAGTCAGCAAGAAAATAATAAAGACACTGAAAGATTTTTGCACGGTTCGGGGTTCAATCGTCCTCCGAGCAACATTGGCATGAGGCAAGCCCAGTAGTTCGCTACGAGCAAAGACCAACAAGACAAAGAAGGTCGTAATCTTAAGCCCCCCTGCTGTCCCTCCAGGTGCCCCGCCCAAAAACATCTGCAAGATGTAGATCAGTAAGGTAACTGGTCGAGCCTGGGTGTAGTCAATGGAAGCAAAGCCAGCCGTTCTCATGCTGACGGTCTGGAAGAAACTAACCAGCAGTTTCTCTGGAGCGCTGAGATTTCCAATCGTCCCAGGATTGTTCCACTCAATTAAGAGAGTCGATACTGTTCCAAAGAGTAAAATTCCCACCGTTAAAAAGAGAACTAACTTGGTATGGAAACGCAGGCGGCGTTTTTTCTTTTTCCCAAACTGGGTCGCTAGGTCAAACCAGACCATAAATCCTAGACCACCCGTGATAATCAATCCTGCAATCACTAGATTGATCAAGGGATCCGTTTGAAAGGCTACCAAACTCGTACTCCCAAAATTATCAAATCCAGCATTACAGAAAGCTGAAACAGCCAAAAAGATAGAGGTTAAAATCCCTCGCCCCCAGCCAAATTCAGGAATAAAGCGGAAACTCAAGAGAAAGGCACCGAGCCCTTCCACCAGAAAAGTCGTCAGAAAGATGGAGCGGATAAAGTCCTTTAGAGACTGAGTTTCCCCATAACTAAAACTTTCTTGAATGGTCTCACGGCCACGAAGACTGAGCTTTTGCTTGCCTTGGATATAAAAGATTCCGATAAAGGTCATGAGCCCCAAACCACCAATCTGGATCAAGATCATGCAGATCAACTGGCCCCAGATATTGTAAGTAGAGGCTACCGGCTGGGTAAAGAGCCCTGTCACACAGACCATGGACACGGTCGTAAAGAGATGGTCAAAGTAGGTCGCTTGTGACGTTTCTGCTTGCACAAAGGGGAGACTTAAAAGAAGCGAACCTAAGAAGATCACTAGGGCAAAACTTAAAAAGATGCGACGGGCTGGCGACAAGCGTCCCAGTATCGTCTTGATTTTTTCCAAAAAAGATTTGAATAACATAACTACATTCTACCATAAAAACAGCAAGAACACTCACATGTGGTGCACAATGGCAAGACAGAGTTCGAGTGCCTTATCAAAAGCTTCTGAGCCCCAGTCACGACTGTCGTAGTTGTCCAGATCTGCCAAGGAATCTGCGGTAAAGAGCAGTTCTCCCCAGACAACCCCACGTAGTTGGGCAACTGCCGCAAGAGCCGAGCACTCCATCTCCACAACAGCACAGCCTTCTTCCTTGCGATAGGCAACCTTTTCAGCTGTCTCTCGATAAAAACCATCTGTCGTCCAGGTCATGACCTCCTCGTAAGGAATGCCTCTTTGTTCCAAGACTTGCTCAATGGCAGAGATAGCCTCAAGCTGCATCTCCATATAACGAGAAGGCGCTGCATAGTGGTAGCTGGTCCCCTCATCTCGCAGAGCGCGAACAGGGACGAGAAAGGCATTTTCCTCTATATCGGCTAGGACTCCGCAGGTTCCAGTGGAAATGATTTGCTCCACACCATAGCCAATCAACCAATCCATAAACTGGGCCGCTGGGGCAGAACCCACAGGCGCCTGGGCCAGACAAATCTCCTCGCCCTTGTAGTTGAGGACGTAGACTGGATATGTCTTGGTGGCCGAAACGAACTCACCAACACAGTCCGCCCCTACTTCCTGAGCATAGTGGTCAATCTCCTCCTCCAAAAATGCATAGATACACTTCTTTGGCAACTTCAAGTCTAACCCCTCATGTGTTGGCATAAGGACCGCTTGAGGATTGTCATCAAACTCTAAAATGGGAATCGCATGCTTCTGAATCATAGCCCACCTCCTCTAATTTTGTACTATTGTATCAAAAACTGACGAAGTGTCAAGGAGTTGTCTTTACATTTCCTCTAGTAACAACACAAAATTCTCCCCTCTCTCTCGAGAAAGGAGAATTTTGTTTATCCTTGTCCGCCAGGGGCTGGACCACCGCCTTGAGGACCGCCATTCGGTCCACCGCCTCCAGGTATAGAGTTGACGATTTCCGTTTGTTTTTCGCCGTTGAGATAGATGTCACCACCTGTGTAGGTCGCAGTTCCATCAAAGTCAAAACCTGTTTGACCAGTCATTTTAATAGTTCCGCCTGTGACCGTGATATTGCCATTTGAGTCGATTGGGTCTGTGTCTCCTTGGCCGACTTCTACTGTCAGGTTCCCACCGTTCATAGTGAAGAAGATTTCACTTTGTTGGGCATTTTTGTTGGCTGCATTGACACCATCGTCCGTTGAATAGATGGTAATGTCCCCACCGTTGATAGTGATTGACTTCCCTTCAAGTCCTTCTGTTGAATTCTTGACGGTGTAGGTCCCACTATCTATGACGAGGTCTCCAGAAGCGTGGATGCCATCATCCCCTGCTGTAAGGGTGATGTTGTTGTTAGATAGGTACATGGTTCCGACTGAAGTATCTTCATCATTGTCCACCTTGACTCCGTCTTCTTTAGCATCGATGGTCATGGTCGTACCAGTGATGTTGAGTTCATCATTGACATTAAAGGCATCGCCAACTGCTGTGATGTTATAGGTTCCACCCGTGATGTGGAGGGTGTCGTTAGCTTTAATACCATTATTTTTCTTACCTTCTACATTAAGAGTTCCTTTCCCGTTGATGGTTAAATTCACCTTAGAAAAGAGAGCTGAGTCAGCTTTTTCATCACTGTTCGAGCTTGAGTCAGAGAGACTATTGGTGGTTCCTTCTGCCAGAGTCAGGTAGACATGGCCAGCCGATGTCGCAGATATCGCTGCATTGGTATTGGTCATGGTCGCACCTTTTAGGACTAGGTGAACATCTGTCGACTTATCTGCCTCGACCTTGATCTGCACTCCGTCAGACTGGCCTGAAATAACATAGGTGCCAGATTTTGTGATGGTCACTGTTGAGCCAGAAACTGTCACGCCATCTCCAGAGACGTTTGCAGATGAGCCAGATAGCTCAATCTTAGAAGCTGTGCTTTCATCATAAGAAGTATCATAGTCCTTTTCTGTAAAATAGGAAGTTTGATTTGCCTTTGTTGACGTTGTTGTTGCATTATTTGTCGTTGCATTGGTATTAGATGTAGTTGTTGACTGGGCACATGCTGCCATCAGCACCATTGCCGTTAGACTCGTTGTGAGTAGGATCCATTTTTTTGATTTCATACCTTTTTCCTCTCCTTCGTATGATATAGCTAGACAGTCTACAGAAGGTTCCTGAAACAAAACTAAAACTTTTCTGAAAGTTTCCTTAAATTTAGTTTCACTTAGTATTCTTTTGAAAGGGCTACTAGAAACAATTTGAGAGTACTAAAATGCATTTAATAGTTTTTAAAACCAACATCCCCAGTGCCATGTCTCCTTGACCAAGAAAGCCAAAAAGAAGAAAAATCTATAAAACTAAGATAAAGATTACAAAAAGAACAGCCCCAGCTGTTCTTTTTAATTTTCTTTCACAGGGATCGTCTTGATAACACGCGCAGGGTTGCCACCTAGGACAACATTGTCTCCAAAGGATTTGGTAATCACAGCCCCAGCTCCTGCTACTACGTTATTGCCCATTGTCACTCCAGGAAGGACAATGACACCACCTCCAGCCCAGAAATTGTCACCGATAGTGATGGGCTTGCCGTATTCGACCCCTGAATTGCGTTCATGCGGATCCAGTGGATGGAGTGGGGTTAAAAACTGGCAGTTGGGGCCAAGCATGGCATTGTTACCGATGCGAATCGGACAAACATCCAGCATGGTCAAATTCCAATTAGAATAAAAATTTTCCCCTAGATGGATATTGATTCCATAATCAACCACCAGGCGTGGATTGACATAGAGATTTTGCCCAGTTGAACCAAACCAAGTCTTGATAATCTCCGCCCCTTTCAAGGGGTCTAGCTCCTGGTTGAAATCTGCCTGCTTCTGACGTGCAGTCTGAGCGAGCGCACGCAACTCAGGATCAAATGGATGGTAGGGCTCTCCTGCTATCATTTTCTGGTATTCACTGGTCATCTTAGCACCTCACATCTACTTTGAGGCCATCATATCAAAAAGACTTTGAAAGGTCAAGAATATCCTGCTTTTCAGTATCTCAAAACAACTTGCTTGACAAAAGCTTAACTTCATGGTTTAATATACCCCGTAAGGGTATATTTGGAGGTGCCTATGTTTCACTTATTATTTACAAAAATTGACAGTATTTCTACCAGCGAGTTAGAAGCTAAACTCAGAGAACCGATTCAGCTACTGGATGTTCGGACGCCTACAGAATTTCGTAGAGGTCATATCAAAAATGCCAAGAATGTCCCTCTAACCGAAATCGGGTCTTATACCCCAGCGACAAAAGAAACACTCTATGTCATTTGTCATTCTGGTGTGCGAAGCAAACTAGCTGCGAAGAAGTTAAAGAAAAAAGGCTACGATGTCATCAATGTTCGAGGCGGTATGAGTGCTTGGACAGGCAAGGTCATCTAAACCAGCAAGGAGGAAATCAATGAAAATTATCATTGTCGGGGGAGTTGCAGGCGGAATGTCAGCAGCAACCCGTCTCAGACGTCTCATGGAAGGCGCTGAAATCACTATTTTTGAGAAAGGTCCCTTTGTTTCCTTTGCAAACTGCGGACTTCCTTACTATGTTTCAGGAGAAATTGCAAACCGTGATAGTTTATTGGTCCAAACTCCTGAAAGTCTCAAAGCACGCTTTAATCTGGATGTTCGTCCTTTCCATGAGGTCATCAGCATTTCGCCAGCAGAGCACACTGTGACCGTACGCCATGATGGACAGGAATTCACAGAAAGCTACGACAAGTTGATCCTCTCCCCAGGAGCTAAACCATTTGTTCCTACCATTGAAGGCTTGGCAGAAGCTAAGAACGCCTACACGCTTCGCAATGTTCCTGACCTCGATAAAATTATGGCAGCCTTGGACAATCATCCAAAAGAAGCTGTCGTTATCGGTGCAGGCTTTATCGGGCTTGAAATGGCTGAAAACCTGGCGAAACGTGGATTGCAAGTTACTATCGTTGAGAAAGCACCCCATGTCTTGCCACCATTAGATCAGGAAATGGCAGCCTTTGTCCAAGCAGAATTAGTCAAAAACGGCGTTCGCGTTATCACTTCTCAGTCTGCGACTCGATTTGAAAAGCAAGGAAAAACCATCGTTCTCGAAAACGGTCAAAAGATCTCTTCTGACCTCACCATTCTTTCTGTCGGTGTTGAACCTGAAAACGGACTGGCCAAATCTGCGGGGATTGAACTGGGACTTCGTGGTGGTATCCTAGTCGATGAACATTACGAAACCAGTCAAAAAGATATTTTTGCAGTTGGAGATGCCATCGTCGTCAAGCAAGAGATTACGGGCCAAGACGCTCTCATCTCTCTAGCTTCTCCTGCCAATCGTCAGGGACGCCAAGTGGCGGACATCATCGCAGGACTCGGTCGTACCAACAAGGGTAGTATCGGCACTGCTATCGTTCGTGCTTTTGATATGACAGCTGCTTCGACTGGTCTCAGCGAACGTATCCTTAGCATGAATCAACTTCCTTACAAGGCACTTCATGTCAGCGGTAAAGACCACGCTGGTTATTATCCTGGCGCTACTGATATGACCTTGAAGCTCCTCTTTGACCCCACCACTGGAAAAATCTATGGTGCCCAAGGAGTTGGGAATAAAGGTGTTGACAAGCGAATCGATATCCTGGCAACTGCTATCAAGGGAAATCTCACCGTCTTTGACTTACCAGAATTGGAGTTCACCTATGCGCCACCATTTGGCTCTGCCAAGGATCCCGTCAATATGCTGGGCTACGCAGCCTTGAATCTTATCGAAGGTCTCAGCGACAATGTCCAATGGTACCAGCTTGAAGAGGAACTGGCTAAGGGTAAGAAATTCCTAGATGTACGGACCAGTGGCGAATTTCAGAGTGGTCGACTCAAAGTCGATACCATCCACATCCCCCTAAACGAACTACGGGAACGCTTGGATGAACTAGACAAGAACCAAGCTTACATCGTTAGCTGCCACAGTGGTTTGCGCAGCTATATCGCAGAGCGTATCCTCAAGCAAGCAGGATTTACCGTCCAAAACCTTGACGGCGCTTATTCACTATACAAAATGGCTAACCCAGAAGGAGTAGAATATGGTAACTAGTATCAGCATGGCTGACTTTTATGAAAAATATCAACATGAAAATCTAGATCTTATTGATGTCCGTGAAGTACATGAATTCCAAGCAGGACATGCACCAGGCGCCAAAAATCTTCCGTTAAGTACCTTGGAGCAAGGCTACAAAGAACTCAAACCTGACCATGAATACCATGTCATCTGCCAAGGAGGAGTGCGTTCTGCCTCTGCCTGTCAATTTCTCAGCGCCCAAGGGCTCACCGTTACCAATGTAGAAGGTGGTATGAACCACTGGCCAGGTGAGGTAGAATAATCAAAAAAACCGACTAAGATGAACTTAGTCGGTTTCTTTAATATTTATAACTCGATGATATGAGCCTCATAACCAATAGCTTCTAGGAATTTGAGTATATCTGTCGTATCCAAAAATAGGGTTTTTTCATTGGTATTGGGGTGAAAACTCATCCGTTTTTCAGACATGATTTCTTTGTCGAAATAAACCTGAATGTCCTTATCAGTATTGTTGAGCAAGCCAAATGGAGAGACAACACCTGCTGGTAACATCATTTTTTCAAACAAGCTCTCAGAGGAAGCCATACGGATTCTATTGGCTCCTACCAAATCCTTCAAGAGGTCCATGTCCAAACGCTTTTGATCATCCATAATCACGAGATAATAGGCTGTTTTCTTTTTGTTTGTGAGAAACATGGTCTTGGTACGGACACCTTCGATCCCTTCGATAAAGCTATCCGCCTGCTCCGTCGTTAAGGCTGGCTCGTGCTCCACGATTTCAAAGGGAATATCTAGCCCATTTAGCATTTCTACTAATTTTTCGTATGCTTCCATTTGCTGACCTCCTTTAACTTGTCTTGCTACCTTTAATTATACAACAAAAATGGGTTTTCTTCCAATTTATATCCAAGCATCTCTAGGTTTCTTTCATTTTCATACAAGTTATCTTAGACGGAACCCCAACTGTTAGGATGGGCATGATTTCCAGCCAGCAAGCCCATCTTTTCTTTCCACCGCATAGCCACAAGGTATATCCGCGACTTGTCCGATGGATGCATCTAGTTTAAATGCATCAGCTAGGGAAATGAGGCGTGCATCCTCTCCAGTGTGGTCTTCTGAACACAAAAATTGCCACATGCCATCCTCTTCATCGTGGGAGATAAAGGTGATCGGATTTTTCCCAGCCAAGACATGGTGACAAACTATACAGGCTGTGTTGGGTGCATCCTTAAATGCAAAAGTCATCTTGAACTTCCTCCTTGAAATACACTAGCAATTACATATTTTTTGCATAACCGAAACGCTGATTAATTGTGTGACTCAGGGTGACTAATTTTTCCAAAATATCCCTCTTGCAGATAAATAGCACATAACTATCGCTGTTAATGTCCATACAAGCAAGACAGAAATCATGTCCAGCCCATTTTTCATCCAAAATTTTACACCAAGTAGGGATTTCATCATCCTCGTCGAACCAATTCTCCTCAAAATCAAGAGTTTGTTTAGCTGCCAGAGGCGTTAATTGGTACAGAAATTCGCCCTTACCTGTCTTCCAGTCTAACTCAATGACTGCATCCACAGCAAGTAGTTCATCAGCAATAGCAAGCCATTTTATCGTAGCTTCATTGACTTCTTCTCCTATGCCCCGCTCGTCATATCTCTCTGCATACTGCTTGAAATAGGCTCCTGGCGACTCGAAACAGGAGGTCAAACGAGATCGTACCTCACTATCATCTGTTAGCAATTGGGTTATTTCCTGATAGATTGCAATATTTTTCTGCTCATCTGTCCGCATATCTAGTACAATTTCCCAGCTTTCTAGGTCTGGTGTGACCCTGTTCTCCAAATATGCCCGAAGCAAGTCTTGAGCTTCTTTCTCGCTCAGCCCATTTTTTTCATAGATTACATTCTCGTTGATCCGTTCAGCATCGGCAACACTGATCTCAAAATGAAAACTGTCCGAATCTTCATCCTGACAAACCTGTACAAAATCAGATACAAGCCGACTCCCCTCTAGTTTAACTGGTTGCTGAGGTATTAAAATGAGAAAATCCCTACCACCATCTTTGACAGCTGCCAGTTGCTGCCATACTTCCTCAAGTTCAAAGCCATTTTGTTCCTTCTCACCATCATCTAGCACCCATTCCGCAAAGATTCTTTCGGAAATGCTCGAAAAATCTGTTCTCTCATCTCCATCTAGATAAGGCTGATCACTTGTAACAGGGACCATCTCTTTGACTAGCTTTTCAGCCTCCTTTTGAATCCAATTTTGTCTAAAGAAATGGGCAACAATACCAGGCAAGATCAAGACAGGTAGACAAATAAAAGTCCCAGCAAGTGCAAGACCCTTATAGCGATTTTTAGTGGGACTTCCTTCTGCTAGCTGATTTAGAAAGTCCGCTACTTGATTAAAAAGTTCGCCACCACTAATCCAGAATAGGAAAAAACATTCCACACCAAGCAGGGCAAGCCAGATAAGCACCATTCGCTTCGCCGCCTGACTACAGATCTCCATTTTAGTTTGTATAGGAATAGTTTCTGTCTCAGGAACACTTTGAAACCATTTTTCTGCCCGTTCTTCTTTTGTCATCTTTCATCTCCTGTAATCTAGCTTCTTATCCTTATTCTACCACGTAGAAAACTACTATTTCCGTTTGATTAGGTACTGAACAGCCTTTTCCAAGCGTTCTTTTTGAGCTTCAGGGTCGTCTAGGGGTTGGTTGATACAGGCTGTGAGATTTTCGGTAATGATCATCTCAATCACGCGCTCTACACTCGAACGAACCGCTGTCAACTGGGTAATGATATCTGCACAATCACGCTCTTCTTCTATCATTTTTTGGATACCACGTAACTGGCCTTCTGAGCGTTTAAGCCGTGTAATATACTTTGAGTTTGTCATTGATTTATCCTTGGTCGATTTTTCTTCATTATATCTCGAATAAGGTTCTTTGTCAAAATTCTCATCCTATCTGTCTTTGTAGGAACTTATCTTAACCGTGTTTTCATGATATAATAGTAAAAAACTGTTCAGAATGGACTTACTTATGAACTCTATCTACGGCACTTGCGAAGCCTACTTACCCACTATCTTGCAAACTTTTATTGAAGACATGGAAGAGGCTGCAGCTAATTACAAAAAAGAAACCTCCCTCAAGCTATATGAACATTTGCATGCGCGCATCAAAACAGAAAAAAGTATGCGTGAAAAATGCCAACGCAAAGGCCTTCCTCAGACGAGTCAATCCGCTCTTAAAGAAATCCGAGATGCCATCGGTGTTCGGATCATCACAGGCTTTACAGATGATATCTACCGCATCGTAGAGTATATTCGCCAGATGCCAAGCATCCATATTTTCAAAGAGAAAGACTATATCCGTCAGGTCAAACCTAATGGCTACCGTTCCTATCATCTGATTCTAGAGGTGACCACTCCCTACCCAGACTGTCTGGGAAATGACCAGGGTACCTATTTTATCGAGATCCAGCTACGCACGATTTCCATGGATTCCTGGGCCAGCCTTGAACACCAGATGAAATACAAGAAAAACATCCAAAATCCTGAGCGAATCACGCGCGAGCTCAAACGTTGTGCCGATGAGCTTGCTTCATGCGACTTGACCATGCAGACCATCCGTGATTTGATTCAGAGATCTGACCAAGACTAAGGAGAACCTATGAAAATCCTACTTGCCGAAGATGAAGCTCAACTAAATCGCGTCATCACTGTTGCTTTAGAACGCGAAGGCTATAGCGTTGATTCTGTTTTTAATGGACAAGATGCTGTCGAAAAAGCCACAACTAACCACTATCACCTCATGATTTTTGACATCATGATGCCGATCAAGACAGGAATCGAAGCCCTCAAAGAAATTCGCCAGTTGGGCAATACGACCCACGTCATCATGCTGACAGCCATGGCCGAAGTGGACGACCGCGTAACTGGACTAGATGCGGGTGCCGACGACTACTTGACCAAACCCTTCTCTCTCAAAGAACTTCTGGCTAGGCTGCGTTCTACTGCCCGCCGTCTGGAGGACTATACACCCGATACCGTCCAATTAGGTAACACCTGCTTAGATATTGATGAGCAAGAACTAGTGGCTGCAAACAGCATTCGCCTAGGAAAGAAAGAGACCCAACTCCTGACTCTCCTCATCCAACATGCTAACCAAGCCCTCAGCTCTCAACAACTGCTAGAACAAATCTGGCCAGATGAGTTAGATGAGAGCGACCACGAACTAGTCTTCCTCTATATCTCCTATCTCCGCCAAAAGCTTCAAAGTGTTCAGTCCAACTTGCAAATTTTAGGATCTGCAGAAGGGCCTTTCCAACTGATAGGAGGAGACTAGATGTTTCGAAAACTACGTATCAAGTTCATTGTTACAGCCACTGCTGCCATCGCTCTGATTCTTGCCTTCTTTCTAGTCTTGATGAACAGTATCGTCTACACTCAAACTGAGGATAATATCCAAACCGTCCTCTCCATCTTGTCTAAAAATGAAGGCGAACTCCCAATCACAGATGAAATCAAGGAAAGTTTCACCAAAAAGAACATCCAGGAAGGGATTATTTACAATTTTCAGTATTTCTCTGTCAGAGAAAAGGGGAATGACTACACTATTTCTCTAGGGAATGTCCAATCACTGACCGAAGCAGACGTCAGAGGTTTTCTCCAGAGAATTCTTAAAAAACCGGAAACCTATGGCACTATTAGCCGCAACGGGCGCTACTTCACCTACCAGATTAGTCAGACAGCTTCGGGCAAGCTCCTAGTCTTCTTTGAAGCGACTAACTACATTCGCGAACGCGACACCCTATTTCAAGTCTCTATCTGGTTATCACTAGCTAGCCTATTTCTCCTTGCTCTGCTCTTTACCTTGATTTCTGGGATTGTTATCCGTCCCTTCGTCAAAAACTATGAGAAACAACGGATGTTTATCACCAATGCCGGTCATGAACTCAAAACACCGCTGGCTATCATCTCAGCCAATACCGAGCTTCAAGAACTCATGGAAGGAGAGACCGAGTGGAGCATCAGCACCAAAGAACAGACCGAGCGTCTCAACCATCTGATTGGAAGACTAATCCGGCTTGCTCGTCTCGAAGAACAAGAAGATATCAAGCTAACCCAGCAAAATATCTCGCTTATCGCTGAGAAAGTTGCGACAGACTTTGCTCCCCTCTTTAAAAAAGAAGATAAAAACTTTGAAAGCCTGATTGAGGCAGATATCATAGAAAAAGTTGCTCAGGAGGAATTTTACGAATTACTCAGTATCTTGCTCGACAATGCCCGCAAATACTGTGATCCAGCAGGCACCATCCGCCTGACTCTCAAACGAAAAGCCTACCTCCTACGCAAACGCACCTGTATCACCGTGTCTAACGACTACAAGAATGGGCAGCCTGCCAATATCAAACGCTTCTTTGACCGCTTTTATCGCGCCGAAACATCACACAATAACCAAACCACCTCTGGGTATGGCATTGGTCTCTCCATGGCCCAGCACCTCGTCAGCTTGTTTAGAGGTAAAATCTTTGTCACCTACAAAAAGCAGGTGATTACCTTTACAGTTTGGCTATAATGGCTTCACTCTTTATTATTCCATAAAAAGCGAACAAGTTCGCATTCTAAAAACAGAATGCGAGCTTGTCCGCCTTTTTCTATGTATATGATGTGTTTTTCACATCTCATCGTTCCAAGCGAATGCGGGTCACAATCCCTTCTGGGTCCACAAGATTCACTTCACTCGAATGTAACCACTTGATTGGAGCTTCTACCTCTTGTGCTTGCTGAACGATGGCTAAGAGTTCTTCCTTGCTTTCGACCTCAAGGACGTAGTAGGCCAAGCCAGGCAAGCCTGATTTGCGCGGAGCTAGACCTTTTCCAGCCCATTCGTTGACAGCCAGATGGTGATGGTACTGACCAGCTGCTATCCAACTAGCACTTGGAATACTAAATTTATCCTCTAACCCTAACACCTTTTGATAAAACTGACTCGCCGCATGGCTATCCTTAACCGATAGATGGATATGCCCCATTCTCGTCCCCTCAGCTAGTATAAAGGGATCTACCCTTTCCCCTAACTCATAGATATCCTGTGCCGCAAGGGCCTCGGTCACACCGATAATACGTCCGTCTTCTCGAATATCCCATGAAGAAACTGGCTTATCACGGTAGAGTTCAATGCCATTTCCTTCCAAATCCTCCAGATAAAGGGCTTCACTGTATCCATGATCCGCACCTCCGACCAGAGGAATGCGCAAGTCACTTAGGTGTTTCAAGACATCTGCCAAGGCTTTTCGTGTCGGTAACAAAATCGCCAGATGGTAGAGCCCATAATACTCCCTTACTTCCCCAGCTTTTTCTGCCTGAATCAAGTGAACCAAGGCTTTTCTGCCAAGTCCCAAAATCACTTCTGTCTCTGTTTGAGATAAAATCTCCAAGCCAATAATCTGGTGATAAAAAGCCGTTTGACTCGTCAAATCCTTGACATTTAAAACCGCCTCTGCTAGGTAAATGTGGCTTTGGTAAGCATAAGTCATAGGGTGTCTCCTTTTTGTTGTAACTTTATATATTACATCAATTATACACTATCGAGATAAAATGTTAACGAAGATAACTCAAAAGAGCTGGAAACCAGCTCTTCTTTTTATTTTACAACAAGCTCGTAGCGAGTTTTGCTGGTGAAAGTTTCCCCGGCTTTGAGAATGACTTGGTCTTTGAGATCACTGTGAATGGCATCTGGTAAAGCTTGCGCTTCAAGGGCAATCCCATTGTGCTGTACCATTGGTTGGCCTCCGATGAGCACACTCTCATCCACAAAGTTTGCTGTGTAGACCACAAAGCAAGGGGCCTCTGTCTTGAAAAGCAGGAAACGACCTGAGTTTTGGTCATAAAGGAAACCAGCATTGTCATGACCTGCGGGAAGAGCAAATGGGTGATCCAAACCAGATACCAACTGGATTTGCTCATCTTCCTCTGCAAAGATGTCCTTCAGCAAAGCACCATTGTAGATGTGTTTAACCACATCACGAGTAGCATCTGGAGTCTTAGCTGGAACACCGTCTGGAGCGATTGGGTAAATGCCCTCTGTGTTTAGCTGAAAGACATGACGGTCAATCGTCTGCGTGAAATCACCAGACAAGTTAAAGTAGCTATGATTAGTTGGATTGACAAGCGTATCCTGATCGGTTGTCACCTTGTAGCTGATTTCGTAGGCGCCAGTTTCTTCCAAGTGATAGCTGATCCAGATCTTAAGATTACCAGGGAATCCTCCTGTCCCGTCTGTACGCTCTGTGTAGAGGGTCAAGCCATGGTCGCTCACCTCGACCAATTCAAACAAGCTCGAATCCCAACCTGTTGAACCACTGTGGTTGCAGTTGCTAGCATTGTTGACTTCAAGATTGTAGGTCTTACCATTGAGCTCAAATGTCGCACCTGCAATACGGCCCGCTACAGGACCTACACTTGCTCCATGCTTAGGACTATTGCCTACATAGCTAGCAAAATCATCAAAACCCAGGATAACATTGGCAAAATTTCCAGCCTTATCAGGTGTGACATAGCGCAAGATGGTCGCACCATAGGTCATGATTTCTAGTTGATAGCCACTGTCAGTCTCAAAGCGATAAGCCAAGACATCCTTGCCCTCACGATTTCCAAATACACGCTCTGTGCATGCTTTCATTCTTCTCTCCTTTGACTCATTTCTCTTAAGTAAACAAACCATAGAAAGTGTACTCACCAGCTATGGTTGTAGTTTCTATTTTCAGAATTCTTTGTCAGAAAACCTTAAGTAACTTCTTAACAAAAGGGGATTCTTCTATTCTTGTTTTATGCTTCTACACGTTCAGTCCATGAAGTCGCTGTTGTTTGAAGAACCTTGTTGAGTTCGTCAATGTTCTCAAATCCAGTTGTGCGAAGCCATTCACGAGCTGCTGCTTCACCGTCTTTGATGTAAGCTTCAACTGATCCAGCCCATGTTGCACGGCCACAAAGAACGCCGTTGAAGTTTGCACCTGATTCATGGGCAAAGACAAGGGTTTCTTGGAAGAGTTTAGCTGATACACCCGCACTCAAGTAGATGTATGGCAGGTTCGTTGCTTCGTCTTGTGCTTTGAAGAAGGCTGCTGCTTCTTCGCGAGTATGGACGATTTCACCATCACCAAAGTCTTCAACGTATTTGACATTGACTGGAACTTCCACTTTCAAAACATCGATGTTGAAGCGTGGATCTGAAAAGACCTTCATGGCACCGATAACCTTGTGTGGTTTCACTTTTGCGTATTCTGCAGAACCTGCGTCAGCGATTTTTTCATCGTAAGCCAAGATTTCAAGGAAGAATGGAATGTCTTCCGCCACACACTCAGAACCAATACGTTCGATGTAGGCTTGTTTTTCTTGGTTGAGTTCGTCAGCGCTGTCTACGTCATAGTAAAGCAAAAACTTAACAGCATCTGCGCCTTGTTCTTTGATGCGTTTGGCAGACCAAACATCCAAGCAGTCAGGCAAGCGCTTGGTGCTAGTTGTGTCGTAGCCTGTTTTTTCATAAGCAAGGAGAAGACCAGCATTGGCATCAAGCGCTTTTGTAGCTGGAAGACCATACTCAGGGTCAAGGAGCATAGATGATGCGTATTTTGTCAATTCATCAGCTACCAACACTTTAAGTTCTTCCATTTGAACGACAGTTGGTTCTTCTGTTTGGTATTGAGCCATGAGGCGTTTCAAAGCACCACGTTGATCAAAGGCGAGAGCTGAGATAATACCGTTCTCGTCAGAGAGCTTTTTCAAACAAGCTACTTTATTGGGACTTAATTGTAATTTACTCATAGACACTTCCTTACTTTTGATAGTCATGAATGATAACACCTTGTACCACACGGTTTACTGTACCTGTAGGAGACGGCGTATCTGGTTTATTTTTTACCTTGAGTGAAGTCAATAGGGCAAAGAGTTGGGCATAAACGATGTAAGGGAAGACACGGTAAATATCATTCAAGACACCGCCACAACCAAGGGCCACTTCCTTGACATTTTCAAGACCAAAGGTTTGATCACTCAAAAGCACGACACGACGAGCAATCTGGTCACCAGCCACTTCACGAACCAAGTCCAAATCATACTTGCGAGTGTAGTCTGTCGTTGTACCAAATACCAAAACAACTGTATCTTCGTTAATCAATGATTTTGGACCGTGACGGAAGCCAACTGGACTTTCATACATAGTCGCCACTTGACCAGCTGTTAATTCCAAAATCTTGAGCTGAGCTTCATGAGCAAGACCGAAGAAAGGACCTGCACCCAGATAGATGACACGGTTAAAGTCAAGGTCAACCAACTCTTTGACATCTTCTGCATTGTCTAGGACCTTACGGGCAAGGCTAACCACAACTTCAAAACGTTCAGCCTTAACAGCAAATTCTGTAGGATCAAAGACCAAGAGTGCGGTCAACATCATAGATGTAAAGCTAGAAGTCATAGCAAATCCAGCGTCATTAGAAGCAGCTGGTTGCAAGAGCAAGAGATTGCGGTCATCACCATGAGCTTGAAGAGCCAATTTCCCTTCTGCAGCACATGTAATGGTCACTTGATAGAGGTCATCAACTAAGGCTTTAGCCAAATCAACTGTCGCCACACTTTCAGGTGAATTTCCACTACGAGCAAAGGATACAAGAACAGTTGCCACATCTTTTTTCAGATAGGTTTCTGGATTGGCTACAATATCTGTTGTCGCAATGGCATTAAAGTTCCATTTGCGTTCGTCATAGACTTCCTTAAAGTATGGTACCAAGGTATCTCCCACATAAGCAGAAGTACCAGCACCCGTCAAGATGACCTTGATATAGTCATGTTTATCAGCGATCCCTTGCAGAAAGGCTGCAATTTCTTCCCGTTTCGCTTGATAGGCTTCAAAAGCCTCTTTCCATACATCAGGCTGTTGGTAGATTTCACGAGTCGTGATTTCTGCACCCAGTTCAAGTAATTCTTCTTTTGTGTAATTTAGCATAGAGTTCCTCTTTTTCTATCAAATATGGGAATGGGAGTGACTCCCATTCCCATGTATATTCTATACAAGCTGTTCTAACGATTTTCACGTTGTCACATCTTATTGAATTGAGTTCCAACTAAAATCTTGGGGAAAAAGACCGATTATCGTCGGAGCATCGCTCCATCCTCCTATCGCCTATTTTCCCTGTGATTTTTACGTCGTCACATCGTATACTCAATGAAAATCAAAGAGCAAACTAGGAAGCTAGCCACAGGCTGTACTAAAGTACGGCAAGGCGACGCTGACGTGGTTTGAATTTGATTTTCGAAGAGTATTATTCGTCTTCGTCATCATCGAAGCCAGCTAACAAATCATTGACTTTTACAATGCTTTCTGCAGCACGGCTCTTATAGTCCGCATCTGCACCTGTAAGGCTCGCATTGATAAATTCAATCACCATTGGCAGATTCATTCCTGCGTAGAGTTCAATGTCGCGACCTTCCATGATCAAGCGGCTTACCACGTTACATGGTGTGCCACCGAGAAGGTCCGCAAAGACTAGGAAATCATCCAATCCTTCGATAGCAGCTTCAAATTTTGCAGTAAATTCTTCTGGACCATCTTCTGGAAGAAGGGCCACTGCATGAATGTTGTCCTGTGGACCCATGATCATTTCTGTGCTACCTTTAAGTTCTTCACAGAAACGACCATGACTCACCAAAATTAATGATTTACTCATAAATTATGCGCCCATTCCAAGCAAGAATTTACCGATGAATGAAAGACCTACTGCAAGAACGATAATGATACCGATCGCTTTAGTAGAGTTCATACCTTTCTTACCAAGCAACCAGAAGATAAAGGCAGTAAAGATTGCTGGAAGCAAACGTGGGAAGATTGAGTTCAAGATGTCTTGGAAGTCAATCATCTTTTCACCGATTGGCAATTTGTAAGAAATCTCAAAGTTGATCATTGTTGCTACAAGAGCACCCATCATGAAGACACCAAGTACAGATGCAGCGTCAATCAAAGCTGTCAAAGTACTTTGCATGTTGTTGATAAGGTTAACCCCTTCTTTGTAGGCAAATTCCAATTGTTTCCAACGGAAGATGTCATAAGCAACTGCAACTGCGATCCAAAGGAAGATACCCCATGGTTGGCCAGCGATAGCCATAGTTGCTGCGATAGATCCCATGATAGCAGGTACAAGTGAACCAAAGATTGTATCTCCAAGAGGAGCAAATGGTCCCATCAAACCTGTCTTAATACCGTTAACGGCATCTTTTGAACCCACACCATCTTTTTCTTCCATGGCAAGGTCAAAACCAGCGATAATTGTGTGGAAGAATGGTGAAGTATTGAAGAATTGAGTATGAACTTTCATCATTTCTTTCAATTCAGGAGTTCCATCCCCATACATTTTACGCAATTGAGGCAAGATCATGTAAAGGTAACCAGAAGCTTGCATACGTTCATAGTTCCAACCTAATTGGAAAGTAAACAAGCTACGTTTGTTGATTTGATTAAAATCTTCTTTTGTAAGTTTGTAATTAGAATTCGTCATCTTCGATTTCCCCACTTTCTGATGGTGTAGAAGGTGCTGCTACAGCTACTTTTTGGCTGTTCTTAAAGTGAACAACTGCAAGGAAGATACCTACGATAGAGATACCGATCATAGACAAACCTTTGAAGTTGTTAGCAAAGCCAATCTTTTCAGCAACATCAGCAGGAAGAGTACCAAGGATACCCGCAACAGCGCCACCAAGACCTGTTACATATGAGTAAAGAACAGTCAACATAGCTGTCAAACCGAATCCCATTGCAAGGTAGTGAAGGTTACGTTTAACTGGAAGGTAACGAAGCAAGATTGCAAATCCAAGACCTGGAAGCATACGACCTGCAAGTGTCAAACCGTCTGCAACCCATTGGTATTCTTTAACAAGGTCTACTACTGATTGTACGAAAGCACCACCAAAAGCAAGAGCGAAGAATACTGGAAGGGCACGAGAAAGAGCCCATGGAAGCGCACCAAGTAGGTAGTTGCGTTCGATACCTTTGTAGTCAAAGCGTTCAATCGCAGCATCAATACGGTGTGCAAAGAAAGTAGTTGTCATACGTCCAAGAACGTCGAAGTATGTCAAAAGTGCTGCTACTGGTACAGCGATTGTTGTAATCGCAAGGTCTGTATCAATACCTTGAGAGATAGAGAATGCTGTTGCAAGAACCGCACCAGAAGTTGCGTCGATACGAGAAGCACCACCGAAGGTACCAACCCCAAGAACGAACAACTGCAAGCTACCACCGATAAACAAACCAGTTGTCACATCTCCCATGATCAAACCGGTAATGAAACCAGCGAATACAGGGGAACCTGCAGATGAAACGATTGTCAACTCATCACAGATTTGATAAGCTGAGTACAAAGTGAGAAGTAAAATTTGCCACCATTGTATCATAACAATGACCTCCTAAAAATTTTTTCCTATTTTAATAAGCTCAAAAAGTCTGAAACTGGATCATTTGGAACCATTTGAGCAGTGAGTTTCACACCTTTTTCTGCTAGTTTGTGGAAATCTTCCACATCCTTGTCTACCACGTTAATAGAACGTGTGATAGAGCGAGTTTCTGGTGTTTGAGACATATTGCCGACATTGAGTGTTTCAAGCGGAACACCTGCTTCAACCAAACCAAGGAAACGGTCTGGTTTACGTGCAACGATAAAGAGACGTTGGCTATCGTATTTACCAGCAAGGATATTTGCTGCTGCTTTCTCAACTGGCAAGATACTAAGTTTCACACCCGGTGGTGTAGCAAGTTTCAAGCCACTCTTTTCAATATCGTTGTTAACGACTTCATCGTCTACAACCATAATGCGCGAAACGTTTAGTTTCCCTGCCCAAAGATTGGCTACTTGACCGTGGATCAAACGTCCATCGATACGGCATCCTACAATTGTCATAAGTTTTCCCCCTTTATGTGTTTTAGTGTAGGTTTACGAGTTAAATGAATCTCTTCTTTATATTCGCCCTCAGTTTCAAAGATGACGATGCGGTTATCACCTTCCTTGAGATAGCTATGAGGGATATAAAGTGAGAGGGTCGGGCCGACATTCCAGAAACGTCCTAGGTGACGCCCGTTGACAAAGGCAACTCCCTTACCAAACTCAGATAAATCTAAGTAGGTATCCTTAGGCTCTTCAACGGTGAAGTCGAAAGCGTAAAAGGCTGGTTGTCCTTCTGTCCATCCTTTTGAAAAATCAATTTTCTCAGGATTATCCAATGGAAGTGGATATTGTTTCCAATTTAACATGAAGTGTAGATCCTTGCAGACACCTGTCCGAATTCCTTTACGTTGCGTATCTGCCAAGAACTTATGTCCGTAGTTGACACGCCCCATATTTTCGACCAAGATGTCAATCTCTGAAAAGCCTTCTCTGTTGCCCTGACAGTAGATATCTTGACCAATTTCTGTCTGGTATTGAGTGGCGATCCATTGACCATCTACATAGAGTTGAGCTCGGTCACGTCCATCGATAATACGGAGACGTTCCTCTTCTGCATCCCAACTTGCCTCAGTACGATAGAGAAGGTAGCCATAACTTTGACCAAGTTCTTCCATCGCTTTTGGATAGAGGCTTTCAGTTGGACTTGCCAGACTATCCAGGGTTTCAAACAAGGAAACTTTTTCGACTAGTGGAATGGATTCCATTTCCATGCTTTCCTTGTAAAGCGGTTCCAACTGTGGATACTCCGGGAAGTGTGTTGCCATCATCTTCTTAACTGCTAGGTATTTAGCAGTTGGATTTCCTTCTTCATCAAGAAGGGCATCGTAATCATAAGACGTAACTTGTGGCAGGTCTAAAGTTCCTCTAGCCGAGCAGCCATTCATGAAACCAAAGTTTGTTCCGCCATGGAACATGTAAAGGTTGATGGAGCCTTGCTCTAACACCTCTCGAACAGCTTCTGCCAACTCTTTTGGATCACGCGTAATGATAGGTTCTTTCCAACGGTTGAACCAGCCATCCCAGAATTCCATACACATGAGGGGCCATTTTTTGCCATACTCATCAAAGAATTCCTGCATCTGTGAAAAGTTGTAAGGAGCTTTAGATCCGAAGTTTCCTGTCACAAAGAGGTCGTCTTCAATCAAAGTTCCGGCTTTCAGGGTCGCTCTCCAAGGACCGTCTGAAGTAAAGAGTGGGCAATCAATCCCTCGATCTTCCATCAATTTCCGAATCGCTCTCAGATAAGACTTATCCTCACCATATGAGCCGTACTCGTTTTCAACTTGCATCATGAGAATGTTTCCGCCATTGTCCAACAAGCGAGGCACGAGCCTTGGCAATAATTGGTCATAATAGCGAGCAACTGCCTCAATGTAGGCTGGGTCGGACGAGCGGATTCGCATGTCCTTGGTCAAGAGCCAAGCCGGCAAGCCACCGAACTCCCACTCGGCACAGATAAATGGCGAAGGACGTACAATGGCATAGAGACCCAGATCCTGTGCTATTTGGAGGAATTTCTCCAAATTTCTGGCACCTTCAAAATCAAACTCCCCTTCAACAGGTTCGTGTAAATTCCAGGCCACATAGGTCTCAACTGTATTAAAGCCAAGCGCCTTTAAGTTGTAGAGAGAATGATACCAATCCTCTGCTGGAATCCTAAAATAATGAATGGCGCCGGACAAAATCTTGAACGGTTTTTCGTCTAAATAGAAATCGTCCTCAATTTTAAATCTTGTCATGTTATTACCTCTGACAAATTAAGTTTGCGCTTTCATTTGTTATAATATTAACTATAATCAAATCTCGTGCATTTGTCAATAGGTTTTAGAAAATTATTTAAAATTTTTCTATTTTTTTACTTCTTTTTTACCAAAATTATCTAAAAAATAGCATAAGATGAGAGCTTTTGCACGACCTCTGTTTCGATGACACTTTTATATATGTGCAAAATAATATTTTTAATGTATTATGTTATTTTTTCATCTAAATGCTACTATTTTCTTTGTGTTTGTGGTAAAATCAAAGAAGGAGAAAGAAAAAAATTGAGGTGCAATTATGGCTATTCCAAAATACCAATATATTAAAGACGAACTCAAGAATAAAATCATTTCAGGTCAATTTGCGAGTGGAGACAAGTTTTATACCGAAGCAGAGTTGATCGCCATGTATGATGTCAGTTCTATCACAGTTGTTCGTGCTTTGAACGACCTTGCCAAAGATGGCTATATTGTCCGCCAGCAAGGAAAAGGAACTTTTGTTTCACGCGCTCGTAAGCACAAACTCGTTGAGTTTTCAGATGTGGAAATTTTTGAAACAAAAGACGATAAGGTAACTGTCCTTTCTATCGAACGTGGAAATAAGCTTGAATATTTGGAGAAACTTGGTTTGCGTGGAGACCAGTTCTACTACAAGATTGAACGGACACGTCAAACAAACGATGTGACCTATATCTACCACACTTCTTATATTCCCGAACAATATATCAATGCCAACTATCCAAATCTTGACTATTATAGTTCTATTTATAAACGTTTCAAGCTGGATTACCGCATTCACATGACTGATGAGCATTTTGAGGAAATCAACGAGATTGCCTTTCCAACACCAGAGCACGCTGCTTCTGTACTTGGAATCGATACACAATTCCCAACTGTCTTCCAAACCAAGACTACAAAACTTGAGGCCACTGGCCAAGTCCTTGCCTATAGTGAAACTTATAAGCGAGCAGACTACTACAAAATCAAATTCATCTCATGTAACCGAGGTCATTAAGAAAAAGCCTGAGCCTAGCTCGGCTTTTTCTATTTCATTATAGCACGCTTGATTTGCAATGAACAGGTGAGAAAAGGTGAATCTTTAATTAGTAGTGCTTTTACTAAAAACAAGTTAAATAGAAACTACTGGTTTTCCACAAAAACAAACGAATCAAAAAAACAGCTTCCTAATCTTATAATTTCCTCCATTTATTATAGTTCTTTCATAAAGTCGCTTGACTTTTTATATCTTAGATAATAAAATAAAAACAGTTTTGTGAAAACGTTATCATACAATATAATAATAGGGAGGTTTTATCATGAAACTAGAAAAGAAACAGCGCTTCTCCATTCGTAAGTACGCGATTGGGGCAGCTTCTGTACTCATAGGATTTGCCTTTGGTACCCAAGTCGCGTCTGCCGACAGCGTCACTCCAACACCAGAAAATCCAAGCGCAGCTCAAACTGCTCAGGGACAGCCACAGGATGCTGAGACATCGGTTGAAAGCAAGCTTGAAGAAAGGGTTGAAGCAAAAAACAAGGAGGAGAAGGATGCTTCAGCTACACTCGCTCCAACAGTCGAAAAAACTGAATCCCCAGTAGTTGCAGAGAAAGCTAACGAGACTCCAGTCGCTGAAAAAGTTACTCCTGTTTCAAAAGAACAATCAGAACCAGTCAAAATTGACAAAGAAAAGAAAAATGAACCAGCAACGCCTGCTGCAGTTCCTCCGAGCACTGAACGAGCAAGTCAGGTAAATGAAAAACTGGCCAAAAGAAAAATGATCTCAATCGACGCTGGACGCAAGTACTTTTCTCCAGATCAACTCAAAGAAATCATCGACAAAGCTAAACACTATGGTTATACTGATCTTCATTTACTAGTTGGAAACGATGGCATGCGTTTCATGTTGGACGACATGACCATCAAAGCCAATGGCAAAACCTATGCAAGTGATGATATCAAACGTGCGCTCGAAAATGGAACTGATGCCTACTACAAGGATCCAAATGGCAACCACTTAACTGAGAGCCAGATGACGGACTTGATTAACTATGCCAAAGATAAGGGTATCGGACTAATCCCAACTGTTAACAGTCCTGGCCACATGGATGCCATTTTGCATGCCATGAAGGAGCTAGGTATCCAAAAACCGAACTTCAACTACTTTGGTAAGGAATCTGCTCGTACCGTTGACCTGGATAACAAAGAAGCTGTTGAGTTTACCAAAGCCCTGATCGACAAGTATGCTGCATACTTTGCTGGAAAAACTGATATTTTCAATATCGGACTAGATGAATATGCCAACGACGCTACTGATGCTAAAGGCTGGAGCGTTCTTCAAGCCTACAAGTGGTATCCAGAAGATGGCTTCCCAGATAAGGGTTACGACAAATTTATCGCCTACGCCAATGATCTTGCTCGCATCGTTAAATCTCACGGCCTCAAACCAATGGCCTTCAACGATGGAATCTACTACAATAGCGACACTAGCTTTGGAACTTTTGACAAAGACATCATCGTTTCTATGTGGACCGGTGGATGGGGCGGATACGATGTCGCTTCTTCTAAACTTTTAGTTGAAAAAGGCCACCAAATCCTTAATACCAACGATGCTTGGTACTACGTTCTCGGCCGTAATGCAGATGGTCAAGGATGGTACAACCTTGATCAAGGACTCAATGGTATCAAGAATACTCCAATCACTTCGGTGCCAAAATCTGAAGGGGAAGATATTCCATTTATCGGCGGTATGGTAGCTGCTTGGGCAGATACCCCATCTGCACGCTATTCACCATCACGCCTCTTCAAACTCATGCGTAGCTTCGCAAATGCTAACGCTGAGTACTTTGCTGCTGACTATGAGTCTGCTAAGCAAGCCCTGAAAGAAGTCCCAACAGACCTTGACCGCTATACTGCAGAAAGTGTCACAGCTGTCAAAGAAGCTGAAAAAACCATTCGCTCACTCGACAGCAATCTCAGCCGTGCCCAGCAAGACACCATTGACCAAGCAATTGCAAAACTCCAAGAAGCTGTTAGCAAGTTGATCTTCACACCAGAAGCTCAAAAAGAAGAGGACGCTAAACGCGAAGTTGAAAAACTTGCCAAGAACAAGGTAATCTCAATTGATGCTGGACGTAAATACTTCTCAGCTGAACAACTCAAACGTATCATTGATAAAGCTAGCGAACTTGGATACTCTGATGTACATCTCCTCCTAGGAAATGACGGACTTCGCTTCCTACTTGATGACATGACTATCACTGCTAACGGTAAAACCTATGCAAGTGACGATGTCAAAAAGGCCATTATCGAAGGAACAAAAGCTTACTACGATGATCCAAATGGAACCACTCTTAGTCAAGCTGAAATCACTGAATTGATCGAGTACGCAAAATCAAAAGGTCTTGGACTCATCCCAGCGATTAACAGCCCAGGTCACATGGATGCCATGCTCGTCGCTATGGAAAAACTTGGAATCAAGAATCCTCAAGCTAACTTTGACAAGGTCTCCAAAACAACCATGGACCTCGAAAACGAAGAAGCGATGAACTTTGTCAAAGCTCTCATCGGCAAGTACATGGACTTCTTTGCAGGCAAGACTAAGATCTTTAACTACGGTACAGACGAGTACGCTAATGACGCTACCAACGCTCAAGGCTGGTACTACCTCAAATGGTACGGGCTCTATGGCAAGTTTGCCGAATACTCTAACACTCTTGCTGCCATGGCTAAAGAAAGAGGCCTTCAACCAATGGCCTTCAACGATGGTTTCTACTACGAGGACAAGGACGATGTTGAGTTTGACAAGGATGTCATCATCTCTTACTGGTCTAAAGGCTGGTGGGGCTACAACCTTGCATCACCTCAATACCTAGCAAGCAAGGGTTATAAGTTCTTGAATACCAACGGTGACTGGTACTACATTCTCGGCCAAAAACCAGAAGATGGTGGTGGTTTCCTCAAAAAAGCTATTGAAAATACTGAAAAAACACCATTCAATCAACTTGCTTCTACCAAATATCCTGAGGTAGATCTTCCAACCGTTGGAAGCATGCTTGCTATCTGGGCAGATAGACCAAGTGCTGAGTACAAGGAAGAAGAAATCTTTGAACTCATGACTGCCTTTGCAGACCACAACAAAGACTACTTCCGCGCTAACTACAATGCACTCCGCGAAGAGCTTGCTCAAATCCCAGCTAACCTAGAAGGATACAGCAAGGAAAGCTTAGATGCCCTCAATGCAGCTAAAGAGGCTCTCAACTACAACCTCAACCGTAGTAAACAAGCCGAGTTAGACGCTCTCGTAGCCAAACTCAAAGCAGCCCGCCTAGGCCTCAAGCCAGCGGCAACTCACTCAGGAAGCCTCGATGAAAATGAACTAGCTGCTGCTGTCGAAAACAAACCAGAACTCATCACAAGAGCAGAAAAGATTCCATTTGAAGTTATCAAAAAAGAAAATCCGAACCTCCCAGCCGGTCAGGAAAAGATCATCACACCAGGTGTAGAGGGTGAACGCACTCATTACATCTCTGTCCTTACTGAAAATGGTAAACAAACAGAAACAGTTCTAGATAGCCAAGTAACCAAAGAACCTGTGACCCAAGTGGTTGAAATCGGTGCCCCTATTACTCACAAAGGGGATGAAAACGGGCTTGCTCCAGCCGCAGAAACAAAACCAAGACTGGATATCCAAGAGGAAGAGATTCCGTTCACTACCGTAACACGTGAAAATCCACTCTTGCTCAAAGGGAAAACGCAAGTCGTTACTAAAGGCGCTAACGGTCGTCGCAGTCATTACTACTCTGTAAGCACTAGTGCTGACGGTAAGGAAGTGAAAACTCTTGTAGATAGCCTTGTGACCCAAGAAGCAGTGACCCAAATCGTTGAAGTTGGAACCCTTGTAACTCACGTTGGAGATGAAAATGGTAAAGCAGCAACTGCTGAAACAAAACCAAGACTGGACATCCAAGAGGAAGAAATTCCATTCACTACCGTGACACGTGAAAATCCTCAATTACCAAAAGGACAAACACAAGTTGTTACTAAGGGCGCTAACGGCCACCGTACTGCCTTCTACTCTGTAAGCACTAGTGCTGATGGAAAAGAAGAAAGAACACTTGTCAATAGCGTAGTAACACAGGAAGCGGTCGCTCAAATCGTTGAAGTCGGCACTGCCGTTGAGAAAGCTGAGCAAACTGCACCAACTACTGTCAAAGCAGATGAAAAACAACTCCCTGCAACAGGCAGCCAAGATTCTGCAGGCTTGGTCGCAGCAGGACTCATGGCGACTCTAGCAGCCTACGGACTGACTAAGAGAAAAGAAGACTAAGATTCTTCTAAGAGAATACGAAAAAGCGAGATTGAATCTCGCTTTTTTGTTATGATTAGTCACCCAGTCCGATACGTTCAAAGATATCATCCACTCGTTTGGTGTAGTATGCAGGGTTGAAGATTTCGTCGATTTCTTCTTGAGTCAGACGTGAGGTTACTTCTGGATCTGCTTCGAGAAGTGGTTTAAAGTCTACTTGATTGTCCCAAGAGTAAGCTGTTTTTGGTTGCACCAAATCATAGGCTTGCTCACGCGTCATACCTTTTTCAATCAAAGTCAACATGGCACGTTGGCTAAAGATCAGACCGAAAGTAGAGTTCATGTTGCGGATCATGTTTTCTGGGAAGACTGTCAAGTTCTTGACGATATTCCCAAAACGGTTGAGCATGTAGTCGATCAAAATGGTCGTATCTGGTGTGATGATGCGCTCAGCTGATGAGTGAGAGATGTCACGTTCGTGCCAGAGAGCCACGTTTTCATAAGCTGTCACCATGTGACCACGGATAACACGCGCCAGACCAGTCATGTTTTCAGAACCGATTGGGTTGCGTTTGTGAGGCATTGCTGAAGAACCTTTTTGACCTTTAGCAAAGAATTCTTCCACTTCGCGTTGCTCAGATTTTTGCAGACCACGAATCTCAGTCGCCATGCGTTCAATAGAAGTCGCGATGCTAGCAAGAACTGCAAAGTACTCGGCGTGAAGATCACGAGGAAGGACCTGTGTCGAGATTTCTTGAGCACGGATACCAAGCTTGTCGCAGACGTATTGCTCCACAAATGGTGGAATGTTAGCAAAGTTCCCAACCGCACCAGAAATCTTACCAGCTTCTACACCAGCAGCCGCATGCTCGAAACGCTCGATATTGCGTTTCATTTCGCTGTACCAAGTCGCCAATTTAAGACCAAAGGTTGTTGGCTCAGCGTGAACACCGTGGGTACGACCCATCATGATGGTGAACTTGTGCTCCTTAGCCTTATCAGCGATGATGTTGGTGAAGTTTTCAAGGTCACGACGGATGATATCGTTGGCTTGTTTATAAAGGTAACCGTAGGCCGTATCCACCACGTCGGTAGAAGTCAAACCATAGTGCACCCACTTGCGCTCTTCACCAAGAGTCTCAGAAACCGCACGCGTGAAAGCCACCACATCGTGGCGCGTCTCCTGCTCAATCTCCAAGATGCGGTCGATGTCAAAGTCCGCTTTTTCACGAATCAAAGCCACATCTTCCTTAGGGATTTCCCCCAATTCAGCCCATGCCTCGTCAGCCAAGATTTCCACCTCAAGCCAAGCACGGTATTTATTTTCTTCACTCCAAATGTTCGCCATCTCAGGGCGAGAGTAACGGTTGATCATTGTTGTTTCTCCTATAATTTTATCTGCCTGATAGTAATGATGAAATAACTCCACCTAAAGTTCCTGATATTATATCTTTAATAAACTGTTGATTGAAAAATGATGCATTTTCTTTAACAATTACAGTAAATTCAGATTCACTATTTTTGTCAGTTGCAGCAAGTAAGTCCTTTAAAATTTCGACAGATTGCTCAGATAGAACAGAAGCATTGTTAAGAATCTGTTGAAGTTGTTTAGAAAGTTCCGACCACGGAAACTCAACATTCATATTAGATTTTTCTAAAATAGAATCCGTAACAATATTTGAGTTAACATTGTTGTCCCCATTAAATGTGACATTATTCCCTGAACCAAAATCATTTCCAACTACATTATCATTACCTGATACAGTTGTTTTATATGAGCCTGTTTCAAAAATATTTTGTTCCCCACCAATTTGTTGATGTTTTATATCAATAAAAGTGATCTGATTTTTATCACCAAAAGATTTTTTAATTACTTCATATACTTTGTCTCGAAATATTTCTTCCTTAAAAAACAAATAAGAATTTTTGCTAGACCCTAAATTGAACTCTATGTAATATTTTGTTTTAAGATATTTCTCATAACGGTTATATACAATATAAATGTACAAAGCCAAAAAAGTAATCGGAATGATATTTGGGATAAAATCTATCGGAAACATTATTAACATAATAGCTGCAAAAGCTATTTCTTTCAAAGAAATTCTAAATGCCAATGTTGCTTTTGTCATCATAGAAATATTGTCTATCTGAATAACATCATTTTGAGTAGCTATTGCATGTTCCTTTATGCTAAGAGTATCCGTTTCAATAGTATTATTTTCGTTATTAAATAAATCTAAAATCATTATTCTTCTCTCTCCTCAAACTCTTCTTTTCCAATAAACACAGATGGATAGTGTGGTAAACTACTAAGGTTAGTATCCAACGGTACATCATAGATAACTAAATAGTTTTCTGGGTACTGAGCCACTAGCTCTTCATATTTGGTTTTCACTTTTTCGTGATTGCTACTAGCATATAAGACTTCGACGACTGCCCCTGCCTTATCTTTTTCAACAAAAGCATTAACGATGATTTGAATCATAGACTTCACCTAAAAATCAATCCCTTTCCCAAATTCCTCTACCTCATCCGGCACATCACTAAACAAAGTCACATGTCCCATTTTGCGGTTGTGCTTCGCTTCTATTTTACCATACATGTGGAGGTGGGCGCTTGGATTTTCTGTGACATATTTTTCAGCGGCCTCGACGTGCTGGCCGAGAACGTTGAGCATAACAGCAGGCGCATGCAGTTTGATGTCTGGCAATGGTGCTCCCAGAACACCCAAGATATGGGTGTCAAACTGTGAAAAGTCACAGGCTTCGATCGAGTAGTGCCCTGAATTGTGTGGTCGTGGCGCGATTTCATTGACGATGATGTCATCGGCCGTCGCAAACATTTCCACACAAAGGGTACCAGAAAGATGGAGCTGTTCTGCGATCCGCACAGCCATAGTTTTAGCTTTGTCAGCTAGACTTTCTGAAATGCGAGCAGGCACAATAGTTTTTGAAAGGATGTTGTTTCGGTGAATATTTTCCTGAACTGGGAAAACTGTCGCGTCCTTGCCATTTCCTGACACGATGACAGAGATCTCAAGATCAAAGTTGACAAATTCTTCCAAAACGCAGTCTGCTGAATCAGCTAGCGCATAGGCTTCTTCCAAATCTGCTTCTGAGCGAATGACCTTTTGCCCATGCCCATCGTAGCCACCAGTCGCCGTCTTGAGGACATAATTTTTCGATAGGTCAATATCTGCCAAGTCTTGGCTAGAAGTCACAACCTTGTATGGGGCCACAGTGACTTGAGCCTTGTTTGAGAGAAAATCCTTTTCAAAGATCCGATTTTGAGAAATGCGGAGCAGGTCCGTTCCTTGAGGGAGCTGTCCATCCTTGATAACCGCATCCAGACCGTCAGCATCGACATTCTCAAACTCATAGGTGAGAACATCGCAACGCTCCGCCAACTGACGAAGAGCGCCCACATCGTTATAAGGCGCCACGATGATTTCCGCCACACGAGAGGCCGGGCAATCAGCCGCAGGATCCAGTGCGATGACCTTGTGCCCCATGTAGATAGCAGAAATGGCCATCATCTGCCCTAGCTGACCGCCACCGATAATTCCGATTGTTTTAGATGAGCTCATTTGTAGACTCCTCTGCGATTTTTCCTTGTTCTTCTGCAAAATCTGCCAAAGCTGTCGCGATAGCCTGATCCTCTACTGACAGGAGACGGAGGGCAAAGAGAGCAGCATTGGTCGCACCTGCCTCACCGATAGCCATGGTTGCGACTGGTACTCCACCCGGCATCTGAACGATAGAGTAGAGCGAGTCCACGCCACTAAGAGCACGTGATTTGACGGGCACACCAATGACAGGAAGGGTTGTTTTTGCTGCGACCATACCTGGCAAATGGGCTGCGCCTCCAGCACCTGCGATGATAACCTTGATGCCACGACTACGTGCTTCCTCCGCATGTTTGAACATGAGGTCTGGTGTACGGTGGGCAGAGACAACTTTCTTTTCGTAGGCTACACCGAAGCGGTCTAGAACCTCTGCTGTTTTTTGCATGGTGGCCCAGTCGGATTTTGAACCCATGATGATGGAAATAATTGGTTTAGTCATATTTTTTCCTTTTTTCTTCTTTTTGATAATGGTCTTAGGTGGTGGGGACGGAAGCAAACCTTCGGTTTCATTCCTAAAATTTGAGCCTAAGGTCTCAAATTTTCCCTAGACCAGAACAGAAATTGTTCTGGTCTTTTCACCACGGCGACCATTATCTTACTTTGGCTCGCTTTCGCTCGCCATGGCAAATATGTCTGTTAATCTTTTATGGCCTTGCTTCCGATATCTGTTCGGTAAAAGAGGCCTTCTGTGTTTTGTTGGGCGAGTTCTTGGTAGATGGTACTTTGGGCTTCTTTGACGGTATCTGCTGTGGTGACGAGCATATAGACACGTCCGCCGTTGGATAGCAGTGCTCTGCTATTTTCCGCAAACTTAGCCCCTGCATAGTAGGTGATGGTGTCTCCCTCGGTTTTTGCTGGCAATTCAACACCTTTTTCATAGTCTAGCGGGTAGCCGTTTGACGCGACAACCACGCCCAGAGTCACACCCTTATCTGTCCAAGTAATGTTTGGCTCCTTGCTATCCAGAATATCCGTAATATTTTGTGCAAGGTCAGATGTCAAACGAGGCAGGATAATCTGGGTCTCAGGATCTCCGAAACGAGCGTTGAACTCGATGACCTTAGGTCCATCAGCTGTCAAGATAAGCCCTGCGTAAAGGACACCAAGATAGGGGCGCCCTTCTTTAATCATCCCTTCAAGAACCGGCTTGACAATAGTCTCTACCGCTGTAGCAACTACACTCTGTGGCAAGTGAGGAACTGGCGCATAAGCTCCCATACCTCCCGTGTTAGGACCCTTGTCTCCATCGTAGGCACGTTTGTGGTCCTGTGCTGTCGGCATGATATAGAACTTGTCACCATTGACAAAGGCAAAGAGAGAGAACTCCTCACCGTCGAGGAATTCCTCGATAACCACACGCGCACCTGAGTCACCAAATTTATTGTCCAAAAGCATCTCATGAGCGGCTTCGACCGCTTGCTCAACCGTCTCCGCAACGACGACACCTTTCCCAAGAGCCAAGCCGTCTGCCTTGACGACGATAGGAGCGCCTTTCTCCTCGATATAGGCCTTAGCTGCCTCAAAGTCGGAAAATGTGCTATAGGCTGCTGTCGGAACGCCGTACTTGACCATGATTTCCTTAGCAAAATCCTTAGACCACTCCAGCTCCGCTGCCAATCTTGTCGGACCAAAAGCCTTGAGCTCAGCCTGGTTAAAATCATCGACAATCCCAGCAGCAAGGGCGTCATCTGGACCAATGAAAGTCCAAGCAATATCGTTGGCTTTTGCAAACTCAATCAATTTAGAATGTTCGGAAATAGAGATATTTACCAATTCCAGACCATCCAAAGTCATTCCGTCATTCCCAGGAGCTACAAAGACTTTTTCAACGTCTTTTGATTCAAGCAACTTCTTAGCAATGGCATGTTCACGACCACCAGAACCGACAACAAGCAGTTTCATTCTTCAACCTCTTTTGCGAATTATTTACTAATATTATAACATAAACGTTCGTTTTAATCTCGTTTCACTTAGTGTTTTAAACTAAAAAAGGAAAGAAACTGTTTTCTTCCCTTTTGTTTTTTAATGTCTTACTCCGTTATATATTCTTCTTTCAACACTTTAGCAATATTCGGTTCCAATAAATTAACAAAATACTTTTTCAAATTTAAAATATTATCAACCTGTTCTTTATCTAACCTAAATGAACGACCAGTTTGAGGTTCCTTTAATGTACGTAATAGATCTTTGCCAGTTGGCCATACTAATTTTCTTGCCTGTGGTTGAAAAGGGTTTACTCCCGTCCCTGGCATTATTCCCCCGATAAATCCATTTGAATTTGCTGTACTTGAACTTTTATTTATCAATGTGACAGTAGCAAATCCTAACGAAACTTCGCCAAATACAACAATAATGAAAGGGCGAATATCATACTCTGATTCACTGTTAGAATAATAATTAAGCTCCTTTTCAATCCCATATTTATACTTGTTGTTTTTAAAAATATTTTGTTTTAGTTTAACCACTGTTAAATCATCATCATTTAACGAATGCTCTTTACTATTAAATTCTATCAGACTGTCATTCTTTGAAAAAATCATAAATACATCTGGATTTGATCCAAATTCTCCTTCGAATGCTATCGAAGAGAAGGCATAAAAACCATGCTTGTAATCACCTCTAAGTTTCCATGACATAGTACTTTGACCAACTAAAGGAAAATGTATATTTTCAATTCTGCTTTTTCTGATATATCTTTTTTTATGCATAATATTTATAAATTCCTTAAGGTCTGGACTTATTCCAATGGTTGGGCCTGATAATGACATTCCCACATTTAATTTTATATATGACATCTTAACTTTTCCATTTTATTGATTTACCTAATTATATAGTAATAGTAATCGCTCATATAAAACTCATTTTCTTAATGTCTAAAAATCTACTCAAAGTTTCAATTAATCTTATATAATTTCCACATATAGTAAAAACTAATCGAAAGTCATACAACATTTTCCTCTCAAATAATCATCTAATCCCTCAGGCGTGTCTGCACAATTAGTAAAAACTGTCATTATATTTTTATCGTCAATCAAAAATTGTTTTGGAATAAAGCCTCCATTTTTACTCACTAAAGACAATATAAACTCCTTCAAAAACCATAATAACTGTTTCCCTCTAAAATAATCCTCTATGTGGACACGATATTCCTCCATATCATTCTCAAAATTATAGCGTATGTGTTGTCGTTTATCCCTAAAAATAGATAACTCCTTGACATAATCTCTACCATTCTTTTTACAACCATTTTTAATTTTCTCCCTTAGCATTTTCTCGTACATACTTTCAAAAAAATTAAAGCTTATATCCTCGACTGATAATTCAATCTTTTTATACCCAATTTTAAAAAAACCAACCGCATTTCTTTTCAATCCTAACAAATCAAAATCTATTTTCACACCATTCAATTGACAACAAATTGCCCAAAGATTCATATCTGTTAGATAACCTATAAATTCTCTATATCTTTCATTAAAATAACCCAATACTCTATCAAACTCTGGATCATCATCATTTATTCCAAAATGTCCTTTTAATATTCTTTTGATTGCTGCAGTACTTACATATAAGTTCTCAACTGCATATTTTGGAGTCATATATATATCAGAATTAACTTCGTGATGTTCATAATCTTTATCTATAAAAAATAATTTATTAACTAACGTAGATTTTCCCTCTTGAGTAAATTTCTTAAATAATCTAATTACCTCACTCTTTCCACCAACTGCATATGTATTATAAGTTTCAGTGTACCGTTGTATTCGACAATCATAATACTGCCTATCTTTTCCTTCATAAAATACAAAATATCTATTGGGATTAGCCTTGGCATCTCTCGTATACCTTTCCCAAATAACTGAGGATTCTGTCAAACTTTCTAGATGATTTTCTATTGTTACTGATTTCAAATTATCTCCCCTTACTTAAAAAGGTGACCCATCATTGCCTTCATTTTCTAATTGGAACATGATTTCATTCTTATGAATTTATTTATATTCTACAATATACTTATCAATTTCCTCTGCATAATCTAGCATATTACTATAAATAAATGGAGAGTGTGTTACTGCGACTAGAAATACACACTTTTTAGCTTGAGAAATATCATAGATAAACTCCTCTTGCCAAGGTACTGATAAAGATATTTCTGGTTCATCAAATAGAATTATAAGATCCTTTTCATCCTCTAAGAAAATTTTGGAAAAAGTTGAAATTAATTGTTTCTCTCCTGATGAAAGATTTCTTAATTTAATAAAACTTTCAGTACTTTCTCCTTTGTTATTGATTCTTTTTATTACTAACTCTAATAACTGTGGATTGTAAAAATATTTTTTCCCAAAGAAATATTTATTCACTCTCTCAGTAAATTCATTAATTCTGCTGTCAATATTTTCTAAAGCTTTATAATTATCAATAATACTCGTGACTAAGTAATTTAGATATACATCACTATGCAATTCTCCGTTTTTAATTCTATCTAAAATATTAGATTTAGTTTCATCGGTGATTTTTTCTCCTAATCTAGAAAGTGCTATTTCAACTTTATGTGAATCAAAATCCTTGCTAGGTATATCTTTTCCTTTATTAGCATTAGCAAATAGCTCTAACAATCTACTAATCATAATATCGTAACTTTTATTGGTTTCCTTGCTAATTTTGTTTAATAAACTATCTATTTTTTCTTCAACATCTTCCATACCGAAATGTATTAATTCTCCGCTAGATTTATTATTAAACGCCCTTATACCTGGTGCCTCTCTAGAAATAATATTGAATTCTTTTAAATCTTCCTCAATTCTTCTATAGGTTGGAAAGTATAATATTTTGTACCTATTTTTAAAATCTTCTATCTTAAGTATTAACTTCATGTAGCCAGAGGGAAAGACTCTGCTCAAAACTTCAGGTAACATTACTACAATCATTTGCAAAGGATATTTTTGTAAAAGATGATATCTATTATAAATTGATGATACTTCATCAAACTTTAAATTTTTAGATTTATCTAGTCCTGATAAATCCGACACTAAATCCTGATTTTGTTTAATTCTTTCTACTAAATCAAACAACTCACGTTTAATATTTGAGGTTATATGGTTTGAATTCTGTATATTTATCTGAATAATTTCTTTTTTAGTAATCTGTAGTTGTTCTTCACCTTCAAATGTAATCTCGATACTATCAAAAACGAAGCTTTCTAATTTTTTATAATTTAAATCTAGTAAATAGTAAAGCATCGCAAGAATAGTAGTCTTACCAATACCATTTTCTCCAATATAAATAGTCTTATCATTCTTAAAATCCAATTCAACATCATAATAATTATAAAGATTATTAATTTTAAATTTCTCAATTAAAGGCATACAACTACTCCTTAATAGTTTTATTTATTACAATTATACCAGAAAGCAAGCCTTAAGGCTTGCTTTCTACAAATATTATTATAACTAATTTTTATGATTTCACTTTGTCTTGAAATTGTTGAAATTTTAATGTCTAAAATGTCTTACTCCTGTGAAGACCATGGTCAAGCCATATTTATCCGCTGCTTCGATAGACTCTTGGTCACGGACTGATCCTCCAGGCTGGATGATGGCTTTAATGCCTGCTTTAGCGATTTCTTCCACGTTATCTGCAAATGGGAAGAAGGCATCGGAAGCAAGGACGGCGCCGTCAAGACGGTCTTTAGCTTGGTCAATGGCGATACGAACAGAAGCTACACGGTTGGTTTGACCTGGGCCAACACCAAGTGTCATGTGGTCATTGGTCACGATGATACCGTTTGATTTGACGTATTTGATAGCTTTCCAAGCAAACTCAAGAGCAGTCGCCTCTGTCTCAGTTGGCTGGCGTTTGGTCACCACTTGCCAGTCAGCTGGGCTTTCCTTGACCACGTCTTGGTTTTGCACCAGAAGTCCACCAACAACACCTGTGTATTCTGCTTCCACTTCGCTAGCGTCTTGGGCATCAAATGGCAACTCTAGGATACGCAAGTTTTTCTTTTTATTTGTCAAAATGGCTAGCGCCTCATCCGTATAGCTTGGTGCGATGATGATTTCAAGGAAAACGCCATGCATCTTCTCAGCTGTCGCAGCATCCACCTCACGGTTAAGGACGACAATTCCACCAAAGATAGACACTGGGTCAGACTCATAAGCATAGTCCCAAGCAGTCTCGATGTCATCAGCTTGACCGATACCGCACGGGTTCATGTGTTTGAGAGCCACAACGGTTGGACGGTCTTTGAAGTCACGGATGATACGGATAGCAGCATCTGCATCACGGATATTGTTAAAGGACAATTCTTTACCGTTGAGCTGTTTCGCTGATGCAATTGAGTAGTCTGTCGGTAAAGCTTTTTGGTAGAAGTCTGCATCCTGTTGAGGATTTTCCCCGTAGCGCATAGCTTGTTTGAGGTCATAAGTCAAGGTCAACTTTTCAGGCTTGCTTTCTCCCACTTGAGCTGTGAAGTATTCTGCTATCAAAGCATCATAAGCTGCTGTGTGACGGAAAACCTTAGCTGCCAAACGTTGGCGAGTTTCGTAAGTCGTTTCACCATTGGCTGACAACTCGTCCAAAACCACAGCATAGTCCGCAGGATCCACCACAACTGTTACGCTAGCATGGTTCTTCGCTGCTGAACGAAGCATAGATGGCCCACCGATGTCAATATTTTCCACTGCATCAGCGTAAGTTACGTCTGGTTTAAGAATCGTTTCCTTGAAGGGATAGAGATTGACCACCACAAGGTCAATCAATTCGATATTATTGCTCTTTGCAGCTTCCAAGTGACTATCCAAGTCCCGACGAGCCAAGAGCCCACCGTGGATATTTGGGTGAAGGGTCTTGACACGACCGTCCATCATTTCTGGGAAACCAGTCACATCATCGATAGCAATGGTGTCTACCCCAGCATTGTCAAGGACAACCTTGGTACCACCTGTTGAGATAATGTCCCAACCAAGTTTTTTGAGTTCTTGGGCAAATTCAACAATGCCCGCTTTATCTGAGACGCTGATTAAGGCGCGTTTAGTCATGTTATTTCCTTTCATTGTATCAAGAGGTGCTTTCACATCATTTAAACTAAAGACTGGCGATCATAGTCTGTAAGCTGATCTCCAAGTTCTTGCAACAATTTCCTAACCTCCAGCTTACTTGTTTCACTTTCATAAATACTTCGCAGTTCGGCGTCTGTTGCACCAATTAAGGTTACAAATTCCACTTTTCCATGCGGAGTATCTAGAGTCTTAGCTAAATCATCAGCAGCAGTCAAGAAGCCTGTCAAATTAGATTTCTGTTGGGCATCAATTCCTACCGTTTGCTTGGTATAGATGTATTCTTCTGGCAAAACCACTTTACCCGTTTTAAAAATATATCTTGCCACATACTGTAGCAAACCACAGCCATTTTTAATTTCTTCTTCGTCATTATTTGATTTCTTTAACTTAAAGGTTAATTCAATCCCATAACCACTGTATTCAAGATCTTCGCTTTCTTTGGTATATAATTCTGACAAACCATAACTCACAAAATGCCAAAAATCTCCTGAATCGTAAACACTGATGCCATCAAGTGGATCTGGACCGCCTAGCATATACTTGATAACTGTTCCATAATGAAGAGGACTGGGCTGATCAGGGTATAAACGATTAAATTCTGCATCAATCGCTTCCCATCCTGGAGCGCTATCATCTGTATTTTCAACTTTAATAACAATCTTGTCTTCATCTTTCGTTGACTTCTCTTCATCAGAAGATTTCTTCTTGAAAAAATCAAATAGACCCATAGAATCCTCCTTTTTTGATGTTGGACTGTTATAAAATCAGCTCTGTTTTCGTTTTTATCTTCTCTCCACTCCCAAGCTATCCAGCACCTCTGGATACAACTTGTACTCTGCCTCATGAATGCGAGCTTCAAAGTTTTCGATGGTATCATCAGCTAGTCGTGGTACGCGTACTTGTTTAATAACCTTTCCTGTATCCACACCCGAGTCCACCCAGTGAATGGTCACGCCACTCTCAGCAACACCAGCATTCCAAGCGTCCTCAATCCCATGAGCTCCTGGAAATTCTGGCAAGTAGGCTGGATGGATATTGATGATTCGACCTTCATAAGCTGCCAATAAGGTTGGTCCAACGATTTTCATGTAGCCTGCTAGACAAACCAAGTCAATCTGGTGTTCTTCCAAGAGTTCGACAAGAGCTGCTTCGTAGTCTGCCTTGTTCTCAAACTCCTTGAGTTCAAAAGCATAGGACAGGACGCCGAGCTTTTCTGCACGCTCGAGCACATAGGCGTCACGATGGTCTGAAAAGACAAACTCCACTGGAAATTTTTCGACAATCACCTGAAAATTCGAGCCATTACCAGAGGCAAAAACCGCTATTTTTTTCATTTGATGATGACACTTTCGTTTTCTTTCTTGACGATGCAACCAATTTCATAGACTGGTTCATCCAACAATTCCTTGATACGACTTACATTTTCAGGGCTGACTGCCAACATGAGCCCCACACCCATATTAAAGATTTCAAACATTTCTTCGTGTTTGATCTGACCGTATTTCTCAAGAGCTTTGAAGATTGGTAAGACTGGAACCTTGTCTTCTTCAATCTCTGCCGCTAGGTCATCTGTAAACATACGAGGGACATTCTCAATGAAGCCACCACCTGTGATGTGGGCAATGCCATTGACCAACCCTTCCTTGATGAGTGGCAAGACAGCCTTGACATAGATACGAGTCGGCTCTAGCAGAACTTCCTTGAGTTTCTTACCTTCCAATTCTGGCAGGACTTCCTCTCCTGTGTAGTCCGCAAAAACACGACGGACGAGTGAGTAGCCATTTGAGTGAATACCACTTGAAGCGAGTCCGAGAAGCACATCTCCTTCTGCTACTTTTGAACCGTCAATGATTTGAGATTTTTCAGCCACACCGACCGCAAAACCAGCCAAGTCATAGTCATCTGCGCCATACATACCTGGCATTTCAGCCGTTTCTCCACCGATGAGAGCGGCGCCTGCCTGCACACAACCTTCTGCTACACCAGCGACAACTTGTTCTAGTTTAGCTGGTTCATTCTTCCCTGTCGCCACATAGTCGAGGAAATAGAGGGGCTCAGCACCCGCAGCGATGATATCATTGACACACATGGCCACACAGTCCTGCCCAATCGTGTCATGCTTGTCATACTTTATAGCCAGCATGAGCTTGGTGCCAACACCGTCAGTCCCTGAAATCAATACGGGCTCTTTGACACCAGTCTTTGAAAGGTCAAACATGCCACCGAAACCACCTAGAGCTCCCATAACACCCGCACGCTCCGTACGAGCTACGTGCTTTTTGATCCGCTCAACAACTTCATAACCCGCTTCAACATCCACACCAGATTGAGCGTATGCATTTTTATTTGTCATTTCTTTATTCCTTTCCTTTAATGGAGAGTCTTTAGCCGTCTATTTGTAAAAACTGGTCTTGTCAGCCAAGCTTCTTCGGTATTCTTCTTCATAGTCGTAGAGAGGAGTTGGGTAGTCACCGTCAAAATAAGCGACACAGAGACCGCCATTTGGTGCATCTGTTTCAATCCCGATAGAGTTAATCAAGCCATCAATCGAAAGATAGGTCAGGCTATCCGCACCAATGATTTGGCAGGTTTCTTCTACCGTATGATTGGCCGCAATCAGCTCCTGACGCGTCTGGATATCAATCCCGTAAAAGCATGGATAAGCTAGCGCAGGACTTCCAATGGCAACGTGAACCTCGGACGCACCTGCTTCTTTCAATAGCTGAACGATGCGACGAGAGGTTGTCCCACGAACAATGGAATCATCAATCATGACGACACGTTTGCCTTTGACAACGCCTGAAACAGCAGACAGCTTCATCCGCACCCCTTGCTCCCGCAATTCTTGAGTCGGTTGGATAAAGGTGCGTTGGGTGTATTGGTTTTTGATCAGACCCATTTCATTTGGCAGACCGGATTCTTCGGCAAAGCCCATGGCTGCGCTGAGTGAAGAATTGGGCACACCGACTACAATATCCGCCTCATGCTTAAATTCACGCGCTAATTGGGCACCCATACGTTTCCGTGCCGTATGGACATTGACCCCATGGATATTGGAGTCAGGACGGGCAAAGTAGATATACTCCATAGAGCAAATCGCGAGCTGAGTATCATTTGTGTAGCTGTCATACTGGATACCATTGTCGTCAATTATGACAATCTCGCCTGGTTTCACATCTCGAATCCACTCTGCTCGGATCACTTCAAAAGCACAAGTTTCAGAGGAAACGACTACCGCTCCATTAGCCATTTTTCCGATAGAAAGTGGACGGAAACCATTAGGGTCAAGCGCCGCAATCAATTTATCCTCAAACAGCAAGATATAAGCAAAGCCACCTTTAACGAGACTAAGTGCTTCCTTGATTTTGCCCATTAGACTTGGATTGTGACTACGGCGAATGAGGTGAGCCAAGATTTCCGAATCGGAAGTCGAACTGAAAATAGCTCCTCTTTGCTCTAGTTCTTTCTTGAGGGATGCAGCATTGGTCAGATTCCCATTATGAGCCAAACCAAACTGCATATCATGAAAGCGAAAAATGAAAGGTTGGATATTATCGGCAGAAGCTTCTCCAGCAGTCGCATAACGCACATGCCCAATGGCAGCCGTTCCTGTTAGTTTGTCCAATTTGGTAGGATTTTTGAAAACTTCTGATAGAAGCCCCATATCACGATGGCGCTTCAATTTCCCTTGGTCATTGGAGAGGATACCTGCCCCCTCCTGACCACGGTGCTGAAGACTGTGGAGCCCAAAATAGGTCAATTTAGCAGCATCCGGGTGACCCCAAATACCGAAAACACCACATTCTTCATTAAGAGATTTTACTTCGTATGTCATTTTTTATACCTAATTTTTATTTCCCTGTGAAATAACGCACAGCTGACGCGAACAGGCGCTGGTCTTTATTTCCTGGGATGTTTTGGAAGAGACCGTCTTCATAACGTTCTGAGTGTCCCATCTTACCGATGATTTGACCGTTCTTGCTGGTAATTCCTTCGATAGCGTTGACTGAACCATTTGGATTGTACTTAGAATCCATACTTGGTTTGCCGTCAAAGTCAACGTATTGGCTGAAAATTTGTCCATTGTCACGGAGCTCCGCAAATTCCTCAGCCGTCACGACAAACTTCCCTTCTCCGTGCGAAACAGGAATAGCGTGGATATCGCCCACTTGCACCCCAGCCAACCATGGTGAGTTAGTATTAGCAATACGTGTTTCCACCATCTTAGCCACGTGTTGGTTGGCATCATTGTAGAAGAGAGTTGGGCTGGTACTGCTTGCATCTTCAAAGTTTCCGTATGGAAGAAGACCTGATTTGACCAAAGCTTGGAATCCATTACAGATACCGATAATCAAGCCACCACGAGCGATAAAGCTATCAATAGCTAGACGAACTTTATCATTGAGAAGGATGTTGACGATAAACTTAGCGGATCCATCTGGCTCATCCGCAGCTGAGAATCCACCTGCAAAGAAGAGGATGTTAGCCTTGCCAATATTGTCAACCATGGTTTCAACTGACTTGACAATTGCTTCTTCATTGAGTGTCACGAATGGCACCAAGTTAACCTCTGCACCTTCTTTCTCAAAGGCTTTGGCTGAGTCATATTCTGAGTTGGTTCCTGGGAATACTGGGATATAAACCACTGGTGTCTCAACTGTTTCTTTAGCTTTAATCACAGCATCTGACGCCACAGCAGGTACTTCTTCCAGTTCTTTAGCTTGAGCAAATTCAGTAGGATAGACTGCTTCCAATGTCCCTTGGAAGGCACTGTCAAGTTTCTGTCCATCTAGCTTCACACCGTTGACAAGGAGTGTAAAGTCTGCTGTCGTTTGACCAATCTTCTCAACTCCAGCGATTTCTTCAGGAGATGTGAAGACGAAGCCTCCTAATTGGGCTGTCAAAGCCGTTTCAAGTTCAGGCAAGGTTACCTCTGCACCGATATGATTTCCAAAAGTAGCAAGAGCCAAGCTTTCAAGAACACCACCGTATTTAACAGCTGATGCAGATGTCACTTTGTGAGCCTTTTGGATACCTTCAAACGTTTCAAAGTTCTTCTTAATCAAGTCAAAGTCGATATCAGCAGAAAGAGCTTGACCTGGGATGTAGTAGATATTTTCACCAGCAGTCTTAAATTCAGGAGAAAGGACCTTACGGCTGTCTGCGGTTGTCACCCCAAAGGCAACCAAGGTGGGTGGCACGGTCAATTCTTCAAAGGTACCAGACATAGAGTCTTTCCCACCGATAGATGGCAAACCAAGTTGGATTTGTGCCTCGATAGAGCCTAGAAGAGCTGCTACTGGCTGACCAAAACGCTCAGCTTGCTTGTCCATCCGCTCGAAGTATTCTTGATAAGAGAAGCGAGCCTTAGACCAGTTGGCACCAGCAGCGACCAAACGAGCGGTTGCTTCAATAACCGCATAAGCAGCTCCGTGATATGGAGACCATTCAGCTACATAAGGGTTAAATCCTTGAGCCATGACGGACGCAGTATGAGTCACACCGTGTTGAACTGGTAATTTCTGCACAGATGCCTCAGTTGGTGTGAGTTGGTAGCGACCACCAAGTGGGTGATTAACCGTAGAACGACCGACCGAACAGTCAAAGATAGTCTGCAAACCTTTTTGACTCGCATGGTTGAGGTCAGATAGAACCGCAAGAGTATCCGCTTCCAGTGTTTCTACGCTTGTTGTGCGTTCTTCTGGGAGTTTGACATCCTTGTCCACCACCTTGGCAGCGACAACGACACGTACACCGTTGGTATCAAGGAAACGGCGTTCCAAGTCGACAATGGTTTCACCATTCCAATGCATGACTAGATTTGGTTTTTCAGTCACTGTAGCAACAACAACAGCATCAATGTTTTCTTTGTTACATTCCGCAACGAAGGCATCTACGTCTTCAGGACGAACCACGACCGCCATCCGTTCTTGTGATTCAGAGATGGCAATTTCGGTACCATTCAAGCCTTGGTATTTAAGAGGAACCTTATTGAGGTCGATTTCAAGACCGTCTGCCAATTCACCGATGGCCACACAGACACCACCCGCACCAAAGTCGTTGGATTTCTTGATGAGACGAGTGACATCGCCATTACGGAAGAGGCGCTGAATCTTGCGCTCTTCGATAGCATTCCCCTTTTGAACCTCAGCTCCAGCAGTCTCTACAGACTCAACTGTTTGAACCTTAGAAGAACCAGTCGCACCACCGACACCATCACGTCCAGTCTTACCACCGAGCAGGATAATGACATCGCCCGCTTCTGGTTTTTCACGGACAACATTGCCCTTTGGAGCCGCACCGACAACGGCACCAAGCTCCATACGTTTGGCTACAAAGCCCGGATGGAAGTACTCACGAACGTAGGTCGTCGCAAGACCGATTTGGTTCCCGTATGAAGAATAACCATGAGCCGCTGTTTTAGAAATCACTTGTTGTGGCAGTTTACCAGCACGAGTCGCTGAAATCGGAGCTGTAATATCACCAGCACCTGAGATACGCATAGCTTGGTAAACGTAGGAACGACCTGACAAAGGGTCACGAATAGCGCCACCGATACAAGTAGCCGCTCCACCAAATGGTTCAATTTCCGTTGGGTGGTTGTGGGTTTCATTTTTAAACATGAGAAGCCATGGCTCTTTCACTCCATTCACATCCACTTCAATTTCAACCGAACAAGCATTGATCTCATCCGACACTTCCATGTCATCCAAACGACCATTGGCACGCTCATAACGACCAAAAATAGTCGCCATATCCATCAAGGTTTGCGGTTTTTCAGAACGCCCCAACTCCTCACGCATGGCGATATATTTGTCATAGGTTGCCTGTAATTGTTTTTGGAATTTAGACGCTGAGAAGTCAATATTTTTCAACTCTGTCTCAAAAGTCGTGTGACGGCAGTGGTCAGACCAGTAAGTGTCCAAAACCTTGAGTTCTGTTTCTGTTGGCACGCGCCCGATTGACTTGAAGTAGTCTTGGATAAAGAGCAAATCATCCACTTCCATGGCCATCCCTTGCTCAGCCTTGTAGCGGGCAAAGTCTTCTGCTGTATAGCTTTCAAAGAAAGTCAATTTAGGAATTGTCTTGTCTGACTCTGAAAATTCCTGCTTGGCAATCCCTGTCGTGATATCCTTGAAACGAGAATCCACTGGATTGAGCAGGTAGTTCTTAACCGCTTCTAGCTCAGTTGCATCGATATCCTTATTGACCAAGTAAAGTTGAGCAGTATTAACCGTTACATCACTTGAGCTACCTAGCAAGAGCAAGGCTTCCTGTGAAGATGCTGCACGCTGGTCAAACTGACCGGGCAAGCTTTCGATAGCAAAGAAAGCATAGTTAGCAAGATCCGCTTGCACAGCCGCTTCGTCCAAGACACGGTCTGTCACCTGTTCAGAAAAGATATGTTTTTCTGCAGATGCAAACAAATCCTCTGCCAAGTCAAAGACATCATAAACTTGCACAATGCGAATACTTTTCAAAGTTGACAGTCCCAAGTTGTGCTGGAGTTCTCTCACCAAACTCTCTGACTTGACCTGAAAATCAGCCTTTTTTTCAACAAAAATACGTTTATCCATCAATTCCTATTCCTTTATTTCAGCTCTTGCAATATTCCCAAACGAACTCATGGTTATTGCAAACAGATTATTTCAATCCTTGCAACTTTTCCCAAACAACTTCGTAAACGTCTGTTAGTTCTCCCAATCCTCTACGGAAAACATCCTTGTCCATGTGGTTGCCATCCGCATCCCAAAGTCGGCAGTTATCTGGTGAAAATTCGTCTGCCAAGATAATCTTGCCATCCTTGTCAAAACCGAACTCTAGCTTAAAGTCAATCAACTTAAGTCCAATCTCAGCAAACCAGGCTTTCAAGAGTTCATTGATACGACGCGTTTCTTCCTTCAAGTAAGCAATCTGCTGATCATCCGCAATCTTTAGGAACTTCACATGCTCGTCATTGATAAAAGGATCATCCAAATCATCGTTTTTATAGTAAAATTCGACAATCGGAGTTTCCAAGACGATGCCCTCTTCCACGCCAAAACGTTTTGAAAAGGAACCAGCTGTATAGTTGCGAAGCACGACTTCCAAAGGAATAATCTCAACCTTTTTATTGAGTTGCTCCGTGTCTGAAAGTTTCTCCACAAAGTGAGTCGCCACACCAGTCGCATTTAATTTCTCAAAAATAAAAGATGAAATCTGATTATTTAACACTCCCTTGCCTGCAACCTGCTCCTTCTTGACACCATTGAAAGCAGTCGCCTGGTCTTTGTAAGTTGAAATAATAAGATTTTCATCCTCAGTTGTATAGATATCCTTGGCTTTCCCCGAATAGATCAATTCTTTTGACATGTTAAAGTTCGCCTTTCGTATTTCTTTACTTCATTCTACTATAAAATGAGAAAAATAGCAAGAATTTGCGAACGATAACAAAACTCCTTCTTTTAATATTAAGAAAAACTGTAAAATCAAAACATTTTACAGTTTTAAAAGTATAATATTGCATTAAAAGCAAACATTATTCTCTGTTTAAAAATTGATCTAAGTAGTATCTCAGATAACTTTTCTTCCCTGTGATTAGCGTCAGACGTCCTTCTGAACCGTAGCGGAGTTTTTCCGCCTGTTCAGAAGTTAGACCAGTCTCCGCCTCTATCTTAAAGAAATTTCCCTTTTCAGTCTTGGTAGCTGTCGCATCAATATTCGTAATGGCAGAAACAAGAACAAGCTCTTTATTGCCATCCTTGGTTGTAGTAAAGCGAACAGAATCACCTACTTTGAGTCCTGCAACATCTTTGGAACTGAGGTAAGCCGTGAGTTTGGTTTTACCCTCTCTTTCCAAAGACGGGTACAGTTGAGCGAGCAGAGTCCCCTCTGCAACCATGGTAGAATCACTGGCTTCAGGATTAAGGTGAAGCACACCGTCCTCGCTTGCTGTAATTTTCCCCTTGTCCAGCAGACCTCCTTGGACTTTCTTACCAGACTCCGCCTCCAAAATTTTCTGATCTAGAAGAGTTAATTCCTGGCCTACTTTGACCAGGTGCTGGGACTTGAGGGATTCAAGCTGACTATCCAATCCACTTGCGTAGGCTTGTTGAGCTCCAGATCCCGCATACTGTACACGATAAGTAGCTAAACTAGACTCTAGCTGGGCGATTTGTGCATCTACCTGTGCAATCACTTGCGATTTAGCTTGCGGATCTTCTCCAGCTTGGTTTTTATAGGTCTGATAAAAAGAATAGGCTGGATTCTGACTATCCAGTTGAGCTCCTGTTTCAATCGCCGACTTAGCTGTTTTGTAGTCTCGGATTTTAGCCTCTGTTTGGCTGATAAGATTGCCAATCTCGGCCTGACTCTGACTTGCTGCCGCATTTTGAGAGGAGATGCTGGCATTTTGCTGAGAAACATTACTCCTAAGACTACTAGCTTGGCTGAGATAGTCTCGAAACATCTCCTGATAACCAAACTTATCCGCCTCTGGAAATTGATCACTCCCCTCTTTCAAACTGGATTGCAAATAACCCAACTGCTTTTTTTGATCCTTTAACATCTCCAACTGATTGGCGTATGCTTCAGCTTGAACAGCTTCCGCCCCTTGCTGGTACTGAACGAGTAGATCACCCTGCTTGACTAGTTTGTTCTCTTCTAGATAATTGGCCACAATACGTTGATTGCTAGTCGACTGGATGTTGGCAATAACCCGACTAGGTTCGACAGTCGCTCTGGTAGACAAACTAATCTCTTTCTCTGCAAAAGTTGCAAATCCTAACAGAAACACGACCAGAAGCGACATGGGTACAATCACCCGACTGGAAAAATTATGGTAACGACGATGGTAAAACTCCGCACTTTCTAAAAATTCTGGTTTCATCTTCTCCTCTTTCTAGCTATTGACTAAATGGGCGTAAAATCCATCTCGAGCAAGCAAGTCTGCATGGTTGCCTTCTTCGACAATCTTGCCCTGATCCAAGACAACAACCTTCTCTGTCCTCTCAGCAATGGTCAAGCGGTGGGCGATGAAAATCAAGGTTTTGTCTAAAGCCATGAGATTATCCACGATCCGCTTCTCTGTCAAGATATCCAGACTACTAGTCGCCTCGTCCAATATCAGAACAGGCGCATCCGTTAAAAGAGCACGCGCCAAAGCAATTCTCTGCCGTTGCCCCCCAGAAATACCTGCCCCATCCGAAGTCAATTCTGTCTGATAATTCAGCGGCATCCGCTCAATATCTTCTCGAATCTCAGCCAATTCAACTGCTCGTAAGATATCTTCCTGTGTCGTCCCTTCTTTGGCTCCAAGGAGAAGATTCTCCAAAATCGTTCCGTTAAAAACATAGGGCTGTTGAGGCAGATAGTTGATGTACTGGCGCAAGACTTTTTTATCAATCTGATTGAGATTGACACCACCCAGACTAATCTCTCCCTGACTAGGGTCGTAGAAATTAACCATCATCTTGGCCAAGGTCGTCTTACCTGACCCTGAAATCCCCACAAAAGCTACCTTAGAGCCTTGGTTAATGGTCAAATTGATATCCGACAAGACATCTCGACCATAGCCATACTTATAGTGGACTTGCTTGAAGGTCATATCCCCTTTCATCATGCTCAAATCTTCGACCATTTTCTTCTCCTCAAACTCCGAAGCTACCAGATAAACCTCGTTCAGACGGTTATTGGCAACTTGCGCTGTCTGAAGTTTAGTTTGCAGGTTGATGATATTTTCCAAAGGATTGGTAAAGTAAACAAGCAAGGTATTATAGGTAATCAGCTGGCCCAAACTCATTTTTCCATCCATGACAAGCACTGCTCCCATCCAGAGAACGGCAACATTAAGCAGGAGCTGAGCAACTTTTTTCAGAGCCTTTTGTTGACTTTCTGCCCGACTGTAGGTAAAGGATTTTTTCAGATAAGCTACAAATTCCTTATCAATCTTTTGATAGCGTGAACTTTCACTGGTCAAGGACTTGATGGTCTCAATACCGTTGATGTCCTCGATGATAGAAGAAGATAGAACCGCATTAGCTTCCATGGTATCCCGATTCATCTTTTCAAAAGGCTTCATAAAGGCAAAGATAATCACTGAATAGATGGGAAGTGCAAGCAGACTAATGAAAAAGAGCGTCATGTTCTGTGAAAATAGCACGAGCGAGATAATCAAAATAGTCGACACATCTAAAAAGATAGACAAGATGGTCGAAGCTAGCGCATCGATGATACTATTAGCATCTGTAAAACGAGAAACGATTTCCCCTGTCCTGCGTGTCGCGAAAAAGGACATCGGCAGGTGGAAAACATGCTTGATGTAGGACAAAATCACATCGATGGACAGCCGTTGCCCCAAAACAAGTAAAAGGTATTCCTGGGCATAAGATAAAATCTGCTGGAGGATATAGACGATGACCAGCCCAATAGAGATGATGCCCAAGGTCGAACGCATCTGATCTGGCACGTAACTATCAATGATAGACTGCAGATAATAAGAACCTACGATGTTAATCAAGGTCACCAAGAGTGTCGCTAAGACGATATTGGTAATCAAGCCACGCTGTTTGAGTAAGATTGGCAAGAAGGATAGAAGCCCCTGTTTTTTCTCCTTATGGGGTTTATAGTCTGGAGACGGAGCCATAAAGAGACTAACCCCTGTCCATTCTTTCGCAAATCGCTCACGGGAAATCTTAGTCAGCTTAACACTGGGATCTGGATCAGCGATATGGATTGTCTTCTTATCCTGACCTGTCACCACATAATAGTGGAGCAATTTCCCTTCCTTGAGCACATGGGCCACAAAAGGGAAGGTCAAATCAGGCAGATCAAAGAGCGTCATATCTGCCTTGATAGCCCGTGTTTCAAAACCAATCTCCTCTGCTACCTTTACAAGACCCAAAGCCGTCGTCCCATCCATAGTCGTCTTGGCTAATTCTCGCAAGTGAGCCAAAGAATAATAGCTACCATAGTAGCCAAAAACCATGGCTAATGAAGCCACGCCGCAATCCATCTGATCCACCTGGGGACGATAGTGCCTTTTCCCAAATTTCATATCCATCTCCTTTTTTCTAATAATCTCTTAAAAACTTTGTAAGATTATTTTAACTAAATAAGGATAAAACTAGGAAAATATTCCTGAATAAACTATTTTTACGCCTAAAACGCACTTTAAAAAGCATAAACTATCATTTAAATGTAAAAAAAGCAGAACAAAAGTTCTGCCTGCTTAAAGTAACCGTTAAAAAATGAATGCCCAGAAATAAATTATTCTGAAATGATATTTTCTTCACTTCTATAAAGTAAAATAAATGTCATCAAGAATAATGAAAGCGTAGGTATGTCAAAATATCCAAACCATGTAGGTAGATTTATTTTATTTACATCAGTCATGATTCTAATAATTAGATAAGCCATCGAGCTAAACAATATAGTGGTCTCTGGCCAAGCTTTTCGTAGTAATTGAACAACTTTCATCCCAAACTCCAATCTGATGTTCCATCAATTCCCAATCTTACTTTCTTTTGTTTTGTACTTGTATCCTAGATAAAACAGACCAAGTAGAATCGGATAGGTTTCTGGATAAAACAAAGTATTGATTGGATTTTTCATAATCAAATACGTTGTGATGTAGATAATGAGTGATACGGTAAAATATCCCTCAGCAAAACCTAATAAGAATTTTTTCATAGCAGATTCCTATTTTACCTGACAAGAAAGGCGGAAAAACTCCGCCATTTACATACGCAAAATCCTTTTGATTCAGATTCATCATTTATAGTTTTGATTATTTTTTGACAAATCTTTGCAAAAAATACCAAAATAGCCCGAAGCAAGCAAACCAACTAAAGTCCATTGCCAATCAAAGGATACTAACGAACCTGTACGAATCAGATGAAGCGCGAGATGCAAGCCGATTGCCAACAAAGGAATTATAGTGGCTAATTTAGGTAAGAGTGTATTGAGATTAAGGTTGTGATTCATGACTAATTTCCTTACATACTTTATCCCAAATTTTTAGCTTAACGTCTACTTCCTAGATAACGCCCATACATATAAGAAGCGACTCCTAAAATACCCCAAGCTATTGCTGTTGAAGTAGTAACAACGATACCTCCTTCAATAACAGATAAGTCTGCTTCTGTCATGATGTCAAATTTTTCATCCAGTTTTTTCATTGTTTCATTCTCTCCTTTTTAAATAATACTAGCTAATTCAATAGCTATTCCAGCCAAAAATCCCACTATTCCCGAAATCGCTATAACACTTGCTACAAATTATTGCGAAAAATTCATTTCCTCTCTTCTATCCTTTTCATTTATAATCATTTAAATATAATCTTCAAGAATGAAGTTCTCATTTATAATTTGCTAAAAATCTTTAAAAATATAAATTTCTAAAGATTCTCAAAACAATGTTTTATACTTTATTTTGAGATGTGCCCAAATAACTCATCATTAAAATAAGAATCGGAATCCATAATTCTGAGCCTACATACTGATCAACTTTAAAGGGAATTACATTTAAATCACCCAGCACACAGAGTGCTCCAAAAATGATTAAAAGCACACCTATTAAACTTTTTCGATTTTTCATACCTAATCACTTTTTATCCAAACCTACGTTTTAAATCTTGCCCGATTAATCTACCGCCAAGGAAAATAGTCACTCCTATACCAATCGTAGCTAATGTGATCACGCCTCCATCAGTATTTATCAATTCGTCTTCTGTCAACTCTGACCAATTATTTAAATTATTCATATTCATTTTATCCTCCTATTATCACATAAAGTATCCCCAAGCAATGCCGCCAATAAGTAAGATGCCTCCTACTACCACAGCGGTAACAGAACCCCCATCCACATCCATCAACTCTTCTTCTGTAAGAGCTACAAAGTTCTGTTCCATTTTGTCAAAGTTTGTCATCTTTTTTCTCCTTTATTTTTATTTTTTTAGTTTATGGTCTCTAGGCTTTAAACCATTTTAAAAACCAGATTGGGTAAATTACTGAAATCATTTTCTTCTCTCCTTCCTTTTCTTCTCACTTATCTATTCGAGAAGTAATTTAAAATGAACAAGTAAATTTCATTTATTTCAAATACCATTTGATAAACCATGGCAATAAGATTGGTAAATACATCGCGTAATCTCCTTCCCTTTTTCCTTACCTATCTATTCGAAAAACAATTCGAAAATGAACAACTTATTCATTTTTATTTTAAAAACCACTTGATTAACCATGGATACAAGATTGGCATGTACATGAACGTTCCTCCTTTTTTCTTTCTCATCTCTTTATTCGCAATTTCTACTAAAAGTTTCTCTTTTTTCTGCAAACAAAAAAACAACATGACTTGCATGTTGCTTTTGGCTATATTTTACCTTTAATAATTGCTACCACATCTGCCACACTTTGAAGTTGGTCAATTTCCTCATCACTGATTTCGATACCAAATTCATCTTCTAGCGTCAAGACAAACTCCATCAAGTCCACTGAGTCTGCATCGAGATCGTCTTTCAAACTCAAGGTTTCTGTTACGACAAAGTCCTCTCCCTGTCGTTCTTGGATAATGGTTACAATACGGTCAAAAATTTCTTTTTCTGTCATCTTTTTATTCTCCTGAAAATTCACGCGCAGTTTGGGCAACTACGTCTGTTTCTAGCATGGTACGAATCTGGCGAATCGTACTGTACACAGCCTTGGCATCACTTGAGCCATGAGTCTTGACTACAGGTGCTTTGACACCAAACAAGACTGCCCCTCCAACATCTGAATAGTTGAGCTGCTTTTTCAAACCTTTAAGGCTATCCTTGAGAAGGAGAGCGCCAAGTTTTGCTCGAAACCCACCACCTGTGATAACCGTCTTGAGCAAGCCCATGATCCCCATGGCTGTCCCTTCAATGGATTTGAGCACAGCGTTTCCCGTGAAACCATCTGTTACGACAACATCCGCAACGCCGTTCATCAGATCACGCGCTTCCACATTTCCGATAAAGTTCAAACTTTCATCAGCTACTAGCAAGTCGTACGTTTCCTTACGAAGCGGGTCTCCCTTGCTACTTTCTGTTCCGTTGTTGAGCAAACCAATACGCGGTTTTGCAATCCCACGAACATTCTTAGCATAAAAGGAGCCGAGAACAGCGTATTGATGCAGGTGCTGGACTGTGTTTTCTGCATTGGCACCGAGGTCGAGCATGTCAAACCCTTTGCCATCGATAGTCGGCAAGGTAGACATGAGTCCAGGACGGTCGATATTCTTGATACGACCCACGATGAAGAATCCTGCCGCCAACAAGGCACCTGTGTTGCCTGCAGAGAGGACAGCGTCTGCTTCTCCCTCTTTGACTGCCTTGGCTGCTAATACCATACTGGCATTTTTCTTCTTACGGATAGCCTTTGTCGGCTCATCGTCTGAATCAATTTTTTCATCCGTATGGATAATGCTAACTCGCTCTGTCACTGTTAGATATTGCTTGATTTTGCTTTCATCTCCGTAAAGTTGAATCTCAATATCTGAAAAGTCAGCTAGGGCTTGATTGACCCCCTCAACGATGGCCTGAGGTGCGTAATCGCCCCCCATGGCATCTACTGCGATTTTTTTCATTCGTCTTCCTCTTTTAGTAATTGTCCCCAGTCGGCTAGGGAATCAATAAATTTCTTTGATTTTAGATGAATCCCTACGTATTCTTCGTAGAGTTGATCCATAAATTGGCGTAGCTCTTGCTTGATTTCAGGCTTGAGCGAAATAGTCTCCAAGGTTTCAAAATCAATGGCTTGAAATTGATTGAGCAGATAGGGGATGTTGGGATTCAGATGGCAACGTCTCTCATCTTCATGATAATGCTCTGGGCAAAGGCAGGCTCCATATTTAAAAGAAAAGTCAAAGGCCTGACCCACCCGATGGCAAAAGACACACTCATTAAAATTAAGGCTGATTCCAAATCGGGTCAAGATTTGAATTTCAAAAATATTGGTCAAAACCTGATAATCTAAACCCTCTTCCATCAACTCTAGAGTCTTTCTCAAGAAGGCAAACAAGGGAGCATCCTGCTGATTATCCTGTAAACTAGCATCTGCAAGAGCCGCAACATAAGTCGCATAAGCCATGACAAAGAGGTCGCTATTGATCTTGGGAAAGGTCATGACCTCATGATAGTCCTCAATGTAACTGAGTCCGTCATCATTGATTCGCAGGAGAAAACGAGCTAGTACCAAGGGCTGAATAACCGGAGCTAGTTTAGATTGACCAGCGTGTTTGACGAAAAACATGCGCTTCCCAGCCTGCTCGGTAAAGATCTTGACTAGCTTATCATCCTCCCGAAAGTTGCGATTGTAGAGCACCAAGCCTTGACTCGTGATAGACTGAATCATGCTTCTCTCATGTACTCCTCAAGTCGTTTCATGGCCTCTCTGATTGTTTCCATGCTGGCTGCATAAGACAGACGCACATAGCCTTCTCCGTAACGCCCAAAGGCGGCACCAGAGATAAAGGCAACAGCCTTCTTCTGAGCAAAATCCTTCAGAAAAGCAAAGGAGTCTTGATTGTAACCCTCTGGAATCTTAGCAAAGATATAGAAGGCCCCATCTGGTTTGATAATTTCAAAACCAAGAGCAGTCATCTTCTCGATGATGTAATCTCGACGCTGGATGTATTCCTTCTTCATAGGCTCCGCATCGTTTTTACCAGCGGTCAAGGCTTCTACTGCAGCATGTTGAGCCATGGTATTTGCAGCAGTAACCAAATATTGGTGACTCTTGATTAACTGAGCTGTGAAAGCTGCAGGAGCAAAGATAAAGCCTAAACGCCAACCTGTCATGGCATGAGACTTAGATAAACCATTGATAATAATAGCCTGATCTCTCAACATTGTTCCCAGAGATACATGGGCTTCGCCTGTGTAGGTCAATTCTGAGTAAACCTCATCACAGACGACGAAAATCTCATACTTACGTAAAACGTCTGCCAAAGCCTCCAACTGCTCTCGACTATAGGTAATTCCTGTCGGATTGGCTGGATAGTTGAGAATAACTGCTTTGAGTTTGTCACCTTGCTCCAAAATAGCCTTTTCCAACATCTCAGGAGTCAAGACAAAACCATTTTCAGTTGTATCAATCTCGACAATCTCTGCCCCAACTAGATTGACAATTGGCTCATAACCTGGATAGGCAGGAGCTGGCAAGAGTACCTTGTCTCCCTCTTCCAAAATAGCAGTCAAAGTAGCAGATAAAGCCTCTGTCGCCCCAATAGTGACCAAGATTTCATTTTCAGGATTGTAGTCCAACTGATATTTTTCCTTAACAAAGTCACTGGCTGCCTGACGTAGAGTCAGTAGACCACTCATCCCTGTATAGTAGGATTGGTTCTGGTCAATTGCTCGCTTGGCTGCTTCCTTGACATGATCTGGCGTTGTGAAATCAGGTTCCCCCAAGGTCAAACGCAAGACCCCAGGAATCTCTGAAATAGCCTGGTCAAACTGACGAATCAAGGACACTTGAATCTTATCTAACTGTTTATTAAAGCGCTTAGTTAAGTCCATAGACACCTCCTACTTTCAAAACGTATCTCTATTATACTACAAAAGCTCCCTGACCGCAAAATCCATCCGAAACCGACAATTTTCACTTTCTATTTTACTTTTTTTCTCGACAGGACTATAATAATAAGTGCTTATTTTCGGAGGTTTATATGTCATTTTTATCAAAAAATGGAGCAGGAATCTTGGCCTGCCTTCTCATTTCAATCATTTCTTGGTTTCTGGGAGGATTTTTCCCGGTCGTGGGCGCACCTGTCTTTGCTATTTTTGCGGGAATGCTCCTACATCCCTTTCTCTCGTCCTATAAACAACTGGATGCTGGATTAACCTTTAGTTCTAAAAAATTGCTCCAATATGCCGTTATTTTGCTTGGTTTTGGTCTCAATATCTCGCAAGTATTCGCGGTTGGGCAATCTTCGCTCCCTGTCATCCTGTCCACCATTTCAATAGCTTTGATTGTCGCCTACCTCTTCCAGCGCTTTTTTGCTTTGGATACAAAACTGGCTACCTTGATTGGAGTGGGCTCTTCTATCTGTGGTGGTTCTGCCATTGCTGCGACAGCACCCGTTATTCATGCCAAAGAAAAAGAAGTAGCCCAAGCCATTTCCGTTATCTTTTTCTTCAATGTCTTTGCTGCGCTCATCTTTCCAACTCTAGGAACCTGGCTACATCTATCCAATGACGGCTTCGCTCTCTTTGCAGGAACTGCGGTCAATGATACTTCCTCTGTAACGGCCACCGCCAGCTCCTGGGACAGCCTTTACCAGACCAATACCCTTGAGTCTGCAACCATTGTTAAACTGACGCGCACCTTAGCGATCATTCCCATCACTCTCTTTCTCTCCTACTGGCAAAGTCGTCAGCAAAAAAATAGCCAAGGTTTCCAACTAAAAAAGGTCTTTCCACTTTTTATCCTTTACTTTATCTTGGCTTCTCTCTTAACGACTCTCCTTACCTCTCTTGGTGTGTCTAGCAGTTTCTTCACCCCTCTTAAACAGCTCTCTAAATTCCTCATCGTCATGGCCATGAGCGCCATCGGTCTCAAAACCAATCTCATTGGATTGATCAAATCCAGCGGCAAGTCCATTCTTCTTGGAGCCCTTTGCTGGATTGCCATCATCCTCACCAGTCTTGGCATGCAAGCATTGATTGGTACTTTATAATACAAAAAGGTAGCCTACTGGCTACCTTTTATTGTTCAAGAATTAAGCGTGTATGTTCTCTCTTGATACAGCGATTCATCACGATGTCATCGCATCCTCCAGCACGCAAGATTTTTTCTGCTTCTAGACTTTCAAGTCCTAGTTGTGCCCAAAAAATCTTGGCATCAGCCTTGAGAAAATCACGCGCCACATCTGGCAGAAACTCGCTGCGACGGTAAACATTGACAATATCTACAGGAAAAGGAATCTCAGCTAGATTCGCATAAGCCTTTTCTCCCAAAATTTCACCACCTGCAGCCTTGGGATTAACTGGAATGATTTTATATCCTCTAGCCTGCATCTCCTTAGTCACTCGATTGCTAGTTGTTTCTTCACGATCAGACAAACCCACTACCGCTAACGTTTTACTGGTCGCCAGATACTGACGGACCACACCATCGCTTGGATTGATAAATTCTTGGCTCATAGAAATCCTCCTTTTTCATCAGTATAGCATATTATGAAAGGGTTTGCAGATTTTGACTACAAAAATCTCCCAGCAAGAAAAGAAACCTGCTAGGAGAACTATCTATTTTAAGTGAAGGATTAAATCTTTTTCTCAATACAAAATAGAGGAGAAAGAGGGCGTTTTTCATGGATACGCACGATGGCATCTCCTAAGAGGTGGGCAATCGAGATTTGTTCAATCTTATCAATCAAACGGTCTTCTGGTAGATAGATGGTATCCAAAACAACCAATTTTTTAATAGCTGATTTTTGGATATTGTCCATAGCTGGCCCCGAAAGAACTGGGTGCGTACAACTTGCGTAAACTTCAACGGCACCTGCTTCAGCAAGAGCATCCGCCGCATGGCAAATAGTTCCAGCTGTATCGATCATATCGTCAATCAAGATACAGGTCTTACCTTCTACCTTACCGATAATGTTCATCACTTCACTGGTATTCATCTTGTCTACACTACGGCGTTTGTCAATAATCGCAATCGGAGTTTTCAAAAACTCTGCCAATTTACGAGCACGAGTCACCCCACCATGGTCTGGACTGACAACCACATAGTCAGAACCAACCATCCCACGACGTTCAAAATAGTCCGCGATTAGTGGAGCACCCATCAAGTGATCAACTGGAATATCAAAGAATCCCTGAATCTGTGCCGCATGCAAATCAATCGTCAACAAACGATCTACTCCAGCAACTTCTAGCATGTTTGCAACGAGTTTTGCAGTAATTGGCTCACGAGCTCGCGCTTTTCTATCCTGACGTGCATAGCCATAGTAAGGCATAACAACATTGACAGATTCTGCACTAGCACGCTTCAAGGCGTCCACCATGATCAAAATTTCGAGCAGATTGTCATTTACAGGTGAGCTCGTTGATTGTAGGATAAAGACGTGTTTCCCACGGATTGATTCTTCGATATTGACCTGAATCTCCCCATCTGAAAATTGGCGAACAGTCGATTTCCCCAACTCTATCCCAATCTCTTGCGCCACACGCTCTGCCAATTCTCTATTAGAAGAAAGGGCAAACAGCTTTAAATCAGAAAAAGACATGATTTCCTCCGGTATTTATGTATCACTTGTTTTTTACACAACATTTTCCATCTACCATTGTAGCGCTTTTTCCTTTATTTTTCAATCAAAAATAAAACAAGGGCAAACATTTATACCCTTGTTTTTACTATTTTATATTAGCCATATTAAAATTAAAATCACTACATTTTAACAATCGATTTTATGCTAGGATGAAATTTTTTCGAGACAAAGTTAGTATACTTCTCTCATACTTCCTGTATCCACATCATAGACAGCACCTGAAATAACCACATCATCAGGAATCAGTGGAGATTCTCGAAGCAACTGCATATCCTCTCTCACACTCTCTTCAACATCCTGAAATGGTAAAAAATCTTGACCAGACACATCAACTCCGAGTTCGTACTTCAAATGCTCTTGAAAAGACTCATTTTCAAAAGTCTGAGCACCACAGTCTGTATGGTGAAGCACCACGATTTCTCTTGTCCCCATTTGTTGCTGGGAGATCACCAGCGAACGAATCATGTCCTCTGTTACTCTACCACCCGCATTCCGCAGGATATGGGCATCCCCAAGTGCCAAACCTAGAGCTTGCGCGACGTGTAGCCGTGAATCCATGCAGGTCACAATTGCTACTCTAGTTTTCGGCTTAAGTGGCAGATTTAATTTCCCATGAAGGGCAACATAAGCCTGATTGGCTTGCATAAACTGTTCAAAATACGACACGATTTCCCCCTTAAAAATTTGATAACCAAATATTTCTCCTATCTTATCATTTTTAAGAGGATTTGTCACGGATTATGCAAAGACCTTTTTCAAAACTTCCTGAATAGTCGTCACTCCAATCACCTGAATTTCTTGAGGTGGAGTAATTCCTGTCAAGGAATTCTTAGGTACATAAATCTTAGTAAAACCCAGTTTAGCAGCTTCATTGATGCGCTGTTCGATACGATTCACGCGTCGAATTTCTCCAGTCAAGCCTAGCTCTCCAACAAAGCATTCCTGAGGATTGGTTGGCTTGTCCTTGTAACTAGAGGCAATAGCAACTGCAACGGCTAAATCAATAGCAGGTTCATCTAATTTTACACCACCGGCAGATTTGAGATAGGCATCCTGATTTTGCAAGAGCAGCCCTGCACGTTTTTCCAAAACAGCCATAATCAAACTCGCACGATTAAAATCAAGCCCTGTCGTCGTGCGCTTGGCATTCCCAAACATAGTCGGTGTCACCAAGGCTTGAACCTCCGCCAAAATCGGACGCGTCCCTTCCATGGTCACAACGATGGAGGAACCAGTCGCCCCGTCCAAACGCTCTTCTAGGAAAACTTGACTCGGATTGAGCACCTCAACCAATCCACCTGACTGCATCTCAAAGATGCCAATCTCGTTAGTGGAGCCAAAACGGTTTTTGACTGCCCTCAAGATACGGAAGGTATGGTGACGCTCCCCTTCAAAGTATAGCACTGTATCCACCATATGCTCCAACATACGCGGACCAGCCAAGGTACCCTCCTTGGTCACATGCCCTACGATAAAGATGGCAATATTATTGGTCTTGGCCAACTGCATGAGCTCAGCTGTCACCTCACGCACCTGAGAAACAGACCCCTGCACCCCCGAAATCTCAGGAGACATAATAGTCTGGATGGAATCAATGATGAGAAAGTCTGGTTGGATGCGCTCCACCTCTGCACGAACACTCTGCATATTGGTCTCTGCATAGAGATAAAACTCGCTATCAATATCCCCCAAGCGCTCTGCTCGTAGCTTAATCTGCTGGGCAGACTCCTCCCCACTGACGTAGAGAACCGTACCCACTTGAGACAGCTGGGTTGAAACTTGTAGGAGAAGAGTTGATTTCCCGATTCCAGGATCGCCCCCGATAAGAACGAGACTTCCTGGTACCACCCCTCCACCAAGCACACGGTTAAATTCCTCCATCTCGGTCTTGGTTCGATTGACATTGATAGAAGTTACTTCAGCCAGTTTCATAGGCTTGGTTTTTTCACCTGTCAAGGACACACGCGCATTTTTGACCTCTGCAACCTCAACTTCTTCTACAAAAGAAGACCAGGCCCCACAGTTGGGACAGCGCCCTAGATACTTAGGTGAATTATATTCACAATTTTGACACACAAATGTCGCTTTTTTCTTTGCGATGATAAACCTCTTTCTAAATTTCTATCTCACATTCAATCACTTGGCAAAAATCAATCTTCTCATCTGGTACAAATTGGCGCATGAGCATTCGATGAGCGACAACTACCACAGTCTGATGATCTCGATACTTAGCCATAGATTCGAGAAAGCGAGCTCCCATCTCCTCAGCTGTCTCATATTGAATAGGACTATCTGGAAGTAACTTCCCATTATTTTCTAAAAACAGAGTACGTGCTTTTTCAAAATTCTCTATACCACTTTCGTAAACCTGCCATTCGTGTAACAAAGGCTCCACCCTCAAAGAAAGGCCTGTAGCACAAGATACATAAAAAGCCGTTTCTAATGCTCGCGTCACTGCTGAAGTTACTAGCAAATCAGCTGATTGTAGCAAGGGATTTTGGCAAAGTTCCTGAGCTTGTTGCCGTCCTTCCTTAGATAAAGGGGCTAAATCCATCCCAAAACCTGTATAAGAACGTTCCTCTAATTCACGATAATCTGGCTCCCCATGACGCACAAAGATAATCTTCATCTTAATGCCCAGTCGATCCAAATCCACCAGTACGAACTCCGTCTGCCTCATCCCCATCTGCAATTAAAAATGGTGCAAAGACAGCCTGAACCACACGTTCCCCAACTTCAAGAACCACTTCCTGATTGGTGATATTTTTCATCTGAGCAAAGATATGTCCCTCATTCCCGGGATTGCCATAATAATCCCCATCAATAACACCAACAGAGTTGATCAAGACTAGGCCCTTCTTACGAGGATTTGAAGAACGGTCATAGAGATAGAGCACTTCTGTCGGCTGCATGTAAGCCTTGACACCTGTCGGAACGAGAACAATCTCTCCCGGAGCAATCACAGTGCGTTCCGCCACCTTTAAATCATAACCAGCTGCATGAGCCGTCTCACGCTTCGGTAGCAAATTTTCATCTGTAAAACTCGAAACCAATTCAAAACCACGAATTTTCATATTTTCTCTTTTCTATAATTATTTATTTTAGGCTATTTTATCTTATTTATTCGAAAAAAGCACGAAAAAAGAGCACACAATTCACACTCGCTTAGGGCTGCTGGATTCCTCCCCTGACCCGCTTCACGCAGAACTGTTGCTCCACTATCTATTATACCACATTCCCCTCCGTTTTGAAAGAGAAATTATTTTTTCCGTCGATTTCGGAAAAAGTCCTGCATAATCGCTGCACACTCACTCTCCAAAACTCCCGTTTCGACCTCTACACGATGATTGAGACGCTCATCTGTCAAAATATCGTACAAACTTCCAGCTGCACCAAATTTCTGATTCTTAGCCCCGTAGACTACGTTTGGAATACGGGCAAGTCCAATAGCCCCACTACACATAACACACGGCTCAATGGTCACAAAAAGAGTGCAATCCAGCAAGCGCCAGCTCTCCTCACTCAAGTTCGCATTCTCTATTGCCATAATTTCCGCATGCATAACTGCTCTCTGTAATTCCTCACGCGCATTATGCCCCCTACCAATGATTTCTCCATCCTTGACAATCACACAACCAATTGGAATTTCATCGTGTTCTAAGGCAATCTCAGCCTCTCTCAAAGCCTCTCTCATAAAGGCTTCTTTTTCTTCAACTGTATAATTCATCGTTCTTCTCTTTTTCTACTTGTCGATTTTATTATTATATCATGATTCTCAACACAAAAAAAGCCACCGAATGCGGTGACTTAATAGGGAGATTATTATGAAAAAGAAAAGTTTAGGATATTTGTTACAACAAGTTAGGAGGTCTTCTTGTAACTGTCTATAGTATACCCGACCTGTCTTAAACTAATCTTAAAAATCTCCTATGACCAAACACTTTCTAAAATATTAGTTTGTTCACGACCAGGACCTACTGAGAATGTTGAGATGCGAACACCAACCAACTCGCTTACACGACGAACATAATTACGCGCATTTTCAGGAAGATCTTCTAAATTACGGACTCCAGTGATGTCTTCTGACCAACCTGGCAATTCCTCATAGATAGGCTTGCAACGTTTCAACTGCTCAAGGCTAGCTGGATAGTAGTCGATACGTTGTCCATCAAGATCATAAGCCACACAGATTTTCACTGTATCCAAACCACTCAAAACATCAATAGAGTTCAATGAAAGATTGGTAATACCGGATACACGACGACTATGGCGCATCACAACTGAGTCAAACCAACCCACACGACGTGGACGGCCAGTTGTTGTACCGTATTCATGACCTACTTCACGAATGCGATCTCCCACTTCATCAAACAATTCAGTTGGGAAAGGGCCGTCTCCTACACGACTCGTATAGGCTTTACAAACACCTACAACCTTGTCAATCTTACTTGGACCAACACCAGAACCGATTGTCACACCACCAGCGACAGGGTTTGACGAAGTAACAAATGGATAAGTCCCTTGGTCAATATCCAACATAACACCTTGCGCACCTTCAAAGAGCACACGTTTGCCGTTATCAAGCGCATCGTTCAAGATAACGGACGTATCTGTCACATACTGCTTGATTTGTTGGCCATACTCATAGTACTCTTCAAAAATATCATCAATTGAAATAGGGGTACTGTCATACAATTTTTCAAACAGACGATTCTTTTCCGCAAGATTGCGTTCCAAGCGTTCACGGAAAATATCCTTATCCAAAAGATCAGCAATACGAATTCCAACACGAGCAGCCTTATCCATATAAGCTGGACCAATACCCTTGATAGTTGTCCCGATTTTATTGTCGCCCTTAGCTTCTTCTTGCAAACGGTCTAATTCAATGTGATATGGTAAAATGACATGCGCACGGTCAGAAATTCGTAAGTTATCAGTTGACACACCTTCCTCATGAAGATAGCTCAACTCTTTCACAAGGGATTTAGGGTTTACAACCATACCGTTTCCAATGACTGAAATTTTTTCAGGGAAGAAAATTCCAGATGGAATCAAGTGCAACTTAAACTTTTTACCATCAATAACAATGGTGTGCCCTGCATTATCACCACCTTGATAACGAGCAATTACCTCTGCATTAGCTGAAAGAAAATCTGTAATTTTCCCTTTACCTTCATCACCCCATTGGGTACCTACAACAACAACTGAAGTCATAATAAAATTCGTCTGAGCTACTAGGAGCTCGTCCTTTCTCATATACATGGCAGGAATTTCACCCGCAATTATATCTTACAATTTATTATAAGAAAAAAACACTATTTTATCAAGAAGAAACAATAGAAAAGATTTGGAATTTCTGTAAATTATAAAATTCAAAACGACGTATTTTAAATAAAATCCTTAAATTCACAAATTCAATGCTCCTTATTGTTCGTGATAAATGATATATATGATCCTCACTAGTTTAGGATAGCACCTTCTTGAAGGAATTTATCAAGATACAAGCGATAAGCCGTCTGAAAATGATATAAATTAAAGTCTTTAACGCTTGTAATTCTAAATCTTATCAAGTAATAAAGTAAAAAACGAAGATGAAGTGATTCCCACTCTGCACAACTCTGGCCTAAAGAAGCATATTCTTGTTCAACTAATTTTAAAAAGACAAATGCTCGATCATAAAAATTTTGAAGCATATAAAAAATCCCTTTCTTATTATTAACACTAGTCTAACAAAAATAAGAACTAAAAAAAGCTTCAAATCCTATAAAAGTAGAATTTAAAGCTAAACGAACTAAAAATAAAATATGAAGGCATTTATAGGTGCAAAAATTAAGTTTTGAATTTTGAGAAGTTTACTTCATTTATAAAATCATGACCACCCGTGACGGGTGGTTTGCACCGAGTCTATAAGCCTAAATTACCAGCCAGCGCCTAAAGACGCTGGCTTTCACTTTGTTCAAGCCTTATTGCTCTTGACTCGTCACTTGCCTCTCAAAGAGGCTTTAGTATTACTTACCACTATCCCTAAAGGGATCCTCATATTCTTTTACACTCAATTTATCTAGTGCAGTATCATGCCTTACTCGTTCTCGAATTTCTATACTCGTGAAAAAATCATTTACTGGATAATTTCTTTAATCTTGAATATATTTCTTAATTGTGGCTTTATTGACTGTACTTACATAATAATCTTCCGCCCAGAAATGCCGATTCCCAAACTTATACTTGAGGTTGGCGTGTTTGTCAAACATCATGAGTGCACTTTTACCTTTTAAATAACCCATGAAACTCGAAACACTTATCCTTGGCGGAATACTTACTAACATATGTACATGGTCTGGAATTAAGTGACCCTCGATAATTTCAACTCCTTTATAACTATACAAGCGTTGAAATATTTCGCCTAAACTACTTCGATATTGATTATGGATGACTTTTCGTCTATACTTAGGGGTGAACACAATGTGATACTTACAGTGCCACTTTGTGTGTGATAAACTATGAGCTTTTTGTGCCATATTTTTCTCCTTTCGCTTTACAATTGGCTTGAATACCTTATTGTATCGCGTTTGGAGTTTTTTGGTATAACCTTTGACGCGCACCCGCATAGCGGATGGCTGATTTGTCTCGCTCCGTGAGGTGCGAGACGGACTGATAGTCACATAAGAAAAAGAACACCACTCAGGTGTTCTTTTTGTCTGACTCCGCCAGTAGGACTCGAACCTACGACATCATGATTAACAGTCATGCGCTACTACCAACTGAGCTATGGCGGATAAAAGCTAAGCGACTTCCATATCTCACAGGGGGCAACCCCCAACTACTTCCGGCGTTCTAGGGCTTAACTGCTGTGTTCGGCATGGGTACAGGTGTATCTCCTAGGCTATCGTCACTTAACTCTGAGTAATACCTACTCAAAATTGAATATCTATCAAATTATAAGAAAACCTCACGCTTCGTATCCTCAGTTACTTTGGATAAGTCCTCGAGCTATTAGTATTAGTCCGCTACATGTGTCGCCACACTTCCACTTCTAACCTATCTACCTGATCATCTCTCAGGGCTCTTACTGATATAAAATCATGGGAAATCTCATCTTGAGGTGGGT
>CAUULS010000012.1:0-66410 GCA_963546055.1 uncultured Streptococcus sp.
TGAAATTCTAATAGGAGGACACTAGAAAATGGCATTTAAAGACAATGCAGTTGAATTTGAAGAACGCGTAGTTGCTGTCAACCGTGTTACAAAAGTTGTTAAAGGTGGACGTCGTCTTCGTTTCGCAGCTCTTGTTGTTGTTGGTGATCACAATGGTCGCGTAGGATTTGGTACTGGTAAAGCTCAAGAAGTTCCAGAAGCAATCCGTAAAGCAGTAGACGATGCTAAGAAAAACTTGATTGAAGTACCTATGGTTGGAACAACAATTCCTCACGAAGTTCTTTCAGAATTCGGTGGAGCTAAAGTATTGTTGAAACCTGCTGTAGAAGGTTCTGGAGTTGCCGCTGGTGGTGCCGTTCGTGCCGTTGTGGAATTGGCAGGTGTGGCAGATATTACATCTAAATCACTTGGCTCTAACACTCCAATCAACATTGTTCGCGCAACTGTTGAAGGTTTGAAACAATTGAAACGCGCTGAAGAAGTTGCTGCCCTTCGTGGTATCTCAGTTTCTGATTTGGCATAAGAAAGGGGATAAAATGGCTCAAATTAAAATTACTTTGACTAAGTCTCCAATCGGACGCATTCCATCACAACGTAAAACTGTTGTAGCACTTGGACTTGGCAAATTGAACAGCTCTGTTATCAAAGAAGACAACGCTGCTATCCGTGGTATGATCACTGCAGTATCTCACTTGGTAACAGTTGAAGAAGTAAACTAATGAATTTTTAGGGGATGCGGCAATACTCATCCCCTAAAACTAGATATAGTCATCTAAGATGACGAATGTATAGGCGAGTTGATAAGGGAGACAACCTTTTCTCTCTTATCGGCGCTAGCATTTTACAAAAGAGGAGAAAATATAAATGAAACTTCATGAATTGAAACCTGCAGAAGGTTCTCGTAAAGTACGTAACCGTGTTGGTCGTGGTACTTCATCAGGTAACGGTAAAACATCTGGTCGCGGTCAAAAAGGTCAAAAGGCCCGTAGCGGTGGCGGAGTTCGCCTTGGTTTTGAAGGTGGACAAACTCCATTGTTCCGTCGTCTTCCAAAACGTGGATTCACTAATATCAACGCTAAAGAATACGCAATTGTAAATCTTGATCAATTGAACGTTTTTGAAGATGGTACTGAAGTTACTCCAGTTGTTCTTATCGAAGCAGGAATTGTAAAGGCTGAAAAATCAGGTGTTAAAATTCTTGGTAACGGTGAGTTGACTAAGAAATTGTCTGTGAAAGCAGCTAAATTCTCTAAAACAGCTGAAGAAGCTATCACTGCTAAAGGTGGTTCAGTAGAAGTCATCTAGAGAGGTGACCTATGTTTTTTAAATTATTAAAAGAGGCCCTCAAGGTTAAGAAAGTAAGATCAAAAATTCTCTTTACGATTTTTATCATACTTGTCTTCCGTATTGGGACTAGTATTACTGTACCAGGTGTGAATGCAAAAAGTCTGGAAGCTTTGAGTGGATTATCCTTCTTGAACATGCTTAGTTTAGTTTCAGGGAATGCCATGAAGAACTTCTCGGTTTTTGCACTCGGTGTGAGTCCGTATATCACAGCTTCCATCGTTGTTCAATTGCTACAAATGGATATTGTTCCAAAGTTTGTAGAGTGGGGCAAGCAGGGAGAAGTAGGACGGAGAAAGATAAACCAAGCGACTCGTTATATTGCGCTTGTACTTGCGTTTGTGCAATCAATCGGAATCACTGCTGGTTTTAACACTCTATCTGGTGCAAAATTATTAACGACAGATCTAACCCCTCAAGTCTTTGTTACGATTGGTATTATCCTGACTGCAGGTACTATGATTGTTACTTGGCTCGGGGAGCAAATCACTGATAAGGGATATGGTAACGGGGTGTCTATGATTATCTTTGCTGGGATTGTAGCTTCAATTCCAGAAATGATTCATGGTATCTATGTGGACTATTTTGTCAATATTCCAAGTGATCGGTTGACGTCATCTATTATATTTGTCGTTATTCTCATTATCGCTGTTTTGTTGATTGTTTACTTTACAACATATGTACAACAGGCAGAATATAAAATTCCGATCCAATATACAAAAGTTGCTCAAGGTGCTCCATCCAGTTCTTACCTTCCTTTGAAGGTCAATCCTGCTGGTGTTATCCCAGTTATCTTTGCAAGTTCGATTACGGCAGCTCCTGCGGCTATTCTTCAGTTTGTCAGCGCTATGGGGCTTGATTGGGCTTGGGTACGTACGGCACAAGAAATGCTTGCGACAACATCTCCAACAGGTGTTGCCATGTATGCGCTGCTGATTATTCTCTTTACATTCTTCTATACATTTGTACAGATCAATCCAGAGAAAGCAGCAGAAAACTTGCAAAAGAGCGGAGCCTATATACACGGTGTCCGTCCAGGTAAAGGAACGGAAGAGTTTATGTCGAAACTTCTTCGTCGCCTTGCGACTGTCGGCTCCCTTTTCCTTGGTGTGATTTCAATCTTGCCGATTGTAGCAAAAGATGTCTTTGGACTCTCAGAAGCGGTTGCTTTTGGGGGAACTAGTCTTTTGATCATTATTTCGACAGGTATCGAAGGAATCAAACAGCTAGAAGGTTACCTATTGAAACGTAAGTATGTTGGTTTCATGGACAAAACAGAATAAAAGCAAGACTATTTTTGCTTAGAGAGTGGAGTATGAAGATCTACCTAGAAAGATAGATTTTCATCTCCCCTCTTCTATTTTGTTTTTAAATAGGGGTTAAAAAGTTATTTTGCTTCTATTTAAATACAAAATAAGGAGATCAGATCATGAATCTTTTGATTATGGGCTTGCCTGGTGCAGGTAAGGGAACACAAGCGGCTAAAATTGTGGAGCAATTCCACGTGGCACATATTTCAACTGGAGATATGTTCCGTGCTGCTATGGCAAATCAAACAGAAATGGGTGTACTTGCCAAGTCGTATATTGACAAAGGTGAGTTGGTTCCAGATGAAGTTACAAATGGAATTGTTAAAGAACGACTTTCTCAGGATGACATCAAAGAAACAGGTTTCTTGTTAGATGGTTATCCACGTACGATTGAACAAGCTCATGCCTTGGACAAAACATTGGCTGAACTTGGTATCGAACTGGAAGGTGTGATCAACATCGAAGTGAACCCAGACTGTCTCTTGGAACGTTTGAGTGGCCGTATCATCCACCGCAAAACAGGTGAAACCTTCCACAAAGTTTTCAACCCACCAGTTGACTACAAAGAAGAAGATTACTATCAACGAGAAGATGACAAACCTGAAACTGTTAAGCGTCGTTTGGATGTCAATATCGCACAAGGTGAACCAATCATTGCTCACTACCGTGCCAAAGGTTTAGTCCACGATATCGAAGGAAATCAAGATATCAATGATGTGTTCAAAGACATCGAAAAAGTATTGACAAATTTGAAATAAAGCGTTTTTCACACTTGCAAAAAATCGCTACAAATGTTATACTGAGATAGTCTGACTTATAATTGTTGTCTCTATGTTTAGAGGCATCAAATCGAAATTTATGGAGGTGCTTTTGCGTGGCAAAAGACGATGTGATTGAAGTTGAAGGCAAAGTAGTCGATACAATGCCTAACGCAATGTTTACGGTTGAACTTGAAAATGGACATCAGATTTTAGCAACAGTTTCTGGTAAAATTCGTAAAAACTATATTCGTATTTTAGCGGGAGACCGTGTTACTGTCGAGATGAGTCCGTATGATTTGACACGTGGACGGATCACTTACCGCTTTAAATAATCGAAATACTTGGAGGGATAAGAAATGAAAGTAAGACCATCGGTCAAACCAATTTGCGAATACTGCAAAGTTATTCGTCGTAATGGTCGTGTTATGGTAATTTGCCCAGCAAATCCAAAACACAAACAACGTCAAGGATAAGATAGAAAGGAGAAAACATGGCTCGTATTGCTGGAGTTGACATTCCAAATGACAAACGCGTAGTAATCTCATTGACTTACGTTTATGGTATCGGACTTGCAACATCTAAGAAAATTTTGGCTGCTGCTGGAATCTCAGAAGATGTTCGTGTACGTGACCTTACATCAGATCAAGAAGATGCTATCCGTCGTGAAGTGGATGCAATCAAAGTTGAAGGTGACCTTCGTCGTGAAGTAAACTTGAACATCAAACGTTTGATGGAAATCGGTTCTTACCGTGGTATTCGTCACCGTCGTGGACTTCCTGTCCGTGGACAAAACACTAAAAACAACGCTCGCACTCGTAAAGGTAAAGCTGTTGCGATTGCTGGTAAGAAAAAATAATATAGGAGGTAAAAGTCTTGGCTAAACCAACACGTAAACGTCGTGTGAAGAAAAATATCGAATCTGGTATTGCACATATTCACGCTACATTTAATAACACTATTGTTATGATTACTGATGTGCATGGTAACGCGATTGCTTGGTCATCTGCTGGAGCTCTTGGATTTAAAGGTTCTCGTAAATCTACACCATTTGCTGCCCAAATGGCATCTGAAGCAGCTGCTAAATCTGCACAAGAACACGGTCTTAAATCAGTTGAAGTTACTGTAAAAGGTCCAGGTTCTGGTCGTGAGTCAGCTATTCGTGCTCTTGCTGCCGCTGGTCTTGAAGTAACAGCTATTCGTGATGTGACTCCTGTGCCACACAATGGTGCTCGTCCTCCAAAACGTCGCCGTGTATAATCATAAACAATTACACTGCTTTTCGTTTAAGAGGGAGTTAACTAAATGATTGAGTTTGAAAAACCAAATATAACAAAAATTGATGAAAATAAAGATTATGGCAAGTTTGTAATCGAACCACTTGAACGTGGCTACGGTACAACTCTTGGTAACTCTCTTCGTCGTGTACTACTAGCTTCTCTACCAGGAGCAGCAGTGACATCTATCAACATTGAAGGTGTCTTGCATGAGTTCGACACAGTTCCAGGTGTTCGTGAAGACGTGATGCAAATCATTCTGAACATTAAAGGGATTGCAGTGAAATCATACGTTGAAGATGAAAAAATCATTGAACTTGACGTTGAAGGCCCTGCTGAAATTACAGCTGGAGACATTTTGACTGACAGTGATATTGAAATTGTAAATCCAGATCATTATCTCTTTACAATCGGTGAAGGGTCTTCCCTAAAAGCGACAATGACTGTTAACAGTGGTCGTGGATATGTACCTGCTGATGAAAACAAAAAAGATAATGCACCAGTTGGAACACTTGCTGTAGATTCTATTTATACACCAGTTACAAAAGTCAACTATCAAGTAGAGCCTGCTCGTGTAGGTAGCAATGATGGATTTGACAAATTAACCCTTGAAATCTTGACTAATGGAACAATTATTCCAGAAGATGCTTTAGGGCTTTCAGCACGTATCTTGACAGAACATCTTGATTTGTTTACAAATCTTACAGAGATTGCTAAATCTGCAGAAGTGATGAAAGAAGCTGATACTGAATCTGACGATCGTATTTTGGATCGGACGATTGAGGAACTGGACTTGTCTGTGCGTTCATACAACTGTTTGAAACGTGCCGGTATCAATACTGTGCATGATTTGACAGAAAAATCTGAAGCAGAGATGATGAAAGTACGAAATCTTGGACGCAAGAGTTTGGAAGAAGTGAAACTCAAACTCATTGACTTGGGTCTTGGATTAAAAGATAAATAAAGGAGGAATACATGGCTTACCGTAAACTAGGACGCACTAGCTCACAACGTAAAGCAATGCTTCGCGATTTGACAACTGACCTTTTGATCAACGAATCAATCGTGACAACTGAAGCTCGTGCTAAAGAAATCCGTAAAACTGTTGAAAAAATGATTACTCTAGGTAAACGTGGTGATTTGCATGCACGTCGTCAAGCAGCTGCTTTCGTACGTAATGAAATCGCATCTGAAAACTATGATGAAGCAACTGATAAGTACACTTCTACTACAGCACTTCAAAAATTGTTCTCAGAAATCGCACCTCGTTATGCTGAACGTAACGGTGGATACACTCGTATCCTTAAAACTGAACCACGTCGTGGTGATGCTGCGCCAATGGCGATCATCGAATTAGTATAAAATCATCAATTTTGTTGAGTGTTATGATGATGGAGTCTTGTGCTCTTAGTCTAGCTCTGGTCTACCGCTGGGACTTCGGTCCCAGCGGGAACACTCATCATCATTTGATAGGGTAGACGCTTGTTTACGAAATTGTTTTTTGGTTAAGAACAACTTCGTAAGCAGGCGTTTTTTAGTAATTTTTACGGAAATATGCTATACTAAGGAAAAAGAAAGTCAAAAACGTTCAGATTTTCTAATAATCGTAGAAATGGGGTATAAGGATGAAGGCTATTATTACAGTGGTTGGCAAGGACAAGACTGGTATTGTTGCAGGCGTGTCTACTAAGATTGCAGAATTGGGTTTGAATATTGATGATATTTCTCAAACAGTACTGGATGAGTATTTTACCATGATGGCAGTCGTATCTAGTGATGAAAAGCAGGATTTCACCACTCTGCGAAATGAGTTTGAAGCTTTCGGCCAGACCTTGAATGTTAAAATTAATATTCAAAGTGCAGCGATTTTTGACGCCATGTATAATATCTAGGAGGTCATCATGGATATTAGACAAGTTACTGAAACCATTGCCATGATTGAAGAGCAGAATTTCGATATCAGAACCATCACCATGGGCATTTCCCTTTTAGACTGTATTGATCCAGACATCGAATGTGCTGCTGAAAAGATTTACCAAAAAATCACAACTAAAGCTGCAAATCTAGTGGCTGTAGGAGATGAAATTGCTGCAGAACTAGGGATTCCAATTGTCAATAAACGAGTATCAGTGACTCCGATTTCCTTGATTGGTGCTGCGACTGATGCGACGGACTATGTCGTTTTGGCAAAGGCTCTGGACAAGGCTGCCAAGGAGATTGGTGTTGACTTTATTGGTGGTTTTTCAGCTTTGGTACAAAAAGGCTACCAAAAAGGAGATGAGATTCTCATCAATTCGATCCCCCGTGCTCTAGCTGAGACGGACAAGGTTTGTTCGTCTGTCAATATCGGTTCAACCAAGTCAGGCATCAACATGACTGCAGTTGCAGATATGGGACGTATCATCAAGGAAACAGCTGCGCTATCAGATATGGGTGCGGCCAAGTTGGTCGTATTTGCTAATGCTGTTGAAGACAATCCTTTTATGGCAGGGGCTTTCCACGGTGTTGGCGAAGCAGATGTTATCATTAATGTCGGGGTTTCGGGTCCTGGTGTGGTGAAGCGCGCCTTAGAAAAGGTTCGTGGACAGAGCTTTGATGTAGTAGCCGAGACGGTCAAGAAAACAGCCTTCAAGATTACTCGTATCGGTCAACTAGTTGGTCAGATGGCCAGCGAGAGACTGGGTGTTGACTTTGGAATTGTCGACCTAAGCTTGGCACCAACTCCTGCAGTTGGAGACTCAGTGGCTCGAGTCCTTGAGGAAATGGGCCTAGAAACAGTTGGTACGCATGGGACGACGGCTGCCCTCGCTCTTTTGAATGACCAAGTTAAGAAGGGCGGAGTGATGGCTTGTAACCAGGTCGGTGGCTTGTCAGGTGCTTTTATCCCTGTCTCTGAAGATGAGGGGATGATTGCCGCGGTGCAAAATGGTTCTCTAAATTTAGAAAAACTAGAAGCCATGACGGCTATCTGTTCAGTTGGACTGGATATGATTGCCATTCCGGAAGATACGCCTGCTGAAACCATTGCGGCTATGATTGCGGATGAGGCGGCAATCGGTGTCATTAACATGAAAACAACGGCCGTCCGTATTATTCCAAAGGGTAAAGAAGGCGATATGATTGAGTTTGGTGGTTTGCTAGGAACGGCGCCAGTTATGAAAGTCAACGGGGCTTCGTCTGTCGATTTCATCTCTCGCGGTGGCCAAATCCCAGCTCCAATCCATAGTTTTAAAAATTAATAAAAAAGGGAGAGAATTTAAGTTGAGTTTAAGGATGACTGTGTATACTATAATCATTAAATAAAGATCTCCTAACTTTATTTAATTAGAATCCTAAACTTTTTCATAATAATCTCCTAGAAAAGCTACCGTTAGGGTAGCTTTTCTTGTGGCAAAATTAGGAGAATGCGCTTTGCTTTTGAAAGCCAAATATTTCTTTGATCCATGATATAATAGAAGAAAATGGAGGATAGAAAATGTCTAAAGTAAAATTATACTTGGTACGTCATGGAAAAACCATGTTTAACACGATTGGACGTGCTCAAGGATGGAGTGACACACCTCTGACAGCAGAAGGTGAGTTGGGAATTCATGAGTTAGGAATTGGCTTGAGAGAGTCTGGTTTGCAGTTTGACCGCGCCTATTCTAGTGATTCAGGGCGTACTATCCAGACGATGGGAATTATCCTAGAAGAACTAGGTTTGCAGGGCAAAATCCCTTACCGTATGGATAAGCGCATCCGTGAGTGGTGCTTTGGTAGTTTTGATGGGGCCTATGATGGAGACCTCTTTATGGGAGTCATTCCTCGTGTTTTCAAGGTGGATCATGTTCATCAGTTATCCTATGCAGAGCTAGCAGAAGGTTTGGTAGAGGTTGATACTGCTGGTTGGGCTGAAGGCTGGGAAAAACTCAGTAGCCGAATCAAGGAAGGCTTTGAATCAATTGCCAAAGAAATGGAAGAGCAAGGTGGGGGCAATGCTCTCGTCGTGAGTCATGGAATGACGATTGGGACCATTGTGTATCTGATCAATGGCATGCATCCGCATGGTCTGGATAATGGTAGTGTGACCATCCTAGAATATGAGGACGGCCAGTTTAGCGTAGAAGTTGTTGGTGACCGTAGTTACCGAGAGCTAGGACGTGAGAAGATGGAAGAAAGTAAGCATTGATCAAGATAGCTTCGTATAGGAGCTATTTTTTTATTCAGCTTAGCAAGAGTGTTTTCAGAGCCAATCTTTCTTGATAATGGAGGGGAAAAGATTCTTTCTCGACTTTCAAATTCCCCCAAAAATGGTATAATAGTAACATCATAAAATTGGAGAAATAGCATGAGTTTTTACAATCATAAGGAAATCGAGCCTAAGTGGCAAGGCTACTGGGCGAAACATCATACATTTAAGACAGGAACAGATGCCTCAAAACCGAAGTTTTATGCTCTCGATATGTTCCCATATCCTTCAGGAGCTGGATTGCACGTAGGACATCCAGAAGGCTACACAGCAACGGATATTCTTAGTCGTTACAAACGTGCGCAAGGCTATAATGTCCTTCACCCAATGGGTTGGGATGCCTTTGGTTTGCCTGCAGAGCAATACGCCATGGATACGGGGAATGACCCAGCAGAATTTACGGCGGAAAATATTGCCAACTTCAAACGCCAAATCAATGCGCTTGGATTTTCTTACGACTGGGATCGTGAAGTCAATACAACAGATCCAAACTACTACAAGTGGACTCAGTGGATCTTCACCAAGCTTTATGAAAAAGGTTTGGCCTATGAAGCTGAAGTACCAGTAAACTGGGTGGAAGAATTGGGAACAGCTATCGCCAACGAAGAAGTGCTTCCTGACGGAACTTCTGAGCGTGGAGGCTATCCAGTTGTCCGCAAACCAATGCGCCAATGGATGCTCAAAATCACGGCCTATGCAGAGCGCTTGCTCAATGACTTAGATGAACTTGACTGGCCAGAGTCTATCAAGGACATGCAACGCAACTGGATTGGGAAATCAACTGGTGCCAATGTAACCTTTAAAGTAAAAGGAACAGACAAGGAATTCACAGTCTTTACGACGCGACCGGATACCCTCTTTGGTGCGACTTTCACTGTCTTGGCGCCTGAGCATGATTTGGTAGATGCTATCGTTAGTCCAGAACAAGCTGAGGCAGTAGCAGATTACAAACACCAAGCTAGTCTCAAGTCTGACTTGGCTCGTACCGACCTTGCTAAGGAAAAAACTGGTGTTTGGACAGGTGCTTATGCTATCAACCCTGTCAATGGCGAGGAAATTCCAATCTGGATTGCGGACTATGTTCTTGCTAGCTACGGAACAGGTGCTGTCATGGCTGTGCCAGCCCACGACCAACGTGACTGGGAATTTGCCAAACAGTTTGGTCTTCCAATCGTAGAAGTCCTTGAAGGTGGCAATGTGGCAGAAGCTGCCTACACTGAAGATGGTCTTCATGTCAATTCGGATTTCCTAGATGGCCTTAACAAAGAAGATGCGGTTGCTAAGATTGTCGCTTGGCTGGAAGAAAAAGGCTGTGGTCAAGAGAAGGTGACTTACCGTCTCCGCGACTGGCTCTTTAGCCGTCAACGTTACTGGGGTGAGCCAATCCCTATTATTCATTGGGAAGATGGAACTTCAACAGCTGTCCCTGAAAATGAATTGCCACTTGTCTTGCCTGTAACCAAGGATATCCGCCCTTCAGGTACAGGGGAAAGTCCACTAGCTAATTTGACAGACTGGCTTGAAGTGACTCGTGAAGATGGTGTCAAAGGTCGTCGTGAGACCAATACTATGCCACAATGGGCAGGTTCAAGCTGGTACTATCTCCGCTATATCGATCCACACAACACAGAAAAATTGGCTGACGAGGATCTCCTTAAACAATGGTTGCCAGTGGATATCTACGTGGGTGGGGCAGAGCATGCTGTACTTCACTTGCTTTACGCTCGTTTCTGGCATAAATTCCTCTATGACCTCGGTGTTGTTCCTACGAAAGAGCCATTCCAAAAACTCTTTAACCAAGGAATGATATTGGGAACAAGCTACCGTGACCATCGTGGGGCTCTTGTGGCGACTGACAAGGTTGAAAAACGTGACGGTTCTTTCTTCCATGTGGAAACAGGAGAAGAGTTGGAGCAAGCGCCAGCCAAGATGTCTAAATCCCTCAAGAACGTGGTCAACCCAGACGATGTGGTGGAACAATACGGTGCTGACACTCTTCGTGTTTATGAAATGTTTATGGGGCCACTTGACGCTTCTATCGCTTGGTCAGAAGAAGGTCTGGAAGGAAGCCGTAAATTCCTTGACCGTGTTTACCGTTTGATTACAAGTAAGGAAATCGCTGCGGAAAACAATGGTGCTCTTGACAAAGTCTATAATGAGACCGTCAAGTCTGTAACAGAGCAGATCGAGTCCCTCAAATTCAACACAGCTATCGCCCAACTTATGGTCTTTGTCAACGCGGCTAACAAGGAAGATAAGCTTTATGTAGACTATGCCAAAGGCTTCATCCAATTGATTGCACCATTTGCTCCTCACTTGGCAGAAGAGCTCTGGCAAACAGTCGCAGCAACAGGTGAGTCAATCTCTTACGTAGCTTGGCCAACTTGGGACGAAAGCAAATTGGTTGAAGATGAAATCGAAATCGTCGTTCAAATCAAAGGGAAAGTCCGCGCCAAACTCATGGTCGCTAAAGACCTATCTCGCGAAGAATTGCAAGAAATCGCTCTAGCGGATGAAAAAGTTAAAGCAGAAATTGACGGTAAGGAAATCGTGAAAGTGATTGCGGTACCGAATAAATTGGTTAATATTGTTGTGAAATAAGATATGAATCCTTCAGAGTAGAATCTGGAGGATTTTTTGATTTTTTTCATGAAAGTATGATATACTATGTGCAATTATAAAGTTTGAAAAGCAAAACAAGGAGAAAGCTATGCCAGTAAATGAATATGGTCAGATGATTGGCGAGTCTGTAGTCGGTCACACGTCTGGTAAATTACCTGCTATCGATTTTTTAGAAGGGCGTTATGCTCGAATAGAGGCTCTTTCGGTAGAAAAACATGCGAAGGATTTACTAGCTGTTTATGGCCCAGATACTCCTCAGGAGATGTGGACCTACCTCTTTCAGGAGCCAGTGGCAGATATGGAGGAACTTGTCAGCCTTTTAAACCAGATGTTGGCTCGTAGGGATCGTTTTTTCTATGCTATCTTGGATAAGGAGACGGGTAAGGCCTTGGGAACCTTTTCTCTGATGCGAATTGATCAGAATAACCGAGTAATAGAAGTGGGTGCTGTCACCTTTTCACCAGCACTTAAGGGTACGAGGATAGGGACAGAAGCCCATTATTTACTAGCTCGCTATGTTTTTGAGGAGCTTAACTATCGTCGCTACGAGTGGAAATGTGATGCTCTAAATCTCCCATCAAGACGAGCGGCAGAACGTTTGGGCTTTGTCTATGAAGGGACCTTCCGTCAGGCAGTCGTTTATAAGGGGCGAACTAGAGATACGGATTGGCTGTCTATGATTGATAAGGACTGGCCTCAAGTCAAAGCTCGTTTGGAAGCATGGCTGGCTCCTGAAAATTTTGATAAAAATGGGCGGCAGTACAAGAGCTTGAGAGAACTCTAAAAGGTGATGACATGATTACCGTTAGAAAGCAAGATTTAGTAAATATAAATGATGTTTTGCATCTCTATCAGGCAGTCGGTTGGACAAATTATACACATCAACCCCAGATGCTTGAGCAGGCCTTGTCTCACTCATTAGCAATTTACCTGGCACTTGATGGTGATGCCGTGGTGGGCTTGGTCCGTTTAGTCGGAGATGGTTTTTCATCGATTTTTGTCCAGGATTTGATCGTTTTGCCTAGCTATCAGCGCCAAGGGATTGGTAGAGACTTGATGAAAGAGGCTTTAGAGGATTTTAAAGATGCCTATCAAGTTCAACTGGTGACAGACCAAACGGAGAAAACCTTGGGATTCTACCATTCACTGGGTTTTGAAAGCTTATCTACTTATGATTGCACAGGAATGATTTGGGTTAATCGAAAAAAATAAAAATAATTTCTTTCTCTTAAGTAAAGTTTAAGTCTCCTCGTGTATTATATAGTTATTAGATAAAGACCTCCTAACTTTATTTAATGAAATCCCAAACTTTTCTTTTTCATCATAATCTCCTAAAGAAGTCACCCAATCAGGTGGCTTTTTTGTGATTTGAGAAAGGAAATTCCATTTGGAAAAAATTTTTTAAAAGATAATAAATCAGAGAAAAGTTAAGGTAATTTTAAGTCTCCTCATGTATCATATAGTCATTAGATAAAGACCTCCTAACTTTATTTAATGAAATCCTAATCCTTTCTTTTTCATAATAATCTCCCTAAAGAGGCCACCCACTCAGGTGGCTTTTTTGTTTGTGGCTTGGATTTTTGCTATAATAGGAACATGAGTAGAATTTTAGATAATGAGATAATGGGGGATGAGGAGTTAGTTGAACGTACGCTCCGTCCTCAATACTTACGTGAATATATCGGGCAGGATAAGGTTAAGGACCAGCTGCAAATCTTTATCGAGGCTGCCAAAATGCGGGATGAGGCGCTGGACCATGTTCTTTTGTTTGGCCCTCCAGGACTTGGGAAAACAACCATGGCTTTTGTCATTGCCAATGAACTAGGAGTCAATCTCAAGCAAACGTCTGGTCCTGTTATCGAAAAAGCGGGTGACTTGGTAGCGATTTTAAATGACTTGGAGCCTGGAGATGTCCTCTTTATTGACGAGATTCATCGCTTGCCCATGTCGGTGGAAGAGGTGCTTTATAGTGCCATGGAGGACTTCTACATTGATATCATGATTGGAGCAGGGGAAGGCAGTCGCAGTGTCCATCTGGACTTGCCACCTTTTACCTTGATTGGTGCGACGACTCGTGCGGGTATGCTTTCTAATCCTTTGAGAGCACGTTTTGGGATTACAGGTCATATGGAATACTATGCCCACGATGATTTAACGGAAATTGTTGAGCGGACGGCAGATATTTTTGAGATGGAAATCACCCATGAAGCTGCAGCTGAGTTGGCCTTACGTAGTCGAGGAACTCCCCGTATCGCTAATCGCCTCCTCAAGCGCGTGCGCGATTTTGCCCAGATTATGGGAGATGGCTTAATCGATGACGTCATTACTGATAAGGCCTTGACTATGCTGGATGTAGACCATGAAGGGTTAGACTATGTGGACCAAAAAATCCTTCGTACCATGATTGAGATGTATGGTGGTGGTCCTGTCGGTCTAGGAACTCTTTCTGTTAATATTGCCGAGGAGCGTGAGACGGTGGAAGACATGTACGAGCCCTACCTCATCCAAAAAGGTTTTATCATGCGGACACGATCTGGACGGGTGGCGACAGCCAAGGCATATGAGCATTTAGGCTATGAGTACAATGAAAAATAAGCAAGAAATCCTAGATAGTGTTAGAGAAAATCCTGATATGATGGCTATTCTGACCATCATCCGAGACCTTGGTCTGCAAGACTCGTGGTTGGCGGCAGGTTCTGTCAGAAATTTTATCTGGAATCTCTTGTCAGACAAATCACCTTTTGACTGTGAAACAGATGTGGATGTGATCTTCTTTGATCCAGATGTGAGTTACGAAGAAACGTTGGGCATAGAGAGCAAGCTGAAAGAGGATTTCCCTCAGTATCAGTGGGAGTTGAAAAATCAAGTCTATATGCATCTGCACAGTCCTCACACTGCGCCCTACACAAGTTCTCGTGATGCTATGAGTAAGTATCCAGAACGCTGCACGGCGGTAGGCTTTCGCTTGAATGAAGATTCTACTTTAGAGCTCTTTGCCCCCTATGGTTTAGAGGATATTTTAAAGTTTCAGGTTTCCCCGACTCCTCATTTCCTAGATAATGAAGACCGAATGAAACTCTATCAAGAGCGGTTGTCCAAGAAAAATTGGCAAGAAAAATGGAAAAATCTGACTCTCTCAAATCTCTAAAAAGAAGTGAATGACTTGATCACATAAGAATTCTATATGTGAGCTTGTAGTCATCACAAGATAAACATAGAAATCTAAAGGTGCAACAAATTATATACTTAACAGGAACAACTCATTCAATCTATCATAGCTAACAAAGATACCGAATTTGTGAGATTAAGTGAGAAAAATATCTACTGGATCTATCCTTATTGTTCTTGGAAGATAAGAACCAATGAAAATCTTATATAGATTTGTACTTCAAGTAACTAACTCAAGCTTGAAAATTGGCATATAAACGCTTTTGAAAAGTCGTAAATTATGATACAATGTTTAGAGAAATTACTGAGACGAGGATTTAGAAAACAATGAAAGTACATTTCACAAATTTATTTGGGCAAGCATCAACGAGTGTGGCCTTAATGGCACAGAACAATGTCATGAAAATTGTTCGAGAGTTTGGAGTTAATGAGCTGGGAATCTATTTTTATGATGCAAGCCATGAACCGTGGGAAGAACTGAACTCGCGGATGGATGGGATTGTCGCGGGGGTATCTTATGGAGATGTCGTTTTTTTCCAATCTCCTTCATGGAATAGTGTTGAATGGGACAATCACTTGATAGAAAAGTTAAAGCTTTCTCATGTAAAAATGGTGATGTTTATCCATGATGTTCAGCCATTAATGTTTGAGAGCAATTATTATCTTATGAAGTCCCACATTGACATGTACAACAAGTGTGATGTGGTGGTAGTACCATCAGAACAAATGTACCAGAAACTCGTTTCAGAGGGATTAACCGTCAAGAACTACGTTGTTCAAAAACTTTGGGATCTTCCCCATGGTTTGGAACTCTATACTCCAAAATTTGAGAAAAAATTAATCTTCTCAGGAGACCCATCTCGTTTTCCACATATTGTTGACTGGAAACACAGTACCCCCCTTCATGTTTATGCTACGAGAGCAGAAGGAGTAGATTATTCCAAAGTCCACCTTGAAGGTTGGCGAACTCAGCAGGAATTATTGTTGGAGTTGTCTAAAGGAGGAGGATTTGGCCTAGTATGGGGAAATTCCGAAAATCCTGCGGAAGAGCGTGACTACTACAAAGAAAATGTTTCTTATAAGTTGACAACTTATCTGGCCGCGGGTATTCCGGTGGTTGTGCCAGACTATCTTTCTAATGCGGACTATATCCGTGAGAAAGGTTTGGGCTTTGTCGTGTCTAGTTTGGAAGAAGCTAGCCGCGTGGTTCAGGAATGTACGGCAGAAGAGTATGATCAAATGGTTACAAGAGCAAAATATACAGCTTACTTAATAAAAAATGGTTATTTCACAAAGAAATTGTTTATTGATTCCATGATGCTCTTAGATTAGTCAAAAGTCGGTCATCGGTTTACCACATTCAGATTTAGAAAGGCAAAATTTCAAGTCGAAGTTAGCCACCTGAGATAATTAGTTTTTATATCAACTGTAATGGGTTGATGAAAAAATTCATCTTGGAGGGAACCAATTTGGTTCTCTCCTTTTTGCTAGACGCTTGAAGCTGATTCCCTGTACTTATAAATTTAGACGTAACAAAATACCCCCAAAACTATCTAACTATTTTGGAGGAGGTCATATATGGAGGGGGAGAGGATTACAAAATCATCACCAAGGTCCCAATAGTAATCAGTATACATCCAATGATTGTTTTAAACGTCAGGACATCTTGTAGAAAGAAAAAGGCTAAAACGAGTGTAATGACGAGACTAAACTTATCGACAGCAGATACCTCAGTCGCATTGCCCATCTGCAAGGCCTTGTAGTAGCAGAGCCAGGAGGCGCCTGTTGCCAAACCAGACAGGATGAGAAAGAACCAACTTTTTCTACTGATGTTGACAATCTCAGTCTGACTATTGGTCAAGAAAACCATGGCCCAAGCCATAAGGATGACGACGATCGTACGAATGGCTGTTGCTAGATTGGACGGAACTCCCTCAATCCCAATCTTGGCTAAAATAGAAGTTAAGGCTGCAAAGACAGCAGATAAAAGTGCGAAGAAAAACCACATGGTAACTACCTCCTTTCTCTATTATAAGCAATCGAATCCTACTTGTCAGTTCTCAAGTGAAATCGTGCTCTAATGGTATTTTAAAAAACTATACCAATTTTTATGCTTGACAAGTGAGAAAAACAAGTATATACTGTCTTTGCTGGTTCTGTAAAAGGAAAATCAGACTATACCAATTTAAGGGGAAAGCACAGCTGGTCTGTGTCGTATATACTATGTGTGGAATTGTTGGTGTTGTTGGAAACACAAATGCAACTGATATTTTGATTCAAGGGCTTGAAAAACTTGAATACCGTGGCTATGATTCTGCGGGAATTTTTGTCCTAGGTGGAGCTGAAAATCACCTAGTCAAGGCTGTTGGCCGAATTGCAGAATTGTCTGCCAAAACTACTGGTGTTGAGGGAACAACTGGTATCGGACACACGCGTTGGGCGACTCATGGAAAACCAACTGAGGACAACGCTCACCCACATCGCTCTGAGACTGGACGTTTTGTCTTGGTGCACAATGGGGTGATTGAAAACTATCTCGAAATCAAGGAAGAATACCTTGCAGGTCACCACTTCAAGGGGCAAACAGATACGGAAATCGCAGTGCACTTGATTGGAAAATTTGCGGAAGAAGAAGGTCTCCCAGTTCTTGAAGCCTTCAAAAAAGCCCTTCACATCATCCGTGGTTCTTATGCCTTTGCCTTGATTGACTCTGAAAATCCAGATGTCATCTATGTCGCTAAGAACAAATCACCGCTTTTGATTGGTCTAGGAGATGGTTACAATATGGTCTGCTCAGATGCCATGGCTATGATTCGTGAGACCAACCAATATATGGAAATTCATGATCAAGAGTTGGTAATTGTCAAGGCTGATAGTGTCGAAGTTCAAGACTATGATGGCAATAGTCGTGAGCGTGCTAGCTACACTGCTGAGCTTGATTTGTCAGATATCGGTAAGGGGACTTACCCTTACTATATGCTAAAGGAAATTGACGAGCAACCAACTGTCATGCGTAAACTCATTCAAGCCTACACGGATGAGGCTGGTCAAGTAGTCGTTGACCCAGCTATCATCAAGGCTGTTCAAGACGCAGACCGTATTTACATCCTTGCAGCTGGGACATCTTACCACGCAGGATTTGCTTCTAAGAAGATGCTGGAAGAATTGACAGATACACCAGTTGAACTTGGAATCTCATCTGAGTGGGGCTATGGTATGCCACTTCTCAGCAAGAAACCACTCTTCATCTTTATCAGCCAGTCTGGTGAAACAGCAGATAGCCGTCAGGTTTTGGTTAAGGCTAATGAAATGGGTATTCCGAGTTTGACAGTTACAAATGTGCCAGGATCAACTCTTTCACGTGAAGCCAATCATACCATGCTCCTTCATGCGGGTCCTGAAATTGCTGTGGCATCAACCAAGGCCTATACAGCACAAATCGCAGCCCTTGCCTTTCTTGCAAAAGCAGTCGGAGAAGCAAATGGCAATGCTAAAGCACAAGCCTTTGATCTGATTCGTGAGTTGTCTATCGTGGCTCAGTCTATCGAATCAACTCTTTCTGAGAAAGAAACAATCGATGCTAAAGTTCGTGACCTTCTTGAAACAACTCGCAACGCCTTTTACATAGGACGTGGTCAAGACTACTATGTAGCTATGGAAGCCAGTCTCAAACTCAAAGAGATTTCTTACATCCAGTGTGAAGGTTTTGCGGCAGGAGAACTCAAGCACGGAACCATTGCCTTGATTGAAGAAGGAACACCTGTATTGGCCCTCCTATCAGATCCAGTCCTTGCCAACCATACTCGAGGAAATATCCAAGAGGTCGCAGCCCGCGGTGCCAAGGTTCTCACTATCGCTGAAGAGAATGTTGCTAAAGAGACAGATGATATCGTCCTTACGACCGTACATCCTTACCTCTCACCAATCTCAATGGTCGTACCAACGCAATTGGTCGCTTACTTTGCAACACTTCACCGTGGCCTTGATGTGGACAAACCACGTAACCTTGCCAAGTCAGTAACAGTAGAATAAGATTGAGTATAAATAATTCTTATCAAGCTTATAAAATTTTCATATCATAAAGAACATCATCTGAAAACAATGAGTATAAACACCTTGGGAAACCTGATTTAAAGGGATTTCTAAGGTGTTTTTTCTTTATAGATATAAAAATTTCCAATCGGGTTGATAGTCAATATATATTGGGAAAAGGGAAAAAGGAGTGGTAAGATGGTTTAAATCCAAATGGAAGGGGAAAGGTATGGCAAGTAAAAGAGATCTAGTCTTTAGAGCGATTCGAGGCGATGAAGTGGAAAGAGTTCCTGTGGGATTTTGGTTTCATTTTGTAACACTCGAAGAAAAGGGGCAGGGTTTAAATAATCCACGTATCTTTCAAAAAAGTGTTGATGGGCACCGCAACTATGTGGAAAGGATTCGTCCTGATTTTGTCAAAATCATGAGCGACGGTTTTTTCCTATATCCAAGTAATGTCTATAGTCCTAGGGTTTCAAGCATTCAGGAGCTGACTTCTATTGAGTCGATTGGTGAGGAACACCCATGGATTCAGCAACAGGTGGAAGTGGTACAAGCGATTCGAGAGACCTTTACTGAAGAGATCGCTTCTTTCTACAATATCTTTTCGCCTATCTCCTACCTCAAGCGCTGGTTCCGTACAGAAACTTCTCGAGGAGATAAGGAAGTAGCTGACCTATTGCTTGAAAATCCTGAGCGATTCAGAGCTATTCTAGATGTGATTGCAAAAGACATTGCTTTCTTAACTCAGAAAATCATTCAGGAAGGTGGTGTTGATGGGATTTACCTCAGCACCCAGGAAATTCAGGATGAGCGCATCACACCAGCACTCTATCAAACCTATATCGAACCGAGCAATATAGCTGTTTTAAAGGCGGCTAATCAGGTTGGTGGGACTAATATCCTCCATATCTGTGGTTTTGAAGGTGCGAGTAATGATGTGACGATATTTAAGGATTATCCAGCGCAAGTTGTCAATTGGGCGACTCATCATGAGGATGTTAGTTTGACAAGGGGTCAGGAGTTGTTTCAAGGCAAGGCTGTTTTAGGTGGTTTTGAAAATGGTAAGAAAAGCTTGCTTTATCGAGGTTCTAAAGCGGAATTGCAACATGAAACAAGGCGGTTACTGGCTGAAGCTGGTAGTAAAGGAGTTCTTCTGGGAGCTGACTGTACTGTTCCAGATGACTTTGACTTAGAGAGGTTGGACTGGATTCGGCAGGCAGCGGTTCTCTAAAAAGGAGGAGCTATGAAAAGTAAAAGGTGGGGCATCTTCATTGTCGTTGTCGGTTTGCTGGCCTTGGTCGTCATAAGCATCGTAAAAAATGAGCACTGCAAAAATGGAGAGAGATGTCGTGGAGTTCAGGATTTTTCCAAGTCCAGTCTCCCCTTTCTACGCTCAAATGATATCGCAAGCAGTTTATTAGTTGAAAAAGTAAGAAATGGAGAATAAGAATGTCAGAAAAAAAAGAATGGGTTTTAAAAGCATTTAGAGGAGAAAAAGTTGATCATGTGCCAGTTGGCTTTTGGTATCATTTCACTTCAGAAGACGAATGGCTACACGGTTTCTCAAATCCAGCTATTATCGAGAAGAATATTGAGGGCCATAAGCGCTTTATCCGAGAAGTTCAGCCAGACTTTATCAAACTCATGAGTGATGGCTACTTTGCTTATCCAAATCCAGCGATTGTCAAAGGAAAATCACTTCAAGAATTGGCGACCATTCAACCACTCGGACCAGATCACGTTTGGATAAAAGAGCAGGTGGACTTGGTTCAGAAAATCAAGCAAGAGTTCACAGAAGATATCGTTGCGATTTACAATATTTTTGCTCCTGTGACCTATCTCAAGTGGTTGCTTGGGGAAGTGTCTGGTGGCGATGACCTCATTGCTGATTTTTTGGTGGAAGATCCTGATGCCCTGAAGAAGGTGTTGGATGTGATTGCAGAAGATATTGCTAGTCTCAGCCGAGCTGTCATCAAAGAGGCTGGTGCTGACGGAATCTACCTCAGCGTGCAAAGTATCCAAGATCAACGAGTGTCGGCAGCAGATTATCAAGCCGTCATTGCACCTAGCGAGATAACGGTTCTGGAAGCAGCTAGTGCTGTTGGTGGTGTTACTGTTCTTCATATCTGTGGCTACGAGGGGGCGCGAAATGATATTCATCTTTTTGCAGACTATCCAGCCCAAGTCTTTAACTGGGCTGTAGGACCAGAAGGAATCACTCTCAAGGAAGGTCGTGAGATTTTCAAGGGACGTACGGTTCTTGGAGGATTCGAAAATGGTAAGACCGGCTTACTGTATACTGGTAGCAAGGATGCCATTCAGGCTGAGGCAAAGAAACTAGTTGCAGAAGCTGGGAAACAGGGCTTGGTACTTGGGGCAGATTGTACCATTCCAAGTGATATCGCAGTTGAACGTATCCAGTGGGTAAGAGAAGCGCTTGAAAACTAAAGGAGAAAAAGATGAGTAAAAAAGCATGGATTATCGGTGGTGTAGCAGTTGTTGCAGTAATTGGGGCAACGATTATCGGGAGAAGTTTAGCTGGCGCTCCAGCCAAGGAGGGGGAAACAGCTTCATCTGGTGAGGTCATAACCTTGAAGGTTGCCCATACACAGAACTACGTACCTTATGACTTTGTCAATGAAAAAGGGGAGTCAGATGGTTATGAAGTAGCTGTTTTGAAGGCTGTTGATGAGAAGTTGGCAAACTATCAATTTGAATATACGGGTACCAGTGATGATGACCTCTTGATCGGTCTGGAATCAGGCAAGTATGACATCGGAACCAAGGGAGCTTGGTACACAGATGAACGAGCTAAAAAGTTTGTCATTCCATCTGAACCAGTCGGAGCGAGTATTATCGGATTTACTGTCAGAAAAGAAGACGAACAGAAATACAAAACCATTGATGACTTTGCCAAGAATAAAGGGAAATTGGTTCCCATCTCTCCCCAGAATGCTCAATGGAATGTCATCACTAGCTACAATGAAAAACATCAGGATGCACCGATTGAGCTAACTGCAGCGGAATCCTTTAAGGTGTCAGATGCCTATGCCTGGGTCTTAGAAGGACGTTATGATGCCTTCTTTGATATCAAACTGTCTTTTGAAAAAGCAGTTACCGCAGAAGATGGCCCTTACCACCAATATGCGGACAAACTCAGCTGGTTCCCATATAAAGGCATTCCAACTTATCCCTTGATTCACCGTGATGAAAAGGGTGAGAAATTTGCTAAAGAATATGAAAAAGCAATCAAAGAGTTGAAAGAAGATGGCACACTTGCTAAGCTATCTCAGCAGTACTTTAAAGAAGATGTCTTTAGTTACGTAGACAAAGACTAGACCAGAAATTCCAAGACTAGAAAGGGTTTTGCATGGTTTCTTATGATTTTTCCAAGGTCTTTCAGTTTTTGCCGACCTTATTGCAGGCACTTCCTATGACCTTGTCCATTCTCTTTTTTACCACTCTTCTTGGTTCCCTTTTTGGAGGTCTCTTGGCCTGGGCGCAAGTAGGAGAAGACAAGAGTTTTGCAGCAATTTCCAAAGGTTATATTTTTACCCTTCGTTGTACACCGCCGATTGTCTTACTTTTTCTAGTCTTTTATGGCTTACCAGAATTTCTGAAATGGTGGCTGGGTTTGGATATCAACAACTGGTCTAAAACTATTTTTGTTCTCCTAACGATGATTCTCTTGTTTGCAGCTATTGTTGCTGAGGTTTTCAAGGCAGCCTATCAAGCTATTCCAAAGGGACAGACAGAGGCCGGGCTTAGTATTGGTTTGACTCCAAGTCAGACCTTTTGGAGAATCATTTTTCCCCAAGCTTTTCAGGTTACTCTTCCCAATATAACGACTGCTATTCTCAATCTCATGCGGGATGCTGCCTTGGCCTATACGATTGGTTTTGTTGATGTTATGGGGGCAGGCAATCTCTTGATCAGTCGCAATTTGGGGAACTACTCGCTGGAAACCTATACGGCAGTTGCACTTCTTTACTGGGGGATTGCCTTGGTTATTTCTAGCTTGAGTCGTTTGCTTGAGAAGTCTTTGGAAACAAAAGGGAGGTAAGAAATGGACATAGACTATATTGTAAAGACCTTTCTGGAGACCTTGAAAGGTGTGCCAATCACCTTGGTCATCATGATTGTGGCCATGGTCTTAAGTTTTTTACCTGCTCTATTTTTAGCCTTGGGGCAGATTTACAAGATTCGAGGGGTGAGAAGTTTTTCTCTAGTCTATCTGGCTTTTATCCGAGCGACCCCTCCGATTTTATTGATTCTCTTCTTTTATAGTTTGTTTCCAAGTCTGCTGAATCAATTTTTCAAAAGCATAGGAAGTGACTTTGATATTTTCAAACTTGATCCTCTCTACTATGCCTTTATCATTTATAGTCTGATGACGGTCGGGAGTTTGTCGGAGATTTTGCGTTCAGCTATCTTGACGGTGGACAAGGGACAATTAGAGGCAGCGCATGCGATTGGGTTGACAACGACCCAGGCCTATCTAAGGATTGTTTTTCCTCAAGCTTTGCGCTCAGCCTTACCCAACTTGGCCAATCTGGTGATCAATATCGTCAAAGGGACTTCCCTGGTCTTTGTCATGACTATCAAGGATATTACTGCGATTGCCCGTGTAGAAGCGTCCTACGGTTACCAGTATTTTGAGTCTTATTTTGTGATCTTTTTGCAGTATATTTTGATTTGTGGTTTGATTCAGTGGGGCTTCTCCCTACTGGAGAAAGGCTATGTGAAAAAAGAAAAGAGAGCAAAAGCATCTAGCGCGCGTTTTGTATAGGAGGACATGATGTTACAAGTAGAACATATCGCAAAAACATTTGGTGAGAGGCAGGTACTGGAGGATGTCAATCTTCAGGTCAACCAAGGGGATGTTGTCGTTATTTTAGGACCATCAGGTTCTGGGAAAACGACCTTTCTCCGTTGTATCAATCACTTAGAAAAAGCGGACAGTGGCCGTCTGACTTTGGCAGGAAAGACCTATGACTTAGCCAAATTAAGCAAGAAAGACATTCTAGAAATTCGCCAAAAAACAGCCTTTGTTTTCCAACACTACAATCTCTTTGCAAATAAAACTGCTCTGGAAAATATTCTAGAAGGCCTAATCGTGGCTCGTAAAGTTCCCAAGGAAGAAGCGCTCAAACGTGCAGAATCTGCCTTGGAAAAAGTTGGTTTACTGGCCTACAAAGATTATTACCCTTCCCAGCTATCTGGAGGGCAACAACAACGAATAGGAATTGCGCGCGCCATTGCCGTCAAGCCCGAGGTGATTCTGCTAGATGAACCAACTTCTGCACTAGACCCTGAGTTGGTTGGAGATGTTTTGGATGTTCTGAAACAGTTAGCGGGAGAAGGTGTGACCATGGTAGTCGTCACACATGAGATGGGATTTGCTAGAGATGTCGCCAACCACGTTATTTTCATGGATGGAGGCCGTATCGTAGAGGAGAATAACCCACATGATTTCTTTAGTCGTCCACAGGAAGAACGAACCAAGCAGTTCCTAGCTCGTATCTTATCAGACGCTAGCTATAGTGTAGAATATATGATTTGATAGTTAAGTGCATTATGAAAGTAACTGATGAAGCAAAGTTCCAATCTATAAACTATGGAAAAAAGGTGTCAGCTTGAAATGACTTTCAGAAAAAGCTAGGTTTTAGACTCAGATTGGCTACTTAAGATGATTTGAGGTGCTTTTTCGTACACCCAAGTGGACAATATTATTTTATACTTTTCATTTCTCAAAAAAATTAAGAAAAATTTAAGCTAGAAGGTGTATACTAAGCTCATAAGTTAAGAAGAACTTAACTTAAACTCCTAAAACTTTTTCATAATAATCTCCCTATAAAATAAAGTCGCCCAATCAGGCGACTTATTTTTTGTTTGTCTACAAGCAAAGACGGTAACTTAGCAATAGAAGAAAATAGGGAAATATGGTATAATGAAACGATAGATTTTTGAATAGGAATAAGAACATGTTTGGATTTTTTAAGAAAGATAAAGCTGTAGAAGTCGAGGTTCCAACACAGGTTCCTGCTCATATTGGCATCATCATGGATGGGAATGGCCGCTGGGCTAAAAAACGGATGCAACCACGGGTTTTTGGTCATAAGGCGGGGATGGAAGCCCTCCAAAAAGTGACCAAGGCAGCGAACAAGATGGGAGTTAAGGTCATCACGGTTTATGCCTTTTCAACGGAAAATTGGACGCGTCCAGATCAAGAAGTCAAGTTTATCATGAACTTGCCAGTCGAATTTTATGATAACTACGTCCCTGAATTGCACGCAAATAACGTTAAGATTCAGATGATTGGGGAGACAGACCGTCTGCCTAAGCCGACTTTTGAAGCTTTGAAAAAAGCAGAGGAATTGACCCAGAACAATACGGGCTTGATTCTCAATTTTGCGCTTAACTATGGTGGCCGTGCTGAAATTACGCAGGCTCTTAAGGGCTTGGCTCAAGATGTTCTAGATGCTAAAATCAACCCTGGTGACATCACAGAAGATATGATTGGGGACTATCTTTTTACGCAACACCTGCCAAAGGATTTGCGGGATCCGGACTTGATTATCCGCACGAGTGGTGAGTTGCGTTTGAGTAATTTCTTGCCATGGCAAGCAGCCTATAGCGAGCTTTATTTTACGGATACCTTGTGGCCTGATTTTGATGAAGCCGCCTTGCAGGAAGCTATTGCTGCTTTTAACCATCGCAATCGCCGTTTTGGAGGAGTTTAGGAGAAGATATGACCAAGGATTTACAAAAGAGAACATTGTTTGCGGTATTGGCCCTGGCAATTTTCCTTCCAGTCTTGTTTGCGGGAGGGCTCTTGTTGCAGATAGGGATTGGTTTGTTAGCCATGCTGGCTGTCCATGAACTCTTGCACATGAAGGGGTTAAAGACCATGACCATCGAGGGTGCCTTGACCCTCTTTGCGACCTTTGCTCTCACAATCCCCTTAGAAAATTACCTAACTTTTTTGCCAGTTGATGGGAATGTGGTTGCCTACAGCGTTTTAATTATGATTATGCTAGGGACCACCGTTTTCAGTAAAAGCTATACGATTGAAGATGCCGCTTTTCCAATTGCTGTGAGCTTTTATGTTGGTTTTGGCTTTAATGCCTTACTAGATGCTCGGGTGGCAGGTTTTGACAAGGTACTTTTGGCCCTTTTTATCGTTTGGGCGACAGATAGCGCAGCCTACCTGACAGGGATGAATTTTGGTAAACATAAGTTGGCGCCGAGAGTTTCTCCTAATAAGAGTATTGAGGGCTTTGTCGGTGGTATTCTAGGTGCGGTACTGATAACAGTGATTTTCATGTTAGTGGACAGCACAGTTGCTCTTCCTTATGGGATTTATAGAATGAGTCTCTTTGCAGCCTTTTTCAGTGTGGCAGGTCAGTTTGGTGACTTGATTGAGAGTGCTACGAAACGCCATTTCGGTGTTAAGGATTCTGGAAAATTTATCCCTGGACATGGCGGTGTGTTGGATCGCTTTGACAGCATGCTGATTGTGTTTCCAATGATGCACTTATTTGGCCTGTTTTAAAGAAAGGAATATTGAATGATTGGATTGCTAACCTTTATCCTCGTTTTTGGGATTATTGTGGTGGTGCATGAGTTTGGACATTTTTATTTTGCCAAGAAATCGGGCATTCTAGTTCGTGAATTTGCCATTGGTATGGGGCCCAAGATTTTTTCCCATATCGGTAAGGATGGCACTGCTTATACCATTCGAATCCTTCCTCTAGGAGGCTATGTTCGTATGGCAGGCTGGGGTGATGATGCGACAGAAATCAAGACAGGAACTCCGGTCAGTTTAACACTTGCTGATGATGGTAAGGTCAAACGGATCAACCTCTCAGGGAAGAAACTGGATCAAACGTCTCTTCCTATGCAGGTAACTCAGTTTGACTTTGAAGACAAGCTCTTTATCAAGGGTTTGGTCCTGGAAGAAGAAAAGACCTTTGCAGTGGATCATGATGCAACGGTTGTTGAAGAAGATGGAACCGAAGTGCGCATTGCTCCTCTGGATGTACAGTATCAAAATGCTTCTATCTGGGGTAAGCTCATCACCAACTTTGCAGGTCCTATGAATAACTTTATCTTAGGTGTTGTTGTTTTTTGGATCTTGATCTTTTTGCAAGGCGGTGTTAGAGATACTCAGACCAATCTCTTTCATGTCATGCCAGAGGGAGCTTTGGCTAAGGTAGGCCTAGCTGAGACAGCTCAAATCACCAAGGTCGGCTCGCATGAGGTTAAGAATTGGCAAGACTTGACCCAGGCTGTGGAAGCAGATACCAAGGACAAGACTGCCCCGACCTTGGATGTGACTATTTCTGAAAATGGTAGCGAAAAACAAGTCACGGTGACTCCAGAAGAGAATCAAGGACGTTACATTCTTGGGGTTCAACCAGGGGTCAAGTCAGACTTTCTATCCATGTTTGTTGGTGGATTTACGACCGCTGCTGACTCTGGGCTCCGTATCCTTTCGGCTCTGAAAAACTTGATTTTCCATCCAGATTTGAACAAACTCGGCGGTCCCGTTGCCATTTTTAAGGCAAGTAGCGATGCTGCTAAAAATGGAATTGAGAATGTCCTCTACTTCCTAGCCATGATTTCCATCAATATCGGGATTTTTAACTTGATTCCGATCCCGGCTCTGGATGGTGGAAAGATTGTGCTCAATATCCTAGAGGCTATCCGCCGTAAACCCCTTAAACAAGAAATTGAAACCTATGTCACCATGGCTGGTGTAGTTATCATGGTTGTCTTGATGCTTGCTGTGACCTGGAATGACATTATGCGACTCTTCTTTTAGATAATCGAGGAATATTATGAAACAAAGTAAAATGCTAATCCCAACGCTTCGCGAAATGCCAAGTGATGCTCAAGTTATCAGCCACGCCCTTATGTTGCGTGCTGGTTATGTTCGTCAAGTTTCTGCTGGTGTTTATTCTTACCTACCACTCGCTAACCGTGTGATTGAAAAGGCTAAAAATATTATGCGCCAAGAGTTTGATAAGATTGGTGCGGTGGAAATGTTGGCTCCTGCCCTTCTCAGTGCCGATCTCTGGCGCGAATCAGGTCGTTACGAAACCTATGGTGAAGACCTTTATAAACTGAAAAATCGTGAAAAGTCAGACTTTATCCTAGGTCCAACACACGAAGAAACTTTTACAGCTATTGTTCGTGACTCTGTGAAATCTTATAAGCAATTGCCACTCAACCTTTACCAAATCCAACCGAAATACCGTGATGAAAAACGTCCGCGTAACGGACTTCTCCGTACGCGTGAATTTATCATGAAGGACGGCTATAGTTTCCATGCTAATTACGATAGTTTGGATGTGACTTATGACGAGTACAAAGCGGCCTATGAACGAATTTTCACTCGTAGTGGCTTGGACTTCAAGGCCATCATCGGTGACGGTGGTGCCATGGGTGGTAAGGATAGCCAAGAATTTATGGCCATCACACCAGCCCGTACAGACCTCGACCGCTGGGTTGTCTTAGATAAGTCAGTTGCCTCATTTGATGAAATTCCTGCAGAAGTACAAGAAGAAATCAAGACAGAATTGCTCAAATGGATGGTTTCTGGTGAAGACACCATTGCCTACTCAACTGAGTCTAGCTATGCAGCTAACTTAGAAATGGCAACAAACGAGTACAAACCAAGCAACCGTGTTGTTGCGGAAGAAGAAGTGACTCGAGTGGAAACTCCAGGTGTTAAATCCATCGATGAAGTGGCAGCCTTCCTAAATGTCCCAGAAGAACAAACGATTAAAACCCTCTTCTACATGGCAGATGGTGAGCTTGTTGCAGCCCTTCTAGTTGGAAATGACCAACTCAATGAAGTCAAGTTGAAAAACCACTTGGGTGCAGATTTCTTTGATGTTGCGAGCGAGGAAGAAGTAGCAAATGTTATCTCAGCTGGCTTTGGTTCGCTTGGTCCAGTTGGTTTGCCAGAAAATGTCAAAATCATTGCAGACCGTAGGGTGCAAGATGTTCGCAATGCTGTTGTGGGGGCTAACGAAGATGGCTACCACTTGACGGGTGTGAACCCAGGTCGTGATTTCACTGCAGAATACGTGGATATTCGCGAAGTTCGTGAGGGTGAAATTTCCCCAGACGGACAAGGTGTTCTCAACTTTGCGCGTGGTATCGAGATTGGTCACATCTTCAAACTCGGTACTCGCTATTCAGCAAGCATGGGTGCAGATGTTTTGGATGAAAATGGTCGTGCTGTGCCAATCATCATGGGATGTTACGGTATCGGTGTTAGCCGTCTCCTTTCAGCGGTTATGGAGCAACACGCTCGCCTCTTTGTCAATAAAACGCCTAAGGGTGAATACCGTTACGCTTGGGGAATCAACTTCCCTAAAGAATTGGCGCCGTTTGATGTGCACTTGATCACTGTCAATGTCAAGGATGAAGAAGCGCAAGCCTTGACAGAAAAATTGGAAGCCAACTTGATGGACGCTGGTTACGAGGTCTTGACAGATGACCGTAACGAACGTGTCGGGGTTAAATTCAGCGATAGCGACTTGATCGGTCTTCCAATCCGTATTACTGTTGGGAAGAAAGCGGCTGATGGTATCGTAGAAGTTAAGATCAAGGCGACTGGTGACACCATCGAAGTTCATGCAGATAATTTGCTTGAAACCCTTGAAATCCTCAGCAAGAAATAAAAACTATAATCAGAAGAAAAACAAGGCAAAAATGTAACTAGTTTTTACCTTGTTTTTTCTATATAATGGGAGTGAATAAATACATCATTAAGTTAAGAGGTATAAGTATGCTAAAATTTCCAAAGGATTTTGTCTGGGGTTCCTCGACTTCTGGACCACAGACAGAAGGTCGTGTGCCTAGTGACGGCAAGGGAGACAATCTCTGGGATTATTGGTTCCAAGTAGAGCCCAATCGCTACTACAATGGGATTGGACCTGACAAAACATCGACTTTTTACGAAAACTGGGAAAAGGATATTGAGCTTCTGGTAGAAACAGGTCATACAGCCTTTCGCACTTCTATCCAGTGGTCGCGTATTTTCCCACAGGGGCGTGGAGAGGTCAATCCTCAAGGTGTGGCCTTCTATCGTCAGGTGTTTGAAGCGATTAAGGCCAGGGGGATTCGCCTTTTGGTTAATCTCTATCACTTTGATCTGCCTTTTGCTCTGCAAGAAGAAGGGGATGGTTGGGAAAATAAGGCAACTATCAAGGCCTACGAAGACTATGCTCGTTTCTGTTTTGAGACCTACGGTGACTTGGTGGACCAATGGATTACCTTCAATGAACCCATCGTTCCTGTTGAGTTTGGTTATTTTTATGATGCCCATTATCCTCACAAGGTAGATGCCAAAGCGGCAGTTAAGGTAGCCTATCATACGCAACTAGCAAGTACTCTTGCGGTTAAGGCCTGCCATGAGCTTTTGCCTGATTCCAAGATTGGGATTGTTCTCAACTTGACGCCAGCTTATCCTCGTAGCCAACATCCTGCGGATGTCAAAGCTGCTCGTATTGCGGATCTCTTTCAAGCTCAATCTTTCCTAGACCCATCTGTCTTGGGAACTTATCCAGAGGAATTGGTGGAAATTTTAGCAGAGCATGATTTACTGCCAGACTACACAGCAGAGGAATTGGAACTGATTCGCCAACATACGGTAGACTTCCTTGGAGTCAACTACTACCAACCTTTGCGTGTTATGGCGCCTCGATTTGCTAAACATCCAGATAGTCCCCTCTTACCAGAACATTTCTATGAGCCTTACGTCATGCCAGGTCGTATGATTAACCCGCACCGTGGGTGGGAAATCTACGAGCAAGGGATTTACCACATCGCACAAAACATCAAGGAAAACTATGGCAATATCGAGTGGATGCTGACAGAGAATGGCATGGGGGTTGAAGGTGAAGATAAATTTCGTGAGAATGGCATGATTCAAGACGACTATCGTATTGAATTTGTCAAAGGGCATTTACGTGAACTCCATCGTGCTATTGAAGGCGGTGCTAACTGTAAAGGTTACTTAATCTGGACCTTTATCGACTGCTGGTCATGGCTCAACAGCTATAAAAACCGCTATGGTCTGGTTGAGCTTGACTTGGAAACACAAGAACGTCGCCTGAAGAAATCGGGGTACTGGTTCAAAGAGCTCAGCGACAATAATGGATTTTAAGAATAAAAAGAGTGAGATGCCAAGTGAAATGTCATCTCACTTTTTAATATGTGACTACGGATCAGTATAGTTTTATCTACTACAAGTATGATAAAACCTTTCTATCTAAATCGTAAGGGAAATGGTACTAGCTATATATTTTCTTTAATTATGGTAAAATAGTAAGAGAATAATGTGAGGAAAATGAATGTCAAGTAAGTTTGAAATTTTGATGAATCAACTAGGAATCTCTGATCAATTGAGACAGGATTCGGCTCTTGTGGATGCAAGTATTGAGCGTGTCGTGGTTCATAAAATTAGTAAGGTCTGGGAATTTCATTTTGTATTTTCTAAAATTTTACCGATTGAAATCTTTCTAGAATTAAAGAAAGGGTTGAGTGAAGAATTTTCTAAGACAGGGAATAAAGCTGTTTTTGAAATCAAGGCGCTCTCTCAAGAATTTTCTAATCAACTCTTACAGGCCTACTACAAGGAGGCATTTTCTGAAGGTCCATGTGCAAGCCAAGGATTTAAATCTCTTTTTCAGAATTTACAAGTTCGTGCGGAGGGAAATCAGCTCTTTATTGAAGGTTCAGAGGCGGTTGATAAGGAACACTTTAAGAAGAATCATCTTCCTAATCTAGCAAATCAACTTGAAAAGTTTGGTTTCCCAGCTTTTGTATGCCAAATTGAAAAGAACGATGCCCTTACACAAGAACAGGAGGAAGCATTCCATACGGAGAATGAACAAATTGTTCAAGCTGCCAACGAAGAAGCCCTGCGGGCTATGGAACAACTGGAACAAATGACTCCTCCACCAGTAGAAGAGAAACCAGCCTTTGATTTTCAGGCTAAAAAGGCTGCGGCCAAACCAAAACTAGATAAGGCAGAAGTGACCCAGATGATTGACGTGACGACTGAGGAAAATCGTTTGGTCTTTGAAGGGGTGGTTTTTGATGTCGAGCATAAAGTGACCAGAACAGGCCGTGTCTTGATTAACTTTAAGATGACGGACTATAGTTCAAGTTTCTCTATGCAAAAATGGGTTAAGAATGAAGAAGAGGCTCAGAAATTTGACCTTATCAAGAAGAATTCTTGGCTCCGTGTTCGTGGGAATGTAGAGATGAATAACTTTACACGAGATTTAACCATGAACGTGCAGGACGTGCAGGAAGTTGTTCACTATGAGCGGAAGGATTTGATGCCAGAAGGTGAGCGCCGAGTTGAGTTTCATGCTCATACTAATATGTCGACCATGGATGCTCTTCCTGAGGTAGAGAAAATCGTTGCGACAGCTGCTAAGTGGGGACACAAGGCGGTAGCCATCACGGACCATGGGAATGTCCAGTCCTTCCCACATGGCTATAAGGCAGCTAAGAAAGCGGGAATCCAGCTGATCTATGGAATGGAAGCCAATATCGTTGAAGACCGTGTTCCTATCGTTTACAACGAAGTGGAGATGGACTTGTCAGAAGCAACCTACGTGGTTTTTGACGTGGAAACGACGGGGCTTTCAGCTATCTATAATGACCTGATTCAGGTTGCGGCCTCTAAGATGTACAAGGGGAATGTTATTGCCGAATTTGATGAATTTATCAATCCTGGGCATCCATTATCAGCTTTTACTACTGAGTTGACTGGAATTACAGATGATCATGTCAAAAATGCTAAACCACTGGAACAAGTTTTGCAAGAATTCCAAGAATTCTGCAAGGATACGGTCCTAGTTGCCCACAATGCCACCTTTGACGTTGGCTTTATGAATGCGAATTATGAGCGTCATGGTCTGCCTAAGATTAGCCAGCCAGTCATCGATACGCTTGAGTTTGCCAGAAACCTCTATCCTGAGTATAAACGTCATGGTCTGGGGCCTTTAACCAAGCGTTTTGGTGTGGCTTTGGAACATCACCACATGGCCAACTACGATGCGGAAGCTACTGGTCGTCTGCTTTTCATCTTTATCAAAGAGGTGGCAGAAAAACATGGTGTGACGGATTTAGCTAGACTAAACATTGATTTGATTAGTCCAGATTCTTATAAAAAAGCTCGGATTAAGCATGCGACGATTTATGTCAAGAATCAAGTTGGTCTAAAGAATATCTTTAAGCTGGTTTCTTTGTCCAATACTAAGTACTTTGAAGGAGTGCCGCGGATTCCGAGAACAGTTCTAGATGCCCATCGGGAAGGTTTGATTTTAGGGTCGGCTTGCTCGGAGGGTGAAGTTTTTGACGCAGTTGTTTCCCAAGGTGTGGATGCGGCGGTTGAGGTGGCCAAGTATTATGACTTTATCGAGATCATGCCACCAGCTATCTATGCGCCATTGATCGCCAAGGAGCAGGTCAAGGATATGGAGGAACTCCAGACCATTATCAAGAGTTTGATAGAGGTCGGAGACCGTCTTGGCAAGCCTGTTCTAGCTACGGGAAATGTCCACTATATCGAACCAGAAGAAGAGATTTACCGTGAAATTATCGTCCGTAGTTTGGGACAGGGAGCTATGATTAACCGAACCATCGGTCATGGGGAACATGCCCAACCAGCTCCTCTTCCAAAGGCTCATTTTCGAACGACCAATGAGATGTTGGATGAATTTGCCTTCTTGGGCGAAGATTTAGCTCGCAAATTGGTTATTGAAAACACCAATGCCTTGGCAGAAATCTTTGAACCCGTTGAGGTCGTTAAGGGTGATTTGTACACTCCTTTCATTGACAAGGCTGAAGAAACGGTTGCTGAATTGACCTACAAGAAAGCTTTTGAGATTTATGGAAATCCGCTACCGGATATTGTTGATTTGCGGATTGAAAAAGAATTGACTTCCATTCTTGGGAATGGATTTGCCGTTATTTATCTGGCTTCCCAGATGCTGGTACAACGTTCTAATGAACGGGGTTACTTGGTTGGTTCTCGTGGATCTGTCGGTTCCAGTTTTGTTGCGACCATGATTGGGATTACAGAGGTCAATCCGCTCTCTCCTCACTATGTCTGTGGTCAGTGTCAGTACAGTGAGTTTATCACCGATGGTTCTTACGGTTCAGGTTTTGATATGCCCAATAAGGACTGTCCAAACTGCGGTCACAAACTCAGCAAAAATGGGCAGGATATTCCCTTTGAAACCTTCCTTGGTTTTGATGGAGACAAGGTTCCCGATATTGACTTGAACTTCTCGGGAGAAGACCAACCTAGCGCTCATTTGGATGTTCGTGATATCTTTGGTGAGGAATATGCCTTCCGTGCAGGAACGGTTGGTACGGTGGCTGCCAAGACTGCCTATGGTTTTGTCAAGGGCTACGAGCGGGACTATGGGAAATTTTATCGTGATGCAGAGGTGGAACGCCTCGCTCAAGGTGCAGCTGGTGTCAAGCGGACTACAGGACAACACCCGGGGGGAATCGTTGTTATTCCTAACTACATGGACGTCTACGATTTTACGCCTGTCCAGTATCCAGCAGATGACGTGACGGCTGAATGGCAGACGACTCACTTTAACTTCCACGATATCGATGAGAATGTCCTCAAACTTGATGTACTGGGGCATGATGATCCGACCATGATTCGGAAATTGCAGGACTTGTCTGGTATTGACCCCAATGAAATTCCCATGGATGACGAAGGTGTGATGGCACTCTTTTCTGGAACGGAAGTTTTAGGTGTGACACCTGAGCAAATCGGAACACCGACAGGAATGCTGGGAATACCAGAGTTTGGAACCAACTTTGTCCGAGGGATGGTTGATGAAACTCATCCGACAACCTTTGCGGAGTTGCTTCAGCTCTCAGGTCTATCCCACGGTACCGATGTCTGGTTGGGAAATGCCCAGGATCTGATTAAGCAAGGGATTGCTGACCTATCAACCGTTATTGGTTGTCGGGATGACATCATGGTTTACCTCATGCACGCGGGTCTTGAACCTAAGATGGCCTTTACCATCATGGAACGGGTACGTAAGGGCTTGTGGCTCAAGATTTCCGAAGAGGAACGAAATGGCTATATCGAAGCCATGAAGGCCAATAAGGTGCCAGAGTGGTATATTGAGTCCTGTGGAAAAATCAAGTACATGTTCCCTAAAGCCCATGCGGCAGCCTACGTTATGATGGCCCTTCGCGTAGCCTATTTCAAGGTTCACCATCCGATTTATTACTACTGTGCTTACTTCTCAATCCGTGCTAAGGCCTTTGACATCAAGACCATGGGTGCGGGCTTGGATACCATCAAGCGCAGAATGGCAGAAATCGCTGAAAAACGGAAGAACAATGAAGCTTCCAACGTAGAAATTGACCTCTACACAACTCTTGAGATTGTCAATGAGATGTGGGAGCGAGGCTTCAAGTTCGGTAAATTGGACCTCTATCGTAGTGATGCGACGGAATTCATCATTGATGGAGATACCCTCATTCCACCATTTGTGGCTATGGATGGGCTGGGAGAGAACGTTGCCAAGCAGTTAGTTCGAGCGCGCCAAGAGGGCGAATTCCTCTCTAAAACAGAACTACGCAAGCGCGGTGGACTCTCATCAACCTTGGTTGAGAAGATGGATGAAATGGGGATTCTCGGCAATATGCCAGAAGATAACCAGTTGAGTTTGTTTGATGAGTTATTTTAAAGGAGATGAGGAATAGTAAAATGAAACTAAGAATTTTTGCAGAAGATAAACCTGCTGAAAAGGTCTTTGACTATCAGTTAGAGCTGGCAGACGAAACAATTATCCTATCAACAGCGCTCTTGTCAGGTGCTATTGCTTTAGCAGGATTATTCTCTGTTTTGAAAGAAAAATAAAAATAGAAAAGAGAAACAACATGGTTTTACCAAATTTTAAAGAAAATCTAGAAAAATATGCGAAATTATTGGTTGCGAATGGAATCAACGTGCAACCTGGCCACACTTTAGCTCTTTCAATCGATGTGGAGCAACGTGAGTTGGCTCACTTAATCGTCAAAGAAGCCTATGCACTGGGTGCACACGAAGTGATCGTCCAATGGGCAGATGACTTTGTAAACCGTGAGAAATTCCTCCATGCGCCGATGGAGCGTCTGGACAATGTACCAGAATACAAGATTGCTGAGATGAACTATCTCTTGGAGAACAAGGCTAGCCGTCTTGGAGTTCGCTCATCTGACCCAGGTGCCTTGAACGGAGTGGATGCTGACAAGCTTTCTGCTTCTGCCAAAGCTATGGGACTTGCCATGAAGCCAATGCGTATCGCAACTCAATCTAACAAGGTTAGCTGGACTGTGGCAGCCGCTGCGGGACTTGAGTGGGCTAAGAAGGTCTTCCCAAATACAGCAAGCGACGAAGAAGCAGTGGACCTCCTTTGGGATCAAATCTTCAAGACTTGCCGTGTCTACGAAGAAGATCCTGTTAAGGCTTGGGAAGAACATGCAGATATCTTGAAAAGCAAGGCTCAAATGCTCAATAAAGAGCAATTCTCAGCTCTTCACTATACAGCACCAGGAACAGATTTGACACTTGGTTTGCCAAAGAACCATGTTTGGGAATCAGCTGGTGCTGTCAATGCACAGGGCGAAGGTTTCTTGCCAAATATGCCGACAGAGGAAGTCTTCACAGCGCCTGACTTCCGTCGTGCAGATGGATATGTAACTTCTACAAAACCACTTAGCTATAACGGAAATATTATCGAAGGTATTAAAGTAACCTTCAAAGATGGACAAATCGTGGATATCACTGCTGAGAAGGGTGATCAGGTTATGAAAGACCTTGTCTTTGAAAATGCTGGTGCGCGTGCCTTAGGTGAATGTGCCTTGGTACCAGATCCAAGTCCAATTTCTCAGTCAGGCATCACCTTCTTTAACACCCTTTTCGACGAAAATGCGTCAAACCACTTGGCTATCGGTGCTGCCTATGCGACCAGCGTTGTTGGTGGAGCAGAGATGAGCGAAGAAGAGCTTGAAGCTGCAGGACTTAACCGTTCAGATGTTCACGTGGACTTTATGATTGGTTCTAGCCAAATGGATATCGATGGTATCCGTGAGGATGGAACACGCGTACCCCTCTTCCGTAATGGAGATTGGGCAATTTAAGGAGAAGCTATGCTTGGAAGTATGTTTGTCGGTCTCTTAGTGGGACTCTTGGCAGGTGCTTTGACCAATCGCGGAGAGAGCATGGGATGTTTTGGGAAAATGTTTCTCGGCTGGATTGGCGCCTTTCTGGGCCACTTGTTCTTTGGAACTTGGGGACCGATCCTAGCAGGAACAGCTATTATCCCAGCTGTTTTAGGTGCCATGATTGTATTAGCTATTTTCTGGAGACGAGGAAGTTAGTTTCTTGAAAAATTAGAAAAAGGGAGGTTGGTCATTGAGCCAGCCTCCTTTTGAGTATGATATAATAGTTCTATGAGATTAGATAAATTTTTAGTTGCCTGCGCTGTAGGAAGTCGGACTGAGGTCAAAAACTTGCTCAAGGCTGGGCGCGTGACGGTAAATGGTAAAAAAGAAAAATCAGCAAAACTGCAAATAGATGAAGAAAGAGATGAGATTCGTTTTGATGACCAAGTGTTAGAGTACGAGGAGTTTGTCTACTACATGATGAACAAGCCTCAAGGGGTCATTTCGGCGACTGAGGATCCCAAGCATAGAACAGTTCTGGATTTGTTGGACGACTATGGACGTGCCAAAGAAGTTTTTCCTGTAGGGCGTTTGGATATCGATACGCATGGTCTTTTGCTCTTGACCAATGATGGTCAGCTGGCCCATGCTCTTCTTTCACCTAAACGTCATGTGGATAAAACTTATCTAGCTCAGGTCAAGGAAATCATGACCCAAGAAGATGTGGAAACATTTGCCAAGGGCATTCCGCTTAAGGACTTTACCTGCCAGCCGGCCAAACTGGAAATTTTGTCCGTGGATTTAGATAAGGGTGAAAGCCAGGTTCGTGTGACCATTGCGGAAGGGAAGTTTCACCAGGTCAAACGCATGGTGGCCTACTGTGGTAAGGAAGTGGTGGACCTACAACGTTTGACTATGGGTACTCTAGTTTTGGATGAGAATTTGAAACGAGGAGAATGGCGCCGCTTGACCAAGGAGGAGTTAGAAGTTCTCCTTGCTAGCGTTGCTTAAGTTAATTTATTTTAGTAAAAGGGTGAGTCTATTTGGCTTGCTTTTTCATTTTTCAGTTGCTTCCTTTGTGAAAAGAGTTATAATAGACAGTAGAATAAAAGGAGGAATCTATGAACGCGATTCAAGAATCATTTACGGATCAATTATTTGCCAACTATAAAGCAAATGTAAAATACCAAGCGATCGAAAATGCTACAAGCCACAACGGAATTTTTGCAGCCCTAGAACGTCGTCAAAGCCATGTGGATAACACACCTGTTTTCTCATTGGATTTGACCAAGGACAAGGTGACTAACCAGAAAGCATCTGGTCGTTGCTGGATGTTTGCGGCCCTCAATACTTTCCGTCACAAACTCATTTCGCAATACAAATTGGAGAACTTTGAATTGTCACAAGCCCACACCTTCTTCTGGGACAAGTATGAAAAATCTAACTGGTTCTTGGAGCAAGTGATTGCGACTGCTGACCAAGAATTGACTAGCCGTAAGGTAAGCTTCCTGCTCCAAACTCCACAACAAGATGGTGGTCAGTGGGATATGGTGGTTTCTCTCTTTGAGAAATACGGTGTCGTACCTAAGTCTGTTTATCCAGAGTCTATTTCATCTAGCAATAGCCGTGAACTCAATGCAATCCTTAACAAATTGCTTCGTCAAGATGCTCAAATCTTACGTGACCTCTTGGATTCTGGCGCTGACCAAGCGACTGTTCAAGCCAAGAAAGAAGACCTCTTGCAAGAAATCTTTAACTTCCTTGCCATGTCTTTGGGTCTTCCACCACGTCAGTTTGATTTTGCCTACCGCGATAAGGATAACAACTACCAAAGCGAAAAGGGCATCACGCCACAGGAATTTTACAAGAAATATGTCAATCTTCCTCTAGAAGATTATGTTTCGGTTATCAATGCTCCAACTGCTGATAAACCATACGGTAAATCTTATACAGTTGAGATGTTGGGAAATGTCGTTGGTAGCCGTGCAGTTCGCTACATCAACGTTCCAATGGAGCGCTTGAAAGAATTGGCGATTGCCCAAATGCAAACAGGAGAGACTGTTTGGTTTGGTTCAGATGTCGGTCAGCTCAGCAACCGTAAAGCTGGAATCCTTGCGACAGATGTTTATGACTTTGAATCAAGCATGGACATTAAACTGACTCAAGACAAGGCTGGACGTTTGAACTACAGCGAAAGCTTGATGACCCACGCCATGGTCTTGACAGGTGTAGACTTGGATGAAAACGGCAAGTCAATCAAGTGGAAAGTTGAAAACTCTTGGGGAGACAAGGTCGGCGCAGATGGTTACTTTGTTGCCTCAGATGCTTGGATGGACGAATACACCTACCAAATCGTTGTTCGCAAAGAATTGCTGACGGCAGAAGAACAAGCTGCTTATGAAGCAGAACCAATCGTGCTCGCACCTTGGGATCCAATGGGTGCCTTGGCAGAATAAAGCATAAAGAAAAAAGGTTAGGGGAATCCTAGCCTCTTTTGTTTTTAAGTGCTTCTTAAAGTAATGATAGATGATGCTTGTCAAGGGAGTTCTTCTTATTTTGAGTCTTTAAGTGACAGAGGAAAAGATATGTGTTATTATAGTAGTACAAAAGGATATCGGAGTAGAAATGAAGTATTTAAGCAGCCAAGACATCAAGGATCGTCAACGAAACATCAGTGACATTAAACCCTATAAAACAACCAAGGGAATAGTCGTTTCAAATATCTTTACCTTCTTTAATGCCATGAACTTGGCTCTGGCAGTTCTGGTAGCCACAACCTTGCGATTTGAGAACATGCTCTTTTTAGGTGTGATTGCCATCAATACAGCCATCGGGATTTTCCAAGAAGTGCGTTCAAAAAATGCTTTGGAAAAGCTGAGTTTGCTTGGTAAAAGTAAGTACAGAGTCAATCGAGATGGTCAAACAATTGAGATTGATCCTGAGGACATCGTGCTAGGCGAGTACTTGCATCTCAATCTGGGTGATCAGGTACCTGTAGATGCAGAAGTGCTTGAAGGGAATGTTGAGGTAGATGAGTCCTTGCTGACTGGTGAGAGTGATTCGGTCTTTAAAACAGCAGGTGACAAGCTGATGAGCGGAAGCAATGTTGTCAGCGGTACTTGTCTGGTTACGGCGACGGCTGTGGGTCCAGATAGTTATATCAATAAACTCGCAAAATCCAGCAAGGAATTCAAAAAATACCCTTCTCAACTGCGCGATTACATGGATAAGATTTTAAAAATTGTCTCCATCCTGCTGGTGCCAGTTGCCATTCTGCTCTATGTAAGAGGTTTTAGTCTAGGACGGTCTTATGTTGAGATTGTCTTGGGAAGTTCAGGCGCCTTGGTCGGCATGATTCCAGAGGGATTGATTCTACTGGTCAGTGTGTCTCTGGCGGTAGCGGCCATGAAGCTGGCCAAAAAGAAGGTTCTGGTGCAGGAACTATACTGTGTGGAGACCTTGGCGCGTGTAGATGTTCTTTGTTTTGATAAGACAGGAACCATCACGACTGGTAATATGAAGGTCCAAGAAATGGATGCTAATGTAGCAGAGAAACTAACTTCTTATCTAGCTTATTTTGAGGATGAAAATGCGACGTCGCGGGCTCTGAAGACTTACTTAACCTGTGAGAAAAAATGGGAAGTTCAAGAAGTTGGTGCCTTTTCAAGTAAAAACAAGTATTCCTTTGTCCAAGTTAAAGATGGAGGAACTTACTTTTTCGGTGCTTATGAGTTTCTCGGTTTTACCCAAGCGATGGATCATTACTATGAACATCTCAAACAGCAAGGTTTTCGAATCTTATCGCTCGCTCATAGCAAGGACCAGATTACAAGTCCAGCCAATATGGAACTATTAGGCCACGTCGTTCTGTCAGATGAAATCAAGGACAATACCAAGGAAACCTTTGACTATTTCGAATCTCAAGGTGTCGAAGTGAAGATTATCAGTGGGGATAATCATGTGGCTGTATATGGGGTGGCTCGTAAGGCAGGATTTAAAGAATCAGCCCGTGCGATTGATATGACCAAGGTGAGTGATGAGGACTTTGAAAGAGTGGTCTTGGAGCACGATATCTTTGGACGTGTGACACCTGAACAGAAGCAAAAGATGGTATCTATTTTGCAAAATGCTGGTAAAACAGTTGCCATGAGTGGTGACGGGGTCAATGATGTTCTAGCTCTTAAGAAAGCAGATATTAGTTTCGCAATGAAGGGAGCAACGAGTGCAGCTAAAAGTGTATCCAATATTGTTTTCCTGACAGATGATTTTGCAGTATTTTATGATATCTTGATGGAAGGACGCCGTGTCATCAATAACATTCAAAAGGTCGCCTCTCTCTTTCTAACAAAGACCTTCTTCTCCATCGTGTTTGCGATTTTGAGTGTGATATTTGGATTGGAATTTGCCTTTATCCCCATTCAGTTTACAATCATTTCAGCCATTACGATTGGGATTCCATCTTTCTTCCTAACTTTTGAGTCCAATAAAGAAAAGGTCAGCACACATTTTATGCGAGATATTTTGACCAATGCTGCGATTGGTGGTGGCGTTCTGGTTGCTAGTGTTCTTTTGACCAATTTCTTTATCACTGTCCCAGGTCAGGTCAAATTTATTTGCTTCCTCCTTGCCCTGATCAATGGTCTGTGTCTAGTTGCCAAGGTCAGCCTGCCTTTTAATCGATACAAGTTACTCTTGCTCACGTTTTTGAGCCTTGCAGCCCTTGTTGGTGTACTTGCCAATACATTTATCCTGCAAGGAGCTTTTGTGCCTTTAGAACCCCCTCAAGTCATCTATACAACTATCCTAGCAGTCGTGATTGGGGGCTTGCATTATCTTACTAGGAGAAAAAGTTGATACACAAAAAGAATCAGGTTTAATCCTGATTCTTTTTTATCTATATTCTCAATTGCTTGGATTACATGATACCGAAGAAACGAGCTGCGATACCAACTGCAAAGAGGGCAAGGATGATTGTGATTGGAGATACTTTTTTCTTAAGCAACCACATGCAAAGGAAAGTAAGGAGAAGTCCCATCAATCCTGGAATCAATGAGTCCAACTGACCTTGAAGCGTTTGTGGTTGAACTCTATCTAGGCTCATACCACTAAGCGCTTGACCAAGAATGCCCTTCAACTCAGCTCCTGTAACAGGACCTTCTGGGAAGTTGATGTAGGCACCTTCTGACAATTGTTTGCCTGGAAGGTTGATAGTGAAGTTGATGGATACCCAACGTTGTACAAGAACGGCAAGGATGAACATACCAAGGATAGATGCACCCTTAGTGATGTCTTTCAAGATACCACCTGACATGTCTTTAGTGATTTCAGATCCAGCTTTGTAACCAAACTCTTGTGTATACCAAAGGAATGACATACGGATTGCATTCCATCCAAAGAAGAAGAGAAGTGGTCCAACGATGTTACCAGTTGCAGCAAGTGATGCACCAAGGGCACCAAGGATCGGACGAACTGTAAACCAGAAGACTGGGTCACCGATACCAGCAAGAGGTCCCATCATACCGATCTTAACACCTTGGATAGCAGCGTCATCGATTTCTGTACCGTTTGCGCGTTCTTCTTCAAGTGCAAGAGTAACCCCCATGATTGGAGCAGCCACGTATGGGTGAGTGTTGAAGAATTCAAGGTGACGCTCAAGAGCAGCAGCTTGATCTTCTTTAGTTGTGTAAAGTTTCTTGATAGCTGGGATTAAAGAGTAAGCCCAACCCAAGTTTTGCATACGTTCGTAGTTCCAAGAACCTTGAAGGAATTGTGAACGCCACCAAACTTTTTGACGATCTGATTTTGATAATTGAATTTTTTCAGCCATGATTGTTCCCCTTTCTAGTAGTCTTCTAGGATATCACCGATTGGGTCGTTAGAAGTTGCAGCTCCTCCGCCACCGTTTCCACCTTGTTTAGAAAGGTTGAGGTAGATGAAGGCAAGGGCAACACCGATGACACCAAGGGCAATCAGAGTTAATTGAGAGATTGCTGCAAGAGCAAAACCGATAGCAAAGAATGGCCATACTTCACGAGTTGCCATCATGTTGATAACCAAAGCGTAACCAACGGCAACGACCATGGCACCACCAACAGCCATACCACCGTTCAACCAATCTGGCATTAAACCAAGAGCGTCTTGAACAGCAGAAGCTGGGATAGCGATAAGGAAGGCAGCAGGAACAGCGATACGAAGACCTTGAAGAATAAGGGCAAAGTAGTGAGCGCGCTCAACAGCTGCAATGTTACCTTCTTTAGCGGCAGCATCAGCAGTGTGAACCAAGGCAACTGAAATTGTACGAACGATCATAGTCAAGAAAAGTCCAGCTACGGCAAGAGGGATTGCAGTTGCAGTTGCCACTGCTATACCTTCAGTAGTAAAGTTACCACCTTTAATCATGATGATTGCAGCGGCAACAGAGGCAAGGGCAGCGTCAGGAGCTACGGCAGCACCGATGTTTGCCCAACCTAGAGCAATCATTTGAAGTGATCCACCAAGCATAACCCCTGCTTCGAGGTTACCAGTTACAAGACCGATAAGGGTACATGCGACAATTGGTTGGTGGAATTGGAATTGGTCGAGGATACCTTCAAGACCTGCAAGGAAGGCAACAAATACGACCAAGATAGCAGAAATAATTGAAATATCTGACATGGTTTTATTCCTTTTCTATTTAATTATAATGAAGAGTATTATCATTCTTCTAATGATTCCTTAGAAGTAGATTTTGATTATTGAACGTTAGCTTTTTTGATTAAATCAAACAAATCTTTTTTCGTGTCGTTTGGTACTTTACGTACGTCAAATTCAACACCGAGATCACGCATTTTTTCAAAGGTTGCAACGTCTTCTTTGTCCATAGACAAAACGTTGTTAATCATTGTTTTACCTGTTGAGTGAGCCATAGAACCAACGTTAAGAGTCTTGATTGGCACGCCACCTTCGATTGCACGAAGTGCATCTTGTGGTGTTTCAAACAAGATAAGGGCATGAGTGTCACCGAAACGTGGGTCTTTTGCAACCTCAATCAATTTTTTGATTGGTACAACGTTGGCTTTTACTCCGTTAGGAGCTGCTTGTTTGATCAATTCTTTACGCAATTCGTCGTTTGCAACGTTATCTGAAGCAACGATGATACGGTCTGCTTTTGAATCTGGAGTCCAAGCAGTGGCAACCTGACCGTGAAGGAGACGAGTGTCTAGACGAGCAAGGTTGATTTTTAGCTTACCGTCACCGATAACTGTTCCTTCTGGGATCGCAGCTTGTGCGGCAGGAGCAGTTGTAGCACTTGCAACTTCCTCAACTGGGTTAAGCTCTTCTGGAAGAGCCTTGATGCCATCTTTGGCTTCTTTAATGATGTTCGCAGCGACTTTATCCACACCTGCATTCGCGTCCATCAGGCGCTCTGTGTAGGCTTGGATCAACATCGGTAAGTTCAGTCCTGTGATGATGGCAAATTTACGCTCAGGATTTTCTCCCATTACGCGACTAGCTTGGTTGAATGGAGATCCACTCCAAAGGTCAGCCAATACTAGAACCTCATCTTCTGCGTCAAATGCAGCAACAGCGTTATTTATCTTAGCGTATAAATCGTCTGGACCTTCGTTTGGCATAAAGGTTACAACTTGAACCTTCTCTTGTTCACCAAAGATCATAGATCCGGACTGATGAATACCCGCAGCAAATTCGCCGTGGCTTGCAATAATGATTCCGATACTCATTATTGTCATTCCTCCTTTAAAATGTTTGACTGTATGTTTAAGAAAACTTTAAGCCTAACTTTAAGTATAAACCGTTTTCAAACAAAAAGCAACCATTTCTTATAAATATGTGTTAATTTTCAATGAAAACTCGTTTACAAAATGTTAATATATAAACTCTTTGTAGAAATGTATAAAAAGATAAGGGAGTAATTTAATATAAAAAAATGAAAATAGGCCGATGAATTGAAAAATTGTGAAAATCAAAAAAGCTAGCACAAGCTAACTTTTTGAGTGTTATAGGAACAAATCTTGTAGGGTATGGGCAACACCATCTTCATCATTTGTCAGAGAGAGTTGCTCATCTGCATATGGTAGCAAATCGGGATTGGCATTTTTCATAGCATATCCCTTGCCTGCAAAAGCCAGCATTTCGGTGTCATTGTGTTCATCTCCAAAGGCAATCAAATCTTGTCTGTCTCGGTTCATAACATTGAGCAAATACTCTAAAGCAAAGGCCTTGTTGACTCCTTTTGGTGTACATTCGAGAATGTTGAGGGGACCTCCCCAGGTATTGATTGCTAGTTGGTGTTGGTAAAAACGATTCATCTCGTCTGCGAGAGCGTATTTGTCCTCAACTCTTGTTTGCAAGAGGATGCAGTTAGGGTCTTTGGTTACCAAGTCGGATTTGAATTGATTTTCTGGTTGGAAATTTTCTACACCAAATAGTTTGGGATTGGCAATTTCTTCATTAGGAGCCGTGATATAAAATTTCTTGCGATATTCTCCTGCAATAAAGTCAGCTTGGATATCCTCTTTGCGTTTGACCATATCCAAGAGGTATTTTTTGTCCAAGGTAAAACACTTCTCATGCTCCCAAGCCTGTCCTGGTAGATGGGTAAGGGAACCATTGAAGTTGATCATAGGTGTGTGCAACTCTAGTTCCTGATAAAATTCTTTTGCCATACGATAAGGACGACCTGTCGTGATGACAACATGGTGCCCCTTTTCGGTAATTTTTTTGATTGTCTTTTTGGTAAAATCGGAGAGCTTGCTTTCACCATTGAGCAGGGTTCCGTCCAAATCGACTGCGATAATTTTTTTAGTCATATAAACCTTCCTAGTACATTCCAGATAAGATGTCTACTATTATATCAAAAAGAAAGAAGAAAAACAGACTCAAAACAAAAAATAAACATTTCATTTTGTTAAATAAATCAAATAAACATATTGAAAAAGTGAATGATAAATGATATAATACTCATATTGTTCGTAAAAAACAAAAGGAGATTTATAATGGACAAACTATTTAAACTAAAAGAGCACGGGACAGATGTCCGTACAGAGGTGCTTGCTGGTTTAACAACATTCTTTGCAATGAGTTATATTCTCTTTGTAAACCCTCAAATGCTTTCACAGACTGGCATGCCTGTACAAGGTGTGTTCTTGGCAACGATTATCGGTTCTGTAGTCGGTACCTTGATGATGGCTTTCTATGCTAACCTACCTTACGCTCAAGCGCCAGGTATGGGATTGAACGCCTTCTTTACCTTTACAGTTGTATTTGGGATGGGCTATACTTGGAAAGAAGCTCTTGGTATGGTCTTCATTTGTGGAATTATTTCACTGATTATTACCTTGACAAATGTTCGTAAAATGATCATCGAATCTATTCCTACAACGCTCCGTTCTGCCATTTCAGCTGGTATAGGTGTTTTCCTTGCCTATGTAGGGATTAAGAATGCTGGTCTCTTGAAATTCTCGATTGATCCAGGTACTTATACTGTAGTAGGTGAAGGAGCAGATAAGGCTCAAGCTGCACTTACTGCAAACTCAGCAGCCGTTCCAGGCTTGGTAGACTTCAATACTCCAGCAGTATTGGTGGCTCTTGCAGGTCTGGCTATTACTATCTTCTTTGTTGTTAAAGGAATTAAAGGTGGAATCATTCTTTCTATCCTTACAACGACTGTTCTTGCCATCGCTGTTGGTGTTGTGAAATTGTCAGGGATTGACTTTGCTAGCAACAACCTTTCATCAGCGGTTAATGATCTAGGCACTTTGTTTGGTGTTGCTCTTGGTTCAGAAGGTTTAGGATCTTTGATATCAAACACTTCACGTTTACCAGAAACCTTGATGGCTATTCTTGCCTTCTCACTAACGGATATTTTTGATACAATTGGTACTCTTATCGGTACTGGTGAAAAAGTTGGTATCGTTGCGACAAGTGGGGAAAACCATGAGTCAGCTAAATTGGATAAGGCTCTTTACTCAGACTTGGTGGCAACTTCAGTAGGTGCCATTGCAGGTACTTCAAACGTTACGACCTATGTTGAGTCTGCGGCGGGTATCGGTGCTGGTGGACGTACTGGTTTGACAGCCCTAGTTGTTGCGATCTGTTTTGCCCTATCTAGCTTCTTTAGCCCACTTCTAGCGATTGTTCCAACAGCTGCAACAGCACCAATTTTAATCATTGTCGGAATCATGATGCTTTCTAACTTGAAAAATATTCCTTGGGATGATATGGCTGAAGCGGTTCCTGCCTTCTTCACCTCTATCTTTATGGGATTCAGCTACTCTATCACACAAGGGATTGCTGTTGGTTTCTTGACATACACCTTGACAAAAGTTGTCAAAGGTCAAGCCAAGGATGTGCACGTGATGATTTGGATTTTGGATGCCTTGTTTATCCTGAACTATATCAGCATGGCGCTATAAATGGTATAATGTAGAAAGGGGGTCTTCCCCTTTTTATTATAAGGAGGTATATCATGAAGAAAAAAAGTATCTGGCAAGAAATTCTGGATAGAGGAATATGGGTGTTGATTTTTTTAATAGGACTGGTATTATCCCAACTTCCCTTAATTTTATCTGCCCTTTTATCCGCTAGACAATTCCCGCTCCTTCAGTCAGGACTCTTAGTGGCTTTGCTGTCGGTTGCTATTCTAACTGTTTTTATCTTTAGTGCGCGAAAAACAGAGATTGCGACCTTCAATCTTTCTTTTTTCAAGGCAAAAGATCTGGCTCGCTTGGTTCTGAGTTATTTGGTTATTTTAACAAGTAATTTATTCGGATCTGCCTTGCTTCGTCTGATGAATGAATCTACGACCAGCAACCAATCAACTATTAATAATCTGGTTCAGAATAGTTCGCTGATTTCCAGTTTTTTCTTACTGGTTCTGATTGCTCCCATTTGTGAGGAAATATTGTGTCGTGGAATTATCCCTAAAAAGATCTTCCGCGGGAAGGAGAAGCTGGGATATCTGGTAGGTGCAGTCGTCTTTGCCTTGCTCCACACACCGACCAATCTGCCTTCTCTCCTTATCTATGGAGGAATGTCGACAGTTTTAACTTGGACAGCCTACAGAACAGAACGTTTAGAGATGTCAATCTTGCTTCATATGATTGTCAATGGTATCGCCTTTTGTTTGCTGGCTTTACTGGTTTTGATTAGTCGAAATTTAGGCTTGCCTTTCTAAACCATTTCCTTACTTGGAAAAGATGAATGCTAGCGTATCCATCTTTTTCTTTTTATGGTAAAATAGAGAAATAATGTGGTGAAAAACCTTGAGGAGTGACCCTATGTCCAATAAAGCTAGTCAGGCAAAAACAGCCATTTGCGGAATTATCAATGTAACCCCAGATTCCTTTTCGGATGGTGGGCAGTTTTTTGCTGTTGATCAGGCTCTCCAGCAAGCCCGTAAATTGATAGCTGAAGGAGCTAGCATGCTAGATATCGGTGGAGAATCGACTCGCCCTGGAAGTAGCTATGTTGAAATAGAAGAGGAAATCCAGCGTGTTGTTCCAGTTATCAAAGCTATTCGCAAGGAAAGTGATGTCCTCATTTCCATCGATACTTGGAAGAGTCAGGTAGCAGAGGCTGCTTTGGCTGCTGGTGCCAATCTGGTAAATGACATCACCGGCCTCATGGGTGACGAAAAAATGGCTCAGGTGGTTGCCAAAGCGGGAGCACAAGTGGTCATCATGTTTAATCCAGTTATGGCTCGACCTCAACATCCTAGTTCGCAGATTTTTCCTCGTTTTGGTTTTGGTCAAGCATTTACAGAGAAAGAGTTAGCTGACTTTGAAAAATTACCAATCGAAGCTTTGATGACAACTTTCTTTGAACGAGCTCTAGCGAGAGCGAATCAAGCTGGGATAGCAAGAGATAAGATTATGTTGGATCCGGGAATTGGCTTTGGTCTGACCAAGAAGGAAAATCTACTCCTTTTACGTGACCTGGATAAACTACATCAGGAAGGCTATCCAATCTTTCTCGGTGTTTCGCGTAAGCGGTTTGTCATCAGTATCCTTGAGGAGAATGGCTTTGAAGCCAATCCTGAGACAGAAGTCGGTTTCCGAAATCGGGACACGGCTTCGGCTCATGTAACCAGTATCGCTGCGAGACAAGGTGTAGAAGTGGTGCGTGTGCATGATGTAGCCAGTCACAGGATGGCAGTTGAAATTGCGTCCGCCATTCGTTTGGCAGATGATGCGGAAAATCTAGATTTAAAACAATATAAATAAGATGAACGAAATTCAAAACAATCAGTGGATTACCCACTACCGGACGGACCAACCGCATTTTGGTTTGGAGAGAATGGTGAAACTCTTGTCACTAAGAGGCAATCCTCATCTCAAGCTAAAGGTCATCCACATCGGTGGAACCAACGGCAAGGGTTCGACCATTGCTTTTCTGAAAACTATGCTGGAAAAGATGGGGTTGAAAGTTGGAGTCTTTAGCTCACCCTATCTCATTCATTACGCGGATCAGATTAGCATCAACGGGGAATCCATCCCAGAAGCTAGGCTAGAAGCCCTTATGGCAGACTATGAGTCTTTGCTTGAGGGGGAGAAGAGCGCTGTTTTACAAGGAACGACCGAGTTTGAGATTATCACTGCCCTAGCTTATGATTATTTTGCCACTGAAAAAGTTGATGTGGCCATCATGGAAGTCGGTATGGGTGGCCTTCTGGATAGTACCAATGTCTGTCAACCAATTTTGACAGGAATTACAACCATTGGCCTGGATCATGTGGCCCTACTTGGTGACACCTTGGAAGCCATAGCAGAGCAGAAGGCAGGTATTATCAAACAAGGTATTCCCTTGGTAACAGGTCATATTGTTCCAGAAGCCTTGACAGTGATTGACAATATTGCAGAAGCTAAAAATGCACCGAGATTTGCCTATGGAAGTGATTACCAGGTTCGTCATCAAGAAAGCGTGGTAGCGGGTGAAATCTTTGATTATAGTAGTTCTGTCAGACAAGGTCGTTTCCAGACTGGTCTGATTGGTTTGCACCAGATAGAGAATGCGGGGATGGCGCTTGCTCTCCTAGGCACTTATTGCCAGGAGACTGGGCGGGAGTTGGCAAGTAATGACTTAATTGCTCAAGCTTTGAAAGAAACTAGATGGCCAGGGCGTTTGGAGATCGTGTCTAGTAACCCCTTGCTGTTTTTGGATGGGGCCCACAATCCCCATGCTATCAAGGCTGTATTAGCAACTTTGCAAGAACGCTTTGCGGATTATCATAAGGAAATCCTCTTTACCTGCATCAAAACCAAGGCTTTGGAGGATATGCTGGATTTGCTAGAAACGGTGCCAGATACCGAGCTTACTCTGACACATTTTGACGATAGTCGGGCGACGGATGAGAAAGTGATGCAAGAAGTTGCAGATTCTCGAAAACTTAACTACCAAAATTGGCAAGAATTTTTAGAACAAAAATTGAAAGAAGATGAAGAGAAAAAAACAGTTAGGATTGTCACGGGTTCCTTGTATTTCTTGAGCCAAGTGAGAGCCTACCTAATGGAGAGGAAGAACGAGAATGGATATACAAAAGATTGAAGAAGCTGTAAAAATGATTATAGAGGCCGTTGGTGAAGATGTCAACCGTGAGGGATTACAGGAAACACCTGCTCGTGTAGCCCGCATGTACCAAGAAATTTTTTCAGGTCTTGGTCAAACTGCTGAGGAACATTTGTCAAAATCCTTTGAGATTATTGATGACAATATGGTAGTGGAAAAGGATATCTTTTTCCACACCATGTGTGAACACCACTTCTTGCCTTTTTATGGGAGAGCACACATTGCCTACATTCCAGATGGACGTGTGGCAGGTTTGTCTAAGTTAGCCCGTACGGTTGAAGTCTACTCTAAAAAACCACAGATTCAAGAACGTTTGAATATTGAAGTAGCTGATGCCTTGATGGAGTATCTAGGGGCCAAAGGAGCCTTTGTTGTCATTGAAGCAGAGCATATGTGTATGAGCATGCGTGGTGTTCGAAAACCAGGCACTGCAACTTTGACGACCGTAGCTCGTGGCCTATTTGAGACGGATAAGGATCTCCGAGATCAGGCTTATCGTCTAATGGGACTATAAAAAGAATCCGCTTTATGCGGATTTTTCTAGAAAGGACTAGTTATGGATCAGCTAAAGATCAAAGATTTGGAAATATTTGCTTATCACGGACTCTTTCCAAGTGAGAAGGAATTGGGGCAGAAGTTTGTTATTTCCGCAAGCTTATCCTATGATATGACCAAGGCAGCGACAGACTTGGATTTGACAGCTTCTGTACACTACGGAGAACTGTGTCAGCAGTGGACGACATGGTTTCAGGAAAGCACTGAGGATTTGATTGAAACGGTAGCCTACAAACTAGTTGAACGTACCTTTGAGACTTATCCTCTTGTCCAAGAAATTAAGCTAGAACTCAAAAAACCTTGGGCGCCGGTTCATTTGCCGCTGGATACCTGCTCAGTGACCATTCATCGCTGTAAGCAACGGGCCTTTATCGCTCTAGGAAGTAATATGGGCGATAAGCAGGCGAACTTGGAACAAGCTATCGATAAACTGCGAGCTCACGGTATCCATATTCTCAAAGAGTCCAGTGTCTTGACGACGGAGCCTTGGGGTGGTGTGGAGCAGGATAGTTTTGCCAATCAGGTGATTGAAGTAGAAACCTGGCTCCCAGCACCAGTCTTGTTAGAGACCTTGTTAAGTATTGAGTCAGAAATGGGACGGGTTCGAGAGGTGCATTGGGGGCCTCGTTTGATTGATTTGGACCTACTCTTTGTAGAAGACCAAGTCATTTATACAGACGACCTCATCTTGCCTCATCCTTATATAGCAGAACGCCTCTTTGTCCTTGAGTCTCTGCAAGAAATAGCTCCCCATTTTATCCATCCGATCTTAAAGCAACCAATTCGTCACTTGCTTAATCAGTTGGAGCAAGGCGATGCCTAAACTTACCGAGACCTATAGCAAGTGGAAGAGTATTGGGGAGGGACTGCTTGCTATTATTTTAGGGATTCTCTTGATTCGTTTTGGACAAGTTGTTCCACGGATGGGGTACCAGTTGTTGATGGGCTACTTTTCCTTGTCAGCGGTTTGGCACTTGTTGACTCGCTGGTTTCAGGATAAAAAACGTAGGGAAAACATCCTTGTAATCTTGGCTAAGCTGATGGTTGCGGCTCTCGTATTTGACTCTATCATTTTGCAAGACCTAACCCTCTACCTCCTAGTCTTTATCATTGCGAGTTACCAGCTGTTTACGGGCGCCATTAGTCTTGTGACCTGGTCCCTCTATCGAAAAAATGCCATTCATCCTCGGCTTCATCATCTCTTTGATGCTGTATGGATGATAGGATTTGGTCTTTATAGCATTTCTCCTTTTCACGATGCGGCGAATTTTGAATTGCTCTTGCTTGGATTTTACTTGCTCATGCTAGGAGTCAGCAGTCTTCGGGATGGTTTCTTTTTTGAGAGGATAGAAAGCAATCCCAAGCTGAAGCGGCGAATGCGAATGACCTTGCCGATCTTTGTGACGGCTCTGATTCCTATCAGCACCTTGCGTAAACTGAATGAGTGGTTGTCAAATCATGAAAGTCAAGAAGGAGAAGTTCATTCAGAAAGAAAAAACGACCAGACGGTTGATCTGGAAATTTTTGTCCATACATCTGAAACCTCTTTTTTCCTCGCCATGGGACATGTGGATATTTGTTATCAGGGGAAGGTTATTTCCTATGGTTCGTATGATCCCCAATCGGAGCGTTTATTCGGCATGGTCGGAGACGGTGTTTTATTTAAGGCCAATCGGGGAAAATACATCGAGCTCTGTAAGAGGGAAAGTCAGAAGACCTTGTTTGCTTATGGTCTGAGTTTGACAGAACAACAGAAAGCTGCTATCCAAGCTCGTTTGGCAGAGATAGAAGATTTGTTAATTCCTTGGGAGCCGAGCTCTCAGTTGATGAAAAGAAGAGAGGGTGAGGTCAAGCATACCTACTCCTACCAACTGAAACAGGAAGCGGATGCGACCCTCTATAAATTTAGCTCATCAGAGTTTAAGACCTACTTTGTTCTCAGTACCAATTGTGTTCTGTTAGCAGACTCAATCGTGGGAAAAGCTGGGACAGATATACTAAGTCCCCAAGGTTTCATTGTACCGGGGACTTACCAGGATTACCTTGATTTAGAGTATACAAAACCCAATGGTCTGGTTGTTAGTCGCTCCATTTATTAGAAAAAGAAAACTCTAGTTCCTCAGCTATTTGCGCCGAGAAGCTAGAGTTTTTAAAATAAGTCATTTTCTTCAGGAAGGAGGATGGTTTCTTTCCCGTCCATGTCTAAAACAAGGACCCGAGGAGGGTAAAGAGGGTCGAAGGGATGATTAAAATCAAAGTCGATACTAGTCGGCAGATGCTGACTAGAAAAATGGAAGGTAATGGTTCCCTCGTTATTGAGCAGTAGAAATTCGAGCTCCTCTTCTAATTCAAAGACGTTTTTCAAAAAATGATCGATAATAAACCATAAAGAGTCAATGACATCATCAGGCAAGCTGGTCACAACACCAAAACTGGCCGAACGTCTCTGTGTATTTGTAAAAGCCATAGCCTCTCCCTCCTTTGTTTTTCTTATCATACAGCAAACTGATTTAAAAATCAAGAAAAGTTTCTTCCTTTTTTTAAAATGTGAGTATCAAATGAAATTTTTTCAAAGTTTCTCTAAAAAACACTTGAAAGTGTTTACAATAAGTGATAAAATGGAGTAAGCAGATGCATGAAAGCGAAATTTTCAATATAGAAAGGAAACGGAATGAACACAGATGATACAGTAACGATTTATGATGTTGCTCGTGAAGCGGGTGTTTCTATGGCAACTGTTAGCCGTGTAGTGAACGGAAATAAGAACGTCAAAGAGAATACTCGTAAAAAAGTTCTAGAGGTGATTGACCGTCTTGACTACCGTCCAAATGCGGTAGCGCGTGGATTGGCCAGCAAGAAAACCACTACAGTTGGTGTTGTGATTCCAAATATCACCAATGGCTATTTTTCAACCCTAGCCAAGGGGATTGATGATATTGCAGAGATGTATAAATACAATATCGTCCTAGCCAACAGTGATGAAGACGATGAAAAAGAAGTTTCGGTAGTTAATACTCTCTTTTCAAAACAGGTTGACGGGATCATTTTTATGGGCTATCACTTGACTGAAAAGATTCGTTCAGAATTTTCTCGTTCTCGGACACCAGTTGTCCTTGCAGGGACGGTGGATATCGAACACCAGTTGCCAAGTGTTAATATTGACTACAAACAAGCGACGATTGACGCAGTGACCCATTTGCTTCAGGAAAATGAAAAGATTGCCTTTATCAGTGGACCCCTTGTTGATGATATCAACGGCAAAATTCGATTAATTGGTTACAAGGAAGCTTTGAAAAATGCAGGAATTCCTTATAGCGAGGGCTTGGTATTTGAATCTAAATACAGCTATAATGATGGCTATGCCTTGGCAGAGCGCTTGGTTTCTTCACAGGCTACAGCCGCGGTTGTGACAGGTGACGAATTGGCAGCAGGTGTGCTAAATGGTTTGGCCGATCATGGTGTCTCTGTACCAGAAGAGTTTGAAATTATCACGACAGATGATTCTCAAATTGCACGATTCACTCGTCCAAACTTAACGACAATTGCTCAACCTCTATACGACCTTGGTGCTATCAGTATGCGTATGTTGACCAAAATCATGCACAAGGAAGAGTTGGAAGAACGTGAAGTTCTCCTGCCTCATGGCTTGACAGAACGTCGTTCGACACGAAAACGTAAATAGAAAAAATCAGGGAATCGAGAAGATTTCCTGATTTTCAATTTTAACCTTCCATGTAATTGCGAAGTTCTTGTCCTTTTAGCCCGGCGTTGATAGCAATCAATAATTTGAGGCGAGCTTTTTGAGCATTGAGTTCTTTGACAAAGAGAACGCCAGACTCTTGTAATTGAACTCCTCCACCCGGATAGGCATAAACGGGCTCCGCAATACCGTTAAAACAACGTGAAACCAAGGCGACTGGAATGCCTTTTTGGAGGAGATTTTCCAACTTTTGAGCTGTTTCTTTGGGAACATTACCTGCTCCAAAAGCTTGAATGACTAATCCATCTAGGTGGTCTAGATCAAGCATATCAATCAGCTCATCGGTCATACCTGCGTAGGCTGAGATGATGGGAACCAGTCCTTGTATATGTTCAAGGTTAAAGCGGACTCTCGGTTCGGCTGTTTTGAAGTAGAGGATTTCTTGTTTCATGATGAGTCCGAGTGGTCCATGAGTAGGAGTTTGAAAGGTACCGACGTTGGTGGTATGGGTTTTGGTAACGTACTTGGCTGCGTGGATTTCATCATTCATGACGACCAGGACCCCCTTATCAGCTGACTTGTCATCACAGGCAACCCGTAAAGCACTCATATAGTTATAAACTCCATCGCTACCGAGTTCGTTGGAACTACGCATAGCTCCTGTTAGAACGATAGGCATGTGCGGGATTTCCATGGTATCAAGGAAATAGGCAGTTTCCTCTAGCGTATCTGTCCCATGTGTGATGACAACCCCATCGTAGTTGTCTGCTTCCTCTTTAATCTTATGGTAGAGGGCTAGCATGTGTTTGGGTTTGATATGGGGGCTCGGTAGGTTAAAAAAGTCTAGGGCATGGACTTCAATTCCCTCCAGAGGATTGGATACATGGTTCATGGGGTTGACTTGGCTAGTCACAACAGCGCCTGAAGCGTCTGCCTGCATAGAAATAGTCCCACCTGTATGTAAAACAAGGATTTTCTTAGGCATGATTTACTCACTCTTTCTGAAATATGGTATAATCATTGTAACACAAAAGGGGAGAATGGGATAGGATGGAAGTCAAAGCTGTTTTTTTTGATATCGATGGAACGCTAGTCAACGATCGTAAGAGTGTTTTGAAATCCACTAAGGACGCGATTAAGATTGTCAAAGAGCAAGGGGTGCTTGTCGGAGTGGCGACGGGGCGAGGACCGTTTTTTGTCAAGGAATTGATGGAAGATTTAGATCTGGATTTTGCAATAACTTATAACGGACAGTATATCTTTAATAAAGAAAGAGTCTTATTTGCTAGCCCGATTGCCAAGTCAAGTCTGCGTCAACTGATTGCTTATGCTAAAAAGGAGCGTAAAGAAATCGCTCTTGGAACCGAGCACGCAGTTGTTGGCTCCAAAATTATGTCCTTTGGCCTCGGATCCTTTTCACAGTTGGTTAGCCGTTTTATTCCAACTGGCTTAACAAGAACCGTTAGCCGTTCCTTTAATCGAATGGTCAGCAAGGCAGTCCCTCAAAAGGAAGATGACCTACTTCGTTTGATTAATGAGCCAATCTATCAAGTGTTAATGCTGATGACGCCCGAAGAATCTGAGAAAGCTGCAAGTGATTTTGAAGATTTGAAATTGACTCGAAGCAATCCTTTTGCAGCAGATATCATCAACCAAGGGAATTCTAAATTAGAAGGCATTCGCCGAGTCGGGAAAGAATATGGCTTTGATCTCAACCAAGTCATGGCCTTTGGTGATTCCGACAATGACCTGGAAATGTTGGCAGGTGTGGGTATGTCAGTCGCTATGGGAAATGGCAGTAGCAGCGTCAAAGAAGTTGCTAAGCACATTACTGCAAGTAACCAACAAGATGGTATCCACAAGGCGCTCGAACACTTTGGTGTTTTAGCTTCAGAAAAAGTGTTTGTCAGTCGAGATTACCATTTTAATAAGGTCAAGACCTTCCATCATATGATGGATGAGCGGACTCAAGAAGAGCCGCAAGCATGGGATGTTGAAGGAGCGACCCACCGTGCAGACTTTAAAATTGAAGAATTAGTAGAGTTTGTCCGTGCGGCAAGTTCTTCGGAGGAAGAATTCCAGCAGTCGCTTGCAAGCATGCACGCGGCACTCGATAAGGCGGCCGAAAAGGTGAGGAAAAAAACGCCCGCCCAAAAAGATCTAATCGGGCAGGTTGATGCCTTAATCGATACACTGTATTTTACTTACGGCAGTTTTGCTCTGATGGGAGTGGATCCAGAACGCATCTTTGATATTGTGCATGAGGCAAACATGGGGAAGGTTTTTCCTGATGGAAAAGCCCATTTTGATCCAGTTACACATAAAATCTTAAAACCGGATGACTGGGACGAAAAATATGCTCCAGAACCTGCTATCAGAAAGGAATTGCAGCGTCAGCTCAAGGCCTATGAGCGACATAAAGAGAGAAATAAGTAAGAAAAAAGCATCGGAGACAAAATAGTTCTCAGCCACAAAAAAGCTAGAGATTTCCAATTTCGGAACTCTAGCTTTTTAATTTTGACTCCTTCTCTTATTGTATTTTAGGAGGTTATTTGCCATAAGTACCAATCCCATGTCAATTCTCACTTGACGCTTGCCTCTCAGCTTACATCTCTTGTAACCCAAACAAGTCTTTATCTGCCCAAAGACAGGTTCCACATCAATCTTACAGTGTAGCTCCCCTCCTTGTCATTATAGTGCCAATTTGCTAAGTTTCTAGCCGACTGTTTATACCTTTTCTTCCACTCCTGATCAAACGTGGTATATTTAATCAGATGGTTCACCTCCTTTTCATCTAAATGAAGGAGGTTCTCTTCACTTCCATATCTAGCATCTGCCACAACTGTCTTTACCTTATGTGGATAAGTTTCAAGTAAGGGCAGAAGGGTTTTGGTGTCTGTCGGATTTGAGAAGACATCATAGTGAAGAACAAATAGATTTCCAGTAGCGATTTGAAGATTGTATCCAGCCTTGAGTTAGCCATTCTTCATGTGGTCTTCTTTCATCCGCATAAAAGTGGCATCCGTATCTGTTCTTGAAGTTTGGCGGAAAACTTATTCGTTGCTTTTTTCCGCACGAAACTATACTTGTTGGCATAACCTTTCTAAATGGTTTATTGTGCAATTCTATTTTACCAAGACTATCGCAACCATGCAAAAAGAGTCTGATACAAAAGTCTAACCTTAAATATAAAAAGCGAACAAAACGAGTTACCTGACACTCAGAATTCTGTCTTGTTCGCTTTTTTGTCTAATCTATCGATTTTAAAAATTTATAATAAAGAATTCCTAAAATCAAAATCTTTTTGTCCTAGGCTCTTTTTAAAATCCTGTCACTGTGATTCCTAGTAAACGGATGCCTTTTTCTTTTTCAGCTAGTTCTTCGTAGAGTTGAATGGCAGTTTGAGAAATCTGACTAGCGTCCTGTGTTGCTTGTGGGAGGCTTTTTCGCCTAGTTATAGTAGAGAAGTCAGCGTAACGAATCTTTAGGATAATGATTTTTCCAGTTTTGTCTTGTTTACTGAGATTGAGAGCAACTTTTTCAGAGAGAAGAGTCAGCTCTTTTTTGATGTCTTCTTCATCCCGAAGAATCTTACCATAGGTTTTCTCCTTGCCGATGGACTTACGAATTTGATTGGATTTGACTGGAGAATTGTGAATACCACGAGCCTTTCGATACAGGTCAAAACCAAGTCTGCCAAAGCGATCAATCAAAGTGATTTCAGAGACCTTCAATAAGTCTGCACCAGTATAAATGCCCATTTCATGAAGCCTTTCAACTGTTTTCTTGCCCACTCCATGAAATTTAGCAATATCCATTTGTTTGAGAAATTCTTGGGCTTGGTCAGGTAGAATCACTGTTAAACCATGGGGCTTCTGATAATCACTGGCCATTTTAGCTAAAAATTTATTGTAAGAAACGCCAGCAGAAGCAGTCAGGTGCAGTTCCTGCCAGATATCTTGTTGGATGAGACGAGCTATTTTGACTGCCGACTTGATACCAAGTTTATTTTCGGTTACATCCAAGTAGGCTTCGTCAATACTCATAGGTTCAATCAAATCAGTATAGCGTTTAAAAATAGCTCGAATCTGAAGTCCCACAGTTTTGTATTTTTCATAATTTCCGGAGATAAAGATGGCTTGAGGACAACGCTCATAAGCTTCTTTAGAACTCATGGCAGAGTGAATGCCAAAGGCTCGCGCCTCGTAGCTACAAGTAGACACAACTCCCCGCCCCCCTGTTTGTCTAGGGTCGCTTCCAATGATGACAGGTTTTCCCTTTAACTTAGGATTGTCTCGTATTTCCACTGCAGCAAAAAAGGCATCCATGTCGATATGGATGATTTTTCTTGACAAATCATTTATCAATGGAAATATGAGCATTTTGCTTCCTTTCTAATGTCATTTTTTATTCATTATACCTTTTTTTCTGAAAAAATGGAAAAGAGTAATCCTACTTTCAAATATATAATACAGATTGCATCAAAAAACAGACTGTATTAGAAAAGAAAGTGACAGAAAAGCCTTTTTCAGCTTGTTGAAATCGGTTACTGTATGGTATACTGGTCTCATGAATGTAACAGATGACTGTTGCTAGAAAGAAAAATGAGGACATTAACATGGTTGTTAAGACAGTTGTTGAAGCACAAGATATTTTTGACAAAGCTTGGGAAGGCTTCAAAGGCGTAGATTGGAAAGAAAAAGCAAGTATTTCTCGCTTCGTTCAAGCTAACTATACACCTTACGATGGAGATGAAAGTTTCCTTGCTGGACCAACAGAACGTTCACTTCACATCAAAAAGATTGTAGAAGAAACTAAGGCTCACTACGAAGAAACTCGTTTCCCAATGGACACTCGCCCAACATCTATTGCTGATATTCCTGCCGGATTTATCGACAAAGAAAACGAATTGATCTTTGGTATCCAAAACGATGAACTCTTCAAATTGAACTTCATGCCAAAAGGTGGTATCCGTATGGCTGAAACTACTTTGAAAGAAAATGGATACGAACCAGATCCAGCTGTTCACGAAATTTTCACTAAATATGTAACAACAGTTAACGACGGTATCTTCCGTGCCTACACTTCAAACATCCGTCGTGCTCGTCACGCACACACTGTAACTGGTCTTCCAGATGCCTACTCACGTGGACGTATCATCGGTGTTTACGCACGTCTTGCTCTTTACGGTGCAGACTACTTGATGCAAGAAAAGGTCAACGACTGGAATGCGATCAAAGAAATCGACGAAGAAACAATCCGCCTTCGTGAAGAAGTAAACCTTCAATACCAAGCTTTGCAACAAGTCGTTCGCTTGGGTGACCTTTACGGTGTTGACGTTCGCAAACCAGCGATGAATGTTAAAGAAGCGATCCAATGGGTTAACATCGCCTTCATGGCTGTCTGCCGTGTGATCAACGGTGCTGCTACATCTCTAGGACGTGTGCCAATCGTACTCGACATCTTTGCAGAACGTGACCTTGCTCGTGGTACATTTACTGAATCAGAAATTCAAGAATTTGTTGATGATTTCGTTATGAAACTTCGTACAGTGAAGTTTGCTCGTACAAAAGCTTATGACCAATTGTACTCAGGTGACCCAACCTTCATCACAACTTCTATGGCTGGTATGGGTAACGACGGTCGTCACCGTGTTACTAAGATGGACTACCGTTTCTTGAACACTCTTGACAACATCGGTAACTCACCAGAACCAAACTTGACAGTTCTTTGGACTGACAAATTGCCATACAACTTCCGTCGCTACTGTATGCATATGAGCCACAAACACTCTTCTATCCAATACGAAGGTGTAACAACAATGGCTAAAGACGGATACGGAGAAATGAGCTGTATCTCATGCTGTGTGTCACCACTTGACCCAGAAAACGAAGATCAACGTCACAACATCCAGTACTTCGGTGCTCGTGTGAACGTTCTTAAAGCCCTTCTTACTGGTTTGAACGGTGGTTACGACGATGTTCACAAAGACTACAAAGTATTTGACATCGATCCTATCCGTGACGAAGTTCTTGAATTTGAATCAGTTAAAGCGAACTTTGAAAAATCACTTGACTGGTTGACTGACACTTATGTAGATGCTTTGAACATCATCCACTACATGACTGACAAGTACAACTATGAAGCTGTTCAAATGGCATTCTTGCCAACTAAACAACGTGCTAACATGGGATTCGGTATCTGCGGATTCGCTAACACTGTTGACACATTGTCAGCTATCAAGTACGCTACAGTTAAACCAATCCGTGACGAAAATGGCTACATCTACGATTACGAAACAATCGGTGAATACCCACGTTGGGGTGAAGATGACCCACGTTCAAACGAATTGGCAGAATGGTTGATCGAAGCTTACACAACTCGTCTACGTAGCCACAAACTTTACAAAGACGCAGAAGCTACTGTATCACTTTTGACAATCACATCTAACGTTGCTTACTCTAAACAAACTGGTAACTCACCAGTCCACAAAGGTGTATACCTCAACGAAGATGGTTCTGTGAACTTGTCTAAACTTGAATTCTTCTCACCAGGTGCGAACCCATCTAACAAAGCTAAAGGTGGATGGTTGCAAAACTTGAACTCACTTGCTAGCCTTGACTTTGGTTACGCAGCTGACGGTATCTCATTGACAACTCAAGTTTCTCCACGTGCTCTTGGTAAAACTCGTGACGAACAAGTGGATAACTTGGTAACAATCCTTGATGGTTACTTCGAAAACGGTGGACAACACGTTAACTTGAACGTTATGGACTTGAACGATGTTTACGAAAAGATCATGTCAGGTGAAGACGTTATCGTACGTATCTCTGGATACTGTGTAAACACTAAATACCTCACTCCAGAACAAAAAACTGAATTGACACAACGTGTCTTCCACGAAGTTCTTTCAATGGATGACGCATTGAGCTAAGATTCAATTAGAATAGAAAGAAAGCCAGTCGATATGACTGGCTTTTTTGCGTCCTTGAAAATTCTTTTAAAAATTAGTCAAATTTGGTCAAAAAGTTATTGACTTTTACTGACCAATGTGATATAGTAGAAACATAAGGAAAATGACTTCCTTAGAAAACTTCATTTTCAGTGATTCTATTTCTTGAAAATGTATAATAGATACCCTAGAAAGGGGTGAGGCCTATGTTAAATCTAACAGAATTTGAAAAGAAGATGATAAAAGGCTTATTTAAAAAAGAAAAACCAGAAATTATACGTAGGGTAGCTAGTTAGCTAGTCTAAAATTTTTAAAACAAAGGTCAAAGATAGTCAATATCAGAGATCGCAAATAATCAACATTAAACGAGGTAAAAAATATGAACAACAACTTTAATGACTTTAACAACATGGATGATTTATTTAACCAATTGATGGGTGGTATGCGAGGATACAGTTCTGAAAACCGTCGTTACTTGATTAATGGTCGTGAAGTGACACCTGAGGAATTTGCTCATTATCGTGCAACTGGAAAATTACCAGGAAATGCAGAATCTGATGCGCAAATGCAACAACACGCTTCAGGTATGAAACAAGATGGTGTCCTTGATAAACTAGGTCGTAACTTGACAGCAGAAGCTCGCGAGGGCAAGTTGGATCCTGTTATTGGACGAAACAAGGAAATTCAAGAAACATCTGAAATCCTCTCACGTCGTACTAAGAACAACCCTGTTCTGGTCGGAGATGCAGGTGTTGGTAAGACAGCAGTTGTCGAAGGCTTGGCGCAAGCCATTGTGAACGGAGATGTCCCAGCTGCTATCAAGAATAAGGAAATCATTTCCATTGATATCTCAGGTCTTGAGGCTGGTACCCAATACCGTGGTAGCTTTGAAGAAAATGTGCAAAATCTAGTCAACGAAGTGAAAGAAGCAGGAAATATTATCCTCTTCTTTGATGAAATTCACCAAATTCTTGGTGCTGGTAGCACTGGTGGAGACAGTGGTTCTAAGGGGCTTGCAGATATTCTCAAGCCAGCTCTTTCCCGTGGCGAGTTGACCGTTATTGGGGCAACAACTCAGGATGAATACCGTAACACGATTTTGAAGAATGCAGCTCTTGCTCGTCGTTTCAACGAAGTCAAGGTCAATGCTCCTTCAGCAGAGGATACCTTTAAAATTCTTCAAGGGATTCGTGACCTCTATCAACAACATCACAATGTCATTTTGCCAGACGAAGTCTTGAAGGCAGCAGTGGATTATTCAATCCAGTACATTCCTCAACGTAGCTTGCCTGATAAGGCTATCGACCTTGTCGATGTAACGGCGGCTCACTTGGCGGCTCAACATCCTGTAACAGATGTGCATGCTGTTGAACGTGAAATTGAGGCAGAAAAAGACAAGCAAGAAAAAGCAGTTGAGGCAGAGGACTTTGAAGCAGCTCTCAATGCCAAGACACGCATTGCAGAATTGGAGAAAAAAGTTGAAAACCACACAGAAGATATGAAAGTGACTGCCACTGTCAATGATGTGGCCGAATCTGTGGAACGAATGACCGGTATTCCAGTGTCTCAAATGGGGGCATCTGATATCGAACGCCTTAAAGATATGGCTCATCGTTTGGAACACAAGGTTATCGGTCAAGATAAGGCAGTAGAGGCAGTGGCTCGTGCTATCCGTCGTAACCGTGCTGGTTTTGATGAAGGCAATCGCCCAATCGGTAGCTTCCTCTTTGTAGGTCCTACTGGTGTTGGTAAGACCGAGCTCGCTAAGCAATTGGCACTCGATATGTTTGGAACCAAGGATGCGATTATTCGTTTGGATATGTCTGAATACAGTGACCGCACAGCTGTTTCTAAGCTGATTGGTACAACTGCCGGTTATGTGGGGTATGATGACAATAGCAATACCTTGACAGAACGTGTTCGTCGCAATCCTTACTCTATCATTCTATTGGATGAGATTGAAAAGGCTGATCCTCAAGTCATTACTCTTCTCCTCCAAGTCTTGGATGATGGTCGTTTGACTGATGGCCAAGGAAATACAGTGAACTTTAAAAATACTGTCATTATCGCAACATCAAATGCTGGATTTGGCTATGAAGCTAATTTGACAGAAGATGCGGATAAGCCAGAATTGATGGACCGTTTGAAACCATTCTTCCGTCCAGAATTCCTCAACCGCTTTAACGCTGTTATCGAGTTCTCACACTTAAATAAGGAAGACCTTTCTAAGATTGTGGACTTGATGTTGGCTGAAGTCAACCAAACCTTGGCTAAGAAAGGAATCGACCTTGAAGTTAGCCAAGCAGCTAAGGACTTTATCACAGAAGAAGGTTATGACGAAGTTATGGGTGTTCGTCCTCTCCGACGCGTAGTCGAACAACAAATCCGTGATAAGGTGACAGACTTCCACTTGGATCACCTAGATGCTAAACATCTGGAAGCAGATATGGAAGATGGCGTTTTGGTCATTCGAGAAAAAGCCTAACTCGAGATTTTGAGAATAAAAAAGAACCAGTTACAATAACTGGTTCTTTTGCGTTTAGATGACATGGCGTTCAAAGGCATCATCTGAAATACCTTGTTCCAGGATGAGTTTAGCCCATTCTTTAGCAGAAAAGAGGCTGTGGTCCTTGTAGTTTCCGCAAGATTCGATGGTTGTTCCAGGAACATCTTCCCAAGTAGTGGTCTCAGCAATTTCCTTGAGCGAATCCTTGATAACAGCTGCAATCTCAGTGCTAGTATGGCGTCCCCACATAATCATGTGGAAACCAGTACGGCAACCGAAAGGTGAGCAGTCAATCATGCCGTCAATACGGGTACGGATGAGTTTTGCCAAGAGGTGCTCGATAGTGTGAAGCCCAGCGGTAGGGATAGAATCTTCGTTTGGTTGTACTAAGCGAATATCATAATTGGAGATGATATCACCTTTTGGCCCCGTTTCTTCTCCAATCAAGCGGACATAGGGTGCTTTAACAATGGTGTGGTCAAGTTCAAAACTTTCAACAATAACTTCTTTTGACATGGTAAATCCTTTCAGTTTTCTTCTTTCATTATATCATAAAGCCTACTCTTGATGGAGTTTGATAAATGACTTTTTGGTACTAGAATGATAATAAAGTCTCCATACATAAATCTCAGAATTATAAAGAAAGAATGGAGAGAAGAATACTTTGTGAGAGAAAAGTTTAGTTTTTTCTAGTGGAACTAAGGTGATTTTTGAAAAGTGGATCAATTTTTTCTGAAACTTCTGTTTAATCTCTGAACTAATTCTGAACTAGATTGGATATACTGGAGAAAATAAAGATAAAGGAGTTCAGTATGGAACATATAGTGAAAATAGAAGGAGTCTGCAAAAAGCATGGCAACAAGCAGATTTTAGAAGATATTTCTTTTACAGCTAGAAGCGGTCGGATTACAGCTTTTCTGGGTCCAAATGGTGCTGGTAAAAGTTCGACCTTGAGGATTCTCTTGGGATTAGATCGGGCGACGTCTGGGACTGCGACTTTTGATGGGCAAACCTATCAGTCAATGACCTATCCGCTCAGAACGGTAGGTGCAGCCTTTGACGGCATTGGCGGTCTGCCCAATCGAAAGGTCTATGACCACCTGAGAATTATTGCGGCGAGTAATGCTATTCCCAAGTCTCGGATCGATGAGGTTTTGGAGATGACTGGAATCGCTCATAAGAGGAAGGACCTCTTGTCAAGCCTGTCTCTGGGGGAAGGTCAGCGGCTGGGTCTGGCAGCAGCTTTGCTGGGTGATCCTCAGTTTCTTATATTAGATGAGCCGACCAATGGACTGGATCCAAGTGGGATTAAGTGGTTTAGAAAGTTCATCCGTCAGCAGGCTGATTTAGGGAAAACGGTACTTCTATCCTCCCACATCCTGTCAGAGGTGCAAATGGTGACAGATGATGTAGTCTTGATTCATCATGGGCGAATTATTGAGCAGGGACGATTGGAAGAGGTGCTGCAAGATTCAGACAGTCTAGAAGACCTCTTCTTTGATTTGACAGAGGAGGCTTAAGATGAAAGAAACGATGTCCTTATTGCATTCAGAATGGTTGAAAATTTGCTCAATCAAGGCTTTCAGAGTGAGTATGGCCTTCATGCTGCTATTGGTGCCTGCCGTATCCTGGCTGGAGGGTCGACAGTATTTGTCTATTGGCTTGGATGCTACGCCTGAGACGGTTCCCGGTCTGGCAGAAGCCATTGATCCGCTGGAGTATCTGGGTCTCAACGGAGCCTCTATGGCGGGCATGGTTTTGGTCATTTTAGCTGGAATTTTGGGATCTATGGAATTTCAGTCTCATAGCTTGAGAACTAGCCTCTTGACCTGTAATAACCGCCTGAAGCTGCTTGTGGGGAAACTCATGACCTTTGCTTGCTTTTCTCTTGCCACTAGCTTTTTATCAATTTACTTTAGTTATATGGCCATGCATCTGGCTTTAGGAAAGGAAGGGCTTGATCCGATTCTGCTCAATCAGGTAGCTTGGAGTCTAATTTTGTGGAAAACCTTATCTCTGACCTTATTGGGAATCCTTTCGTTTTTGTTAGGTTTATTGGCTCGGACCATGCTAGTTCCTCTGCTTTTTCTCGTACCCCAGATCTATAATCTAGGAAACTACCTGGCAGCTCACACGAGTTGGGGGGCTTATTTGCCACAGCCAGCAG
>CAUULS010000013.1:0-57157 GCA_963546055.1 uncultured Streptococcus sp.
ACATTTTTGTTTATTTTCAATATGAAAAGTTCTTACAAATTCATGCAGGGGGCATCTAAATACAACAGGAAAAGCCTTGATTTCAAGGCTTTTTTGTATCCTCCTTACTTTTATTCCATCAACGGATGCTCAAGATATATTTTATGTGTAAAAAATTCTTTTGCCCCTCAGTGATACAATTATTTTACTCAATTACAAACAGATCAAAAGCAAAAGAATTAGCTCTATTTCATACAGAACTAAGTCTTTTATTTAAACAATCTAATGTTTCCTCTTCATCTCAATCAACTCCAGACATTTATCTAGATCTACATCTCGTTCAAAATGTGCAGGAGTCCAAGGGACTTCTATATCAGGAAGAACACCTTTGTCCGTCATCCCTTTGCCTTTATCTATAGCCAACCAGCGAGAAGTTGGGAACATCAAAAAGTAATCATCATAATCTACCTTGCAACAATTTGAATAGTCTAAAATACCAAGCGTTGGACGGCCGATAACTGTCACTTTCTTAAAATCCTTCATCATCTTGACAAAATTATCTCCTGATGATGCACAATAAATATCCGACAAAACAAAAATCTGCTCTGGATAGTGACCACCCTTAACACCTGGGAAAAGCTCGTCTTGATCATCCTGATACCGAACATAGCCTTTCCCTCGATTTTGGAGTAAATTATTACGAAAATCTTCAAGCAGTTTCACCGTATCAGGACTGATATTTTCTTGTTGAAGCCATGTTTCAAAGTCTTTTAAGCGTCGATCGACATTTCCTTCTGTATAGAGAATTTCCATTCCATCATCCTGTAAATCAAAAGTATCATAGCCTTCCCCTTCCTCCAAGCCAAGATGTAAGAGCGGAAAATACAAAGAATCCGTGCCCCCATTGTTGTAACGGACATCTATAATAAGAGTTTCTGTCTCAGCAATCTTCTGCAAACACTCTTGGTATAAACGGTTAATCGCTTCTTCATCCATAAAATTATCTAAGCGTATATAGAGGATATCTGACTCCAACTCTTTCCAAAAAATCTGAGCTTTTTGAGCTTGCTGGCTAGCACGAACTGTAATAGACATCTCCTGCCCATCTCGAAAGACCGTCACTTGCTCTGCCATCAGTAGCAAATCTGCCCATTCTCGGTATCGTCTTTCTGGAGTCAGACTAATAAAGTAATTTGGGTGTTGCAAAGCTACTTGCTCCAAACTCATCCCGTCCAGACTGAGGATTCGATCCCCCACCTGGAGACCTGTATCTTGGTTTGCTTCCTCAACAAACATTTCCTGCTCACTTATCCTCAAAAGAAAACCTTTCGGACCTGATTTTTTATTATGGAAAGAAATATGCCCAATAATCCCAAAACTAGCAAGATAAGTCCTGACTTGATAAAGAAATTCTTGCTCAGTCATATCATCTGTAATCTTTTCTAGAAAAGGCTGAGGGTTGCACCCTTTGCGATCTTTTACTGTAGATGAATCATGTGTCATAATCCAAACAATGTCTTTAAAAATATCTGTTTTTTTCATACGAGCCATTCCTTCTAACTTTAAAATAGTATAGCCTTCTTCACAGCGAAAAAGGAGTTTTTACTACAAAGTCAATCTGCTATCTCCCCTTCTTCATAATGTATTTTCGTATAGGTGTTTCAACCATTTGAACGATTTCAAATCCTTCTTTTTGATAAAGATTGTAAGCTGTTTGATTTGCCTCGTAGACATTTAGAGAGACAGTATCTATGTCTCCATTTTCAAAGACCAAACTAACAAATTTTCTTAAAGCCTGGCTACCTAAGCCTTGCCCCTGTTTCTGAGGGTTGATAAAAAATCTCCCGATATGTAGATTTCTATCTTCTAGCCTGATTTTCTGGATAAGCCCCACAAACTCTGGTCCATCAAAGATTGAAAAGATTCCTTCCAAATCTTGCAAGACTTGAATTGTCAAGGGAAAAGGAATCATTGTTCCCATCCATTGTTCTTGAAAGGATTTGCCAAGGGAGTTAGACCATTGGCATACGAATTGAGCGTTTTCTGTACTTACCTTTTCTTCAAAACGAATTGTCATCTTGACCTCACCTTCTTATCTATGTTTCTCCATTATACCACTTCTCCTATTTTTTACGAATAGATAAGTATGATTGATTTTTATTTTTTTCTTGTCGGGAGCATTCTCGCTTCCTTTCTCGGTTTGGTCATTGATCGTTTTCCAGAGCAATCCATTATCAGCCCAGCCAGTCACTGCGATTCCTGTCAAACTCGCTTGCGTCCGTTAGATTTGATTCCGATCCTCTCGCAGGCGCTCAATCGCTTTCGCTGTCGCTACTGCAAGGCTCCTTATCCTGTCTGGTATGCCCTCTTTGAACTAGGCTTAGGGCTCATCTTTCTGTCTTGGTCTTGGGACTTTCTTTCCTTGGGGCAAGTCATTCTAATCACTGCTGGTTTGACCTTGGGCATCTACGACTTTCGCCATCAGGAATATCCTTTACTGGTCTGGATTGTCTTTCATCTACTCCTCATGGCTTTCTGTGGTTGGAATTTGGTCATGATTTTCTTCCTTATTCTTGGAATTTTTGCTCATTTTATCGATATCCGTATAGGAGCAGGGGATTTTCTCTTTTTAGCTTCTTGTACTCTCGTCTTTAGTGTGACAGAGTTGCTGATCTTAATTCAGTTTGCTTCGGCAACGGGGATTCTAGCTTTTCTCCTCCAAAAGAAAAAGGAAAGACTTCCTTTCGTGCCTTTCCTCTTACTTGCTACTTGTGTGATTATTTTTGGTAAGCTAGTAATTCTCTGATAATCCTGCTCTCTTTTATGGAGGGCTTTTCAATTAAGTGAAATTTTCCAGTTAAATTACTTTCTCAATAAAATTTCGAATAGTGGACAAACCATCTGGTGTTCCAATACTTTCTGGATGATACTGGAAACCGTAGATAGGCAGGTTCCTGTGCTGAATTCCCATAATGACTTGATCATCCGTCGACCGAGCTGTAACTTCAAAATTTTCAGGTAATTCCTCCACCATAAGACTATGGTAACGCATGACTGAACATTTGTTCTCTATTCCATCATAGAGAATGGATGGAGCTTCAAATTGTAGCTGACTTTGTTTACCGTGCATGACCTTGGGAGCTAAGCCGAGTTTTCCACCGAATGCCTCAGCAATAGCCTGATGTCCAAGACAAATTCCTAAAATTGGTTTTCGTCCTGCAAAATCTCGAATCATTTCCTCCATCTTTCCAGCATCAGACGGCCAACCAGGTCCAGGTGAAAAGACAAGTGCATCCGCCTTTTCTGCCACCTCATAGAGACGAGAATCGTCATTTCTCAACACCTCGACAGGAGCAAAATTCCCTATATATTGAGCGAGATTGTAGGTAAAGGAATCATAGTTATCAATCAATAAAATCACAGTTTTCTCCCTTTAGTCTTGGAATGATTAGTTGTTTTTAGCTTCTAGGTAATCTGCAATCGCAGCTACGTCCTTGTCTCCACGACCAGAGACATTGATGATGATAATGTCATCCTTACTAAGTTTCGGCGCACGTTTAACTGCTTCTGCAATAGCGTGCGAACTTTCAATGGCTGGGATAATCCCTTCTGTCTTGCTGAGAAGGAGCAAGGCTTGAACCGCTTCTGCGTCTGTCGCTGCCACATATTCTACGCGGCCAGAATCTTTAAAGTAGGCGTGTTCTGGACCAACCCCTGGATAGTCCAAACCAGCTGAGATAGAGTAAACTGGCGCCAGCTCTCCATCTTCCTTAAAGACTGCATAGGTCTTCATACCGTCGACAATTCCGACACTACCTTTTGTCATAGTAGCTGCATGCTTGTCTGTGTCAAGTCCGTGACCGGCAGCTTCGACCCCAACCAATTTGACTTCTTCATCAGCCACATACTGTGAAAAAGCACCGATGGCATTTGAACCACCACCTACGCAGGCAATGACGTAATCTGGTAAACGGCCTTCTTTTTCTAAGATTTGACGGCGAGATTCTTCACTGATGACTTTTTGGAACTCATGAACAATTGTAGGATAAGGGTGAGGTCCCACAGCAGATCCCAGAACATAAAAGGCTTCAAGGTCATTCATCCATGCTCCAAAGGCTGCATCGACCGCATCTTTGAGAGTACGAGTGCCTGTTTCAACTGCGTGAACAGTTGCTCCCATCATCTCCATACGGAAAACATTGAGACGTTGACGTTCCACATCTTCTGCCCCCATGTAGACATCACAAGCCATACCAAACTTAGCTGCAGCTGCTGCCGTCGCAACCCCGTGCTGACCAGCTCCTGTTTCTGCAATCACTCGTTTTTTGCCCATACGTTTTGCCAGAAGAATTTGCCCTAAAACGTTGTTGAGCTTGTGCGAACCAAGGTGGTTAAGGTCTTCGCGCTTGAGATAAATCTTAGCGCCACCTAAGTGTTCTGTCAAACTTTCCGCAAAATAGAGCGGTGTTTCACGACCGGAATAGTCCTTCAAGTAATGACGAAATTCAGCCAAAAACTCTGGATTATCCTTGTACTTATCAAATGTCACTTCCAACTCATCCAACAAAGCCTGAATCGGCTCTGGTACAAAACTGCCACCAAATTGTCCAAAATAACCTTTAGTTGTCATAAAATTTTTCCTCTTTCAGTATTCATTCGGCTTTTTGTTTGCTTTCAGTAGTAGGCAAGGAGCTGCAGATAGAACTCAAGTTCATCAAAGCAACTTAACGCCCTAATAAAAGATAAACAAAACGACGGATAGAAAAAAGCCCTCACACGGAATATACTTCCGTGTGAGGGCGTTGGTAACGCGGTGCCACCTCAATTGTAAAGAAACTATCCCCTTTACATCTCTGCCTTGTCTAACAACAAGTTGCACTGTAAGGTGTGCGCACCGAATTTTCATTGTTTCAAATTCATTTTTTAAATCAGCCCACTTTCACTACTTCCAACCACCTGTTCACAATCACCACAGGCTCCCTGAAGATCAAAAATAGTTACTTTTCTGATTTATTGAGAATATTATATGTTATTGTTCTATCTTTGTCAAGATTTTTTATGATTTTTTTCCAGAACCAAGGATTTCTTCGGAAATTCTCACCAAAGTCTGAACGATATAATCAACCTCATCATCACTTAATTTTGTATGAAGAGGGAGCGTAATTTCATTTTCAAAGAAGGCATAGGCTTTTGGATAATCTGCCATATCAAAACCAAGATTCTTATAGGCTGTCAAGAGAGGAAGTGGTTTGTAGTGTACATTACTTGCAATTCCTGCTTTGGCCAATTCTTGGATAATACGATTACGCTCTTCTAGACTGGCACCTTCTACATGGGTGATGTAGAGGTGGCGACTTGATTCGACAGTATCAGTCTTGTGCGCCAATGGATGGATGCGAGAACCAGCAAAACCACGATCATAACGATCCACGATTTCTTTACGACGTTGTAGCAAAGCAGGGTAACGGTCCAATTGCACCAAACCAATCGAAGCCATGATATCAGTCATGTTGCACTTGTAGGCAGGGGTTACGATGTCATACTCCCATGATCCCAGTTGCATCTTAGCAAGGGCATCTTTGGTTTGACCATGAAGGGAAAGGATTTGGAATTCCCTGTACATTTCTTCGTCGTCAATCGCTGGATTGGCTTTCCAAGTCGCACTTCCACCTTCAGCAGTTGTAAAGTTCTTAACTGCATGGAATGAGAAGGAAGTAAAGTCAGCGATGGAACCAGCAGGTTGTCCTTTATAAGTAGATCCCAAAGCATGGGCACTATCAGAGACAATCACAATACGGTTAAAGACCTTTTGCCACTTGCTAGACGCTACAAACAAGTCACGTTTTTTCTCCACGACTTGGAACAAACGGTCATAGTCGCAAACAATCCCTGCAAGCTCAACAGGAATAATCACCTTAGTTTTCTCAGTGATGGCTTGTTCAAGAAGGTCATAGTCCATCTCAAACGTATCTGCTTGAATATCCACCATGACAGGTGTCGCTCCTACGTGTGTGATGACACTACATGAAGCTGTATAGGTCATGGCTGGAACAATGACTTCATCTCCAGGTCCCACTTCCAAAACACGTAAAATCAACTCAAGAGCGGCAGTTGCAGAGTTTAGGCAGACAGTCTTAGGCGTCTGTGTGTATTGGGACAAGCGACGCTCTAGTTCTTTTGTCTTAGGACCTGTCGTGATCCAACCAGAACGAAGGGTGTCCGCTACTTCAGCAATTTCAGCTTCCGTAATATCGGGTGGTGAAAATGGAATATTGTAATTTGGCATTGATTTGCTCCTTTTATCTGTACTCATTTTCTCATGACTACTTTATTTTAGTACTTCAAACACGGTTTGAAACATGATTTTGATGTCTCCAAGAAAACTAAATTCTCGAAGATAAGCAAGGTTATAGCGCATCTTTTCAGGGAGGACGTGTTCGACATAGGCTTGGTCAACTGACAGACCTTTCTCCGTCATTTGACTGATGATAGTGTCCTCATCCTTGTAGTTGATGCTGGCTGGAGAGGTAATCCCTGCGGGTAAGAGCAAGGTCGCCATCATTTCAGGACTATACTGCTCTGTGTAGCGTGGCACTTCAGGTCGTGTCCCAACAAAGGACATTTCACCTTTAAGGACATTGACTAGTTGAGGTAGTTCATCCAAACGAACACGGCGGATGAAATTTCCCACTTTGGTAATGCGGCTATCGTTAGCAGAAGTCACCAGACTTCCTTTTTTATCTGCATCCGTTACCATGGTTCTGAATTTCCAAATCTTGAACCGACGGTTGTACTGGGTCACGCGCTCTTGCTTATAAATAACTGGCCCCTTGCTATCCAACTTGATCCAAATGCTCAAGATAAGAAAGATTGGGGAGGTCAAAATTAGCAAAACTACGGCCAAAAACCAATCCAGGCAACGCTTGAAAATCAGCGAACCTTTCCTCTTAGAGACAAGCTGGTAGTAAGACTCAACCTCGCTTGATTGCATTTCCACGGGTAGGTCTTCCCATTTCAGCATGCTGTTTCTCCTTTGTTTTTAGTATACTATTTGTCAACATTTTTCATTATACCACAAAATAGAAAAGGCGGTGCAAGAAAGCTGTGATTTGGAAGAATTCTTCTTTATGATAGGGCACCTGCCTGCAAGCTATACATCTTGTGATAGGTTCCTCCCAAGGTCAAGAGTTCCTCATGGGTTCCACTCTCGATGATGCGCCCCTTGTCCAAAACGTAGATACAGTTGGCGTCTTGAATGGTAGAAAGGCGATGAGCGATGGCAATGGTCGTCCGCCCCTGTCTCATTTTTGCCAGAGAAGCTTGAACCAGACTTTCTGTTTCCGAGTCAATATTTGCTGTCGCTTCATCCAAAATCAGGATTTTAGGTTGACTGGCGACTGTTCTGGCAAAGGCAAGAAGCTGGCGCTGTCCAGTAGAGAAGCTCGAACCACGCTCGGAAACAGGAGCATCATAGCCCAGCGGAAGGTTCTGAATAAAGGAATCCGCATCGACAAAGGTAGCTGCGTCCTTTACCTGCTCATCACTAATCTCTTGGTACATAGCGATATTGGACTTGATGGTCCCATGATAGAGGAAGGGATCTTGCAAGACTAGACCGATATTTTTTCTCAGTTCTTCCTGACTGTAGTCCCTGATATCTACATCATCCAAGAGAACTCGCCCTGACTGAAATTCATAAAAGCGCATGAGGACATTGATAATAGATGATTTCCCCGAACCTGTATGACCTACAAAGGCAATGGTTTCACCCTTCTTAACTGAAAAGGAAATATCATCCAGAATCGGGTGTTTGCCATCATATGAGAAGCACACATGTTCAAAACGAATATTGCCTTCTTTGACTTTAGCCTGCCCATCTTTTTGAAGGGGCTCATAGGTCGTCTCATCAATCAAGGCAAAAACACGGCCTGCAGAAACCAGAGAAGTTTGAAGGGTTGAAAAGTTTTGCGTCACCTCAATCAAGGGGTCAAAGAGGCGATTGATATACTGGATAAAGGCATACATGGTTCCTGCTGTTATTCCCAAATAAAGTCCACGGTAGCCAAAATAGGCCATCAAAACAGCGTAGCCTAGAAGTTTTAGCAAACTCATAGCAGGTCTCAAAAAGAGGGCATCCAAGGCCACAGATCGGTTGGCATAGACCAAGTGTTCTTGGTTGATTTCATCAAATTCTGCCTGCAGTCGCTTCTCTTGATTAAAGGCTTGGATAATTCGGATTCCTTCGATACTTTCTGCTAGCTTGCTATTGATATCTGATAAGAGACTTCTAGTTTTTTCGATGATCTTGACTGACTTTTTCCGATAGAGATTGACCAAAAGAAAAATCAAGGGGAGAAAAAGCAAGACCAAAGCAGTTAAACGAAAATCCAGAACCAACATGGTATAAAGAGTTGTCAGAAAGATAAAAACTGCTGAGATAAAACTGGACAAAATCCCTGAAAACATATCACTGATGGTCTCAGTATCATTTGTCAAACGAGAGACGATCGAACCAGCTGGAGTCTTGTCAAAATAAGACATGCCCAGCTTCTCCATATTGGCAAAGGCATCCCGACGAATGTCTCTGACAATACTGTAAGACACGCGCGCAAAGAGGAGATTGCCAACATACTGGACCAGAGTTTGCAGGATGTAGAGACCATAGTAGACCAGCAAAACGGTCACAGCAAGTTGGTTGAGATTGATGAGGTATTGGTCGATAAAGTGGGAAGCCACAAGGGGAATCACACTTTTAATGACCGTAGTTGCTAGGAGAAAGGTCAGGGCTAAAAAGGTTAAAAGACCATATGGTTTGAGATAGGACATCAAGCGCTTCAATACAGCCCATTGTTCTTGCTTATTCTGCATCTTCTTCTCCTTTCATTTCCAACTGCTGAGACTGATAAGTTTGGGAATACCAGCCATCTATGGCTAGCAAGTCTTCGTGCGTCCCCCGTTCAATAATCTGTCCATTCTGCAGGACCAAGATCAGATCTGCATGGACAACTGCGCTGAGGCGATGGGCTGTGATGATGGTTGTCTTGTCCTTACGCATTTCCTTTAAATTATCAATAATAGCATACTCTGTCTTGGCATCCACGGCCGACAAGGAATCATCTAAAATCAAGATAGCTGGGTCTAGAATCATTGCCCGACTCATAGCTAGACGTTGCTTTTGCCCACCTGAGAGACTGACTCCCTTTTCTCCGATCAGGGTATCAAATCCCTGAGGCATGGCTACAATATCTTGATAAACTTGGGCAAGCTTCGTAGCTTCCTCGACTGCTGAAAGCGACAAATTAGGATTACCAAAACGGATATTGTCTAGGATAGAGGCCGCAAAGAGGAACTGGTCTTGAGGGACATAGCCCATGAGACTGCGAAGGTCTGTCAGACGATAATTCCGAATATCATGACCGTTTAGATAAATGGCTCCCTTATCCACATCGTACTCACGTAGGAGAAGTTTGATCAAGGACGTTTTCCCAGAACCTGTCTGCCCGACCAATCCTAGTGTTTGCCCTTTTTCCAGACTAAAGTGAATATCCGTTAGTGTCTCCTCATCTTCAAAGGCAAAGCTGTCAACGGCATACTCCAAGCGCCCATTTTCAATACTGTCTAGAGGAAACTCAGGGTCTTGTACAGGTGATTCCTGAGACAAAAGATCCTCAATCCGCTGATAGGACACCTTCCCTCGCTGAGTGATATTAAAGAGGAAGCCAATGGCCATAAGAGGCCAAACCAGCATATCCAAGTAGCTGATAAAGGTGACCAGATTTCCAACCGTGATTTGCCCCTTCTGAACCATCAAAGAGCCGACCAAAAGGGTTAACACATAAGAGGAACCAACAAACAAGAGAACCATGGGATCAAAGAGGCTATCGTATTTCATTGTTTGCAGGTTCTTTTGGAAGGTTAATTCATTGACTGCCTGAAAAGACTCCAGCTCATCCCCCTGATAACCGAAAGACTTGGTCACTTTGATGCCTGATACAGACTCCTGCACCTTGTTATTGAGTTCAGAAAATGCAGCCTGCGATTCGCCAAAAGCCTTGTGAGTCTTTCTCCCTAGACGACTGGTCGCATAAGCCATGAAAGGCAGGGGGAGAATGGCAACTAGCGTCATCTGCCAGGAAATGCTAAAGAGCATGGTCAGCAAAGTCACTAAAGCCGTAATAGAGGCATCCACCGCAGACATAACACCGCCTCCTGCTAGACGAGTCAAGGCATTGATATCATTGGTTGCGTGCGCCATCAGGTCCCCCGTCCGATAGGTCTGATAAAAGGCTGGCGACATCTTGGTAAAGTGCTCAAACAAGCGAGACCGCATAATCTGCCCCAGACGATAGGAAGTCCCAAGAATATACATGCGCCAAACATAGCGCAGATAGTACATACCCAAAGCTGCAAGAAGCAGATAAAGGAGGTTCAAAAGCAGGTCCTGCTGACTTAATTGTCCCGAAGTGATGGCATCAATGACTCGCCCCATAACCATGGGAGGGATGAGATTGAGGACGGAAACCAAGACTAGGGCCACAATTCCGACTAGATAACGGCGTTTTTCGAGTTTGAAAAACCACCAGAGTTTTCGAATAATGGACATAAAATCCCTTTCTGATTGCAAATGGAAACCTGAGGCCAAGACCCCAGGTTTTTCTTATTCATAGGTTACGACTGTGACGGCACCCTTGTCATACTCAGCGATAAAGATATTGGCTACATTGTCATGTCCTTGCTTGTTGAGGTTATCAAGCAACCACTCTTCGCTACGACCAATCGATTCCAAAACATCAACTTGAATCACACCGTCAGTCACAACTGGATACTTAGGATTTTCATCTCCCATTTGGACCACGATGAGTTGGCCATTTTGCTCCTGCACAGCGCATTTGACCTGTTTCATCTGGAAAATCCCTTGGCTACGAAGTTTGAGAGCAACTTCTGCTGCAGACAAACCAACTGAACGACAGGCTTCTGGGTCAATCTGCCCATTTTTGATAAGGAGAGTTGGTTTTCCATCAATCAAGCGTTTGACAAAACGAACATTGTTATTGAGCCACTTGAGGGTCAAGACCAAAATCGTCCACATCATCAAAATCACTGCGTACTGCAGAATGCTGATTGAACTATTGTAAATCACCCCACCGATGATACCACCAAGAACATAGTTCTGAATTTGGTCTGTAGCAGAGTTAGGTGCTAGATTCCCCTTTCCTGTCACATTAATAACAAAAACAAGAGAGAAAAGACCCAAGGCCAGTTTGATTAAAATTTCCATATAATTGAGTGTCATTTGTTTACCTCCACCAATTCAATAGCGTCTGTTTGATGCAATTCTAATTTCTCTAAAAGATACTTGTCTGGTTGGCTCCCGTTCATGGCACGATAGAAATTTGAACCTACCTTGATAAGTGCTCCATCAGTGGCTGCAGAAGTATTGACATAAACTTCTGATTTATCCACTCCCAAGTCTTTGGAAACAACCTCTATGAAATGAAGTGAAGTTTGAAATTGGTTGTTAGAGGCTTGATTGGTCTGGTATTTTGAGATTGTCACCAAAAGCATGGCCACCAAGGTCAAGGCCAAAATCATGACCAATTCCCGAAACTTAGTCCCCTTTTTATCTCGATAGGCTTTAAAAGCAAAAAATCCTGTGATAGCTAGGAGAACAATTCCAAAGCCAATCATGATGCCATTTTGCTGACTGATTTGGCTAAGTACATAGTCATATGAGTAAAATTTCATTTATTTTCACTCCCTTTCATAAAATCATTCTTAATTATAAACGAAAGAGAGTGATTTTTCAAGCCATACGTTGGGGAAATAGACCTTTTTTTGGTATAATAAAATCTATAATCTGAATGAAAAAGGTAACTTTATGAAACTCATCTCATGGAATATTGATTCCCTCAACGCAGCCCTAACTAGTGACTCAGCTCGTGCTAAACTGTCACAGGAAGTTCTCCAAACTTTGGTCGCTGAAAATGCCGATATTATCGCTATCCAAGAAACCAAACTATCTGCCAAAGGTCCTACTAAAAAACACCTGGAAATTTTAGAGGAGCTCTTCCCAGACTACGAAAACACGTGGCGTTCTTCCCAAGAACCTGCCCGCAAAGGCTATGCTGGAACCATGTTCCTCTATAAAACAGAACTCACACCGACTATCAGCTTCCCAGAGATTGGTGCCCCGTCTACCATGGACTTGGAGGGTCGTATCATCACCTTGGAATTTGATGCATTTTTCGTAACGCAAGTTTACACTCCAAACGCTGGCGATGGTTTGAAACGCTTGGAAGAGCGTCAAGTATGGGATGTGAAATATGCTGAGTACTTGGCTGAACTAGACAAAGAAAAACCAGTCCTTGCGACGGGTGACTACAATGTAGCCCACAAGGAAATCGACCTTGCAAACCCTGCCAGCAACCGCCGTTCACCTGGATTTACAGACGAAGAACGTGCTGGATTTACCAACCTCTTGGCAACTGGATTTACAGACACCTTCCGTCATGTTCACGGCGATGTGCCTGAACGTTACACTTGGTGGGCGCAACGCAGCAAGACTTCTAAAATCAACAATACAGGCTGGAGAATCGACTACTGGCTGACCAGCAACCGCGTGGCTGACAAGGTGACCAAGTCTGACATGATTAACTCAGGCGCGCGTCAAGATCATACGCCAATTGTATTGGAAATTGACCTCTAAGGAGAAAGCTAATGGACTATCAAGCTGTCATTCCTGAATTTGTAGTATCTGACCTCGAAAAGTCACGCCACTTCTACTGCGACTTGCTGGGATTTTCTGTCGAATACGAGCGTCCAGAGGAGAAATTTCTCTTCCTCTCGCTTGAAGACTGCCAGCTTATGTTAGAAGAAGGCAGCGCAGAAGAATTAGCCCAACTGACCTATCCTTTCGGGCGCGGTGTCAATATTTCCTTTGGCATTGAAGATGTCCCTCAGCTCCACCAAAAACTGCTGGAAGCTGACTATCCTATCCATCGTCCGCTGACCAAAAGAGAATTTCGAGTTGGGGATCACTATATCTATCCTCATGAATTTGCCGTTTTGGATCCAGATGGCTATTTTTTAAGATTTAGCGAATAGAATAATAGAACCCTACAATACTGTATCTCGTTGTAGGTTTCTTTTTTGTTCGTTTTTTTCATTAAAATACTAACAAAACATTTGATTTCTAAAGCTATTTAGTGTAAAATAGAAACATTGGCAATAGCCTATTTAAAATTGAATATCATTTTACTTGTTTATGTCGTGAATCGGCACGACGTTTCTACAAGGTGCCGGAACACCTAACAATGAGTATGTCAGCTGAAGGTATGGTTTTGGCCATGCCTATTTTGGGGACTTACTTAGGGGATTAAGTAGGTTCTTTTTCTATTTCTTGCTAGAAACTCTAAACAAACAAATGAAGCATCTTTTAGACTTTAGGAGGTCTTATGAAATTATTAGAAGAGCGCATCCTTCAGGATGGGCATATCTTGGGTGACAACATTCTCAAGGTAGATTCCTTTTTAACCCATCAAGTTGACTACCGTTTGATGCGGGAGATTGGTAAAGTTTTTGCGAAAAAATTCGCATCTTCTGGCATTACCAAGGTCGTAACCATTGAAGCGTCAGGCATTGCCCCAGCCGTTTTTACAGCTGAAGCCTTAGATGTCCCTATGATTTTCGCAAAGAAAGCTAAAAACATCACCATGAACGAAGGCATCTTAACTGCTGAGGTTTACTCCTTTACCAAGCAGGTGACGAGCACGGTTTCCATCGCTGGAAAATTCCTCTCACCTGATGACAAGGTTTTGATTATCGATGATTTCCTAGCCAATGGACAAGCTGCCAAAGGATTGATCCAAATCATCGAACAGGCCGGAGCAAAAGTCGAAGCTATCGGTATCGTGATTGAAAAATCCTTCCAAGATGGTCGTGATTTGCTTGAAAAAGCAGGCTATCCAGTCCTATCACTCGCTCGTTTGGAACGTTTTGAAAACGGTCAGGTCGTATTTAAGGAGGCAGATCTCTAATGCAAAAACAAGAAAAACACTCGCAGGCTGCGGTGCTAGGGCTTCAGCACTTACTAGCCATGTACTCAGGTTCTATCCTGGTTCCTATTATGATTGCGACAGCTCTTGGCTATTCAGCTGAACAGTTGACCTACCTAATCTCCACAGATATCTTCATGTGTGGGGTAGCTACTTTCCTTCAACTCCAACTCAACAAATACTTTGGTGTTGGACTACCAGTCGTTCTTGGAGTTGCTTTCCAATCCGTTGCTCCCTTGATTATGATTGGTCAGAGTCACGGTAGTGGGGCTATGTTTGGTGCTCTTATCGTTTCAGGGATTTATGTCGTGCTGGTTTCAGGCATCTTCTCAAAAGTGGCCAATCTCTTCCCATCTATCGTAACAGGATCTGTTATTACGACCATCGGACTAACTTTGATTCCTGTCGCTATCGGAAATATGGGAAATAACGTTCCAGAGCCAACTGGTCAGAGTCTCTTACTTGCAGCTATCACTGTTTTGATTATCCTCTTGATCAACATCTTTACCAAAGGCTTTATCAAGTCTATCTCTATTTTGATTGGTCTGGTTGTTGGAACTGCCATTGCTGCTACCATGGGCTTGGTTGATTTCTCCCCTGTTGCGGCAGCACCACTAGTCCATGTCCCAACTCCCCTCTACTTTGGGATGCCAACCTTTGAAATCTCCTCTATTGTCATGATGTGTATCATCGCAACGGTGTCCATGGTGGAGTCAACTGGTGTTTACCTGGCCTTGTCTGATATCACAAAGGATCCAATCGACAGCACGCGCCTTCGCAACGGTTACCGCGCAGAAGGTTTGGCCGTGCTTCTCGGAGGAATCTTTAACACCTTCCCTTACACAGGATTTTCACAAAACGTTGGCTTGGTCAAATTGTCTGGTATCAAGACTCGCCTGCCAATCTATTATGCAGCTGGTTTCCTAGTCCTCCTTGGACTCCTACCTAAGTTTGGTGCCCTTGCCCAAATCATTCCGAGTCCTGTCCTTGGTGGTGCCATGCTGGTGATGTTTGGTTTTGTATCCATTCAAGGGATGCAAATCCTAGCTCGCGTTGACTTTGCTAACAATGAACACAACTTCCTTATCGCAGCTGTATCAATCGCAGCTGGTGTAGGTCTAAATAACAGTAATCTCTTTGTCAGCATGCCAACAGCCTTCCAAATGTTCTTCTCAAATGGAATTGTCGTAGCAAGCCTACTTGCCATTGTACTCAATGCCGTACTAAATCGGAAAAAGAAATAAGAAAAAGAGGTGTGAACCTCCAGATTGAAGAAAAAGTTCATTTTGGACGATTTCTCCAATCTTTTTCTTTATGTCTAAAACAAAGCTATTCCTAAAAAGGTTGAAACAATAGCTGTCTTAAGAAGATATACATTAAATCAGAAGCTACATTATTTCCAAAATAATTGTAAGAGTATCCACTTTCTAATAGGTTGTTCAAAAAGTTTTTAAAATCATAAAAACGCATAATATCAGGCATTCAAAAACCTTGATATTATGCGTTTTATCAGGGAAAAATTTACTAATTTTTCTCCTCAAACTGAGTCATTTCCAGTCTCTTCTATCATCTTCTTTTACCCTTTTTTACAGGCATGAGCGTAATGTCTCTCAAACTAAAATAGGCTAGGGCCAGCATGGCGATTGTGATAAAGAATTCTGTCGGTAATTGGAAGATTTGCAAGATGGACAACATCAACAAAATCAAGAGTGCAACAGTTACAAAGACCAAGATAACAATGTTGACTGTTCCTTTGATACTTTGGGGTGTCGCAAATACATAGAGTAGTAATAAGAGTATCCCTATGATTAAATAGACCATCTTTATCTCTTTCTAGCTGTTACTCAGCTGATTTTTTCTTTTTGTTGGCTTTCTCACGCTCTGCCTTATTGAGGATTTGCTTACGCAAACGGATAGATTCAGGCGTTACTTCCATATACTCATCGTCGTTCAAGAACTCAAGAGACTCTTCAAGGGTCAAGATACGAGGCGTCTTGATTACAGCTGTTTGGTCCTTGGTAGCAGAACGAACGTTGGTCATTTGTTTAGCCTTAGTGATATTAACTGTCAAGTCATTTTCACGAGAATTTTCACCGATAATCATTCCTTCGTAAACCTCAGTACCTGGGTTGACAAAGATAGTTCCACGTTCTTCGATAGACATGATTGAGTAAGTTGTAGCCTTACCAGCATCGATAGAAACAAGGGCACCACGGTGACGTCCACCAATTTCCCCTGGAATCAATGGCAAGTATTGGTCGAAGGTATGGTTCATGATACCGTAACCACGAGTCATTGATAAGAACTCAGTTGAGTACCCAATCAAACCACGGGCAGGAACAAGGAAGACCAAACGAGTTTGACCGTTACCAGTTGAAATCATATCCAACATTTCACCCTTACGTTCAGAAAGACTTTGGATAACAGATCCTTGGTATTCTTCTGGAGTGTCGATTTGCACGCGCTCAAACGGCTCACATTTGACACCGTCGATTTCTTTTACGATAACTTCTGGACGAGATACTTGAAGTTCATAACCCTCACGACGCATGGTTTCGATAAGGATTGACAAGTGCAATTCTCCACGTCCTGAAACAGTCCATTTATCTGGTGAGTCTGTAGGCTCGACACGAAGAGAAACGTCTGTTTGCAATTCTGCCTGCAAGCGTTCTTCCACCTTACGAGAAGTTACCCATTTCCCTTCACGACCTGCAAATGGTGAGTTGTTTACCAAAAAGGTCATTTGAAGCGTTGGTTCATCGATGTGAAGGATTGGAAGTGGTTCAATGGCATCTGTCGGAGTAATGGTTTCACCGACAAAGATGTCTTCCATACCAGAAACGGCAATCAAGTCACCAGCTTTGGCTTCTTGAATTTCACGACGTTCCAAACCAAAGAAACCGAAGAGTTTAGTAACACGGAAGTTTTTGGTTGTACCATCTAGTTTAGAAAGGGTAACTTGGTCCCCAACCTTAACTGTACCACGGAAGACACGACCGATACCGATACGCCCAACGAAGTCATTATAGTCCAAAAGAGACACTTGGAACTGCAAAGGCTCATCTGAGTTGTCTACTGGAGCTGGGATATGGTCGATGATGGTATCGAAGATTGGTGCCATCGTTTTTTCTTGATCAGCTGGATCATCAGACAAGGAAGATGTTCCGTTGATAGCTGAAGCATACACAACTGGGAAATCAAGCTGGTCATCATCTGCACCAAGCTCGATGAAGAGTTCCAAGACTTCGTCTACTACTTCTGCTGGACGAGCTGATGGTTTGTCGATTTTGTTGACAACCACGATTGGGACAAGGTCTTGTTCCAAGGCTTTTTTCAATACGAAACGAGTTTGTGGCATGGTTCCTTCGTAGGCATCTACGACCAAGACAACACCGTCAACCATTTTCATGATACGCTCAACTTCTCCACCGAAGTCCGCGTGTCCAGGTGTGTCCATGATGTTGATGCGAGTTCCGTTGTAAGCAACAGCTGTATTTTTAGCAAGAATGGTAATTCCACGCTCTTTTTCGATATCGTTTGAGTCCATCGCACGCTCTGCCAACTCAGTACGAGCGTCAAGAGTTTCAGATTGTTTCAATAATTCGTCAACGAGGGTTGTTTTCCCATGGTCAACGTGGGCGATAATCGCAATGTTACGGATATCTTCTCTTAATTTTGTCATGATTTCCTCTAATATTTAAATTTTTATTTCTAACTGAACAATTATACCACAGTCTTATTCAAAAATCACAGTTCAGCTAAGTGTAAATGTTTTCACTCTGCTTTTCTAGGCAAGGCAACTCTTTTCAAAGTCAGAGACTTATGATAAGATAAGCTAGTATGCGTTTAGATAGATTATTAGCTCAAGAAAAGGTCAGTCGCAAGGCTATGAAACAGGCAATTCTAAAAAAAGAAATCCTAGTGGACGATTGTCCAGCCAGCTCCCTCGCTCAAAATGTCGACACTGGATTACAGAAATTAGTTTTTCAAGGACGGCAGATTCAAGGATACGAGCACAACTACCTCATGCTTCATAAGCCCAACGGAGTCGTTACAGCTAGCAAGGATAAGAAACTTCCAACCGTAATGGACCTGCTTCCTCAGCATCTCCAGTCGAAGCATCTCTATGCAGTCGGTAGACTAGATAGAGATACCACTGGACTACTGCTTATAACTGATAACGGTCCACTGGGGTTTCAACTCCTCCATCCTCAATATCATGTAGATAAAACTTACCAAGTCGAGGTTAATGGACCGCTCTCATCCGACCATATCCAAAAGTTCAAAGATGGAATCGTCTTTTTAGATGGAACACTCTGCAAACCAGCCAAACTAGAAATTCTATCTGCAAGCCCAACAGAGAGCCATGCCTCCATCACCATTTCAGAAGGGAAATTTCATCAGATTAAGAAAATGTTCCTCTCAGTTGGTGTCAAGGTGACTTCTCTCAAACGAGTGCAATTCGGTGATTTTACATTAGATCCTGACCTAGCTGAAGGTCAATTCCGTCCCTTGAATCTAGAAGAATTAGAGATGATTAAAAAATACTTAGAGAAAAGTGGATAAAACAAAAAAAGCTTTAGGTTTGAAGCTTTTTTTTAATCTTCTTTAACTCATATGCAAGATAATTCCAATAATCCAATTAAGAGCAGAAAGAACAATTCCTACAATCGCTAGAATTCTTTCTGTTTTATAATCAAGTCCAGATTCTTTTTGACGTGAGTTAGCTTCTATTATAGCAAGAACTCCTAAAACAATACCTACCACTGGAATCAAAAGACTACTTACGATTGATAGGATACCTATATTACGTGAGGTTTTATTCTTTTCTTGCATTTTCTAAAAACTCCTTAAAATTTAATCAAATTAATTATACCTTACAAAGCAATTTTATCTATTGTATAATAAATTTTGCAGTATGTAAACCTTCCCCTGAGCCAGGAAGAATTAGAGATGATTAAAAAACACTTAGAAAAAAGTCGATAAAACAAAAAAAGCTTTATGGTTTAAAGCTTTTTTTATTTTTACTTATCTAAAAAATATCGCGATAGCTAGAATCCAATTAAGTACAGAAACCACAAGTCCTACGATATTGAGAATTTTTTCTGTTTTATAGTCTAATTGTGACTCTTTTTGATACGAAATAGCCAAGACCAATCCTACGATCCCCAAAACCAGACCCACAATTGGAGATAACAAACCGAGCACAATAGATAGGATACCTAAAACAAGTGAGTGTTTTTTCTTTTGTTGTGAATTCATTTATAAAGTCTCCTTATGTTTAATATAAATGATGATACCTTAAAATGCTAGCTTTATCTATCATTCGACAGTTTTTTCAGAATGTTAGCTAGTCTTGACCTTACCAATCCAAGAATCCAACCCATAGGATAGGATATAAATCTCAGAGAAACCTTGCTTTTTCAGATAGAGGGCTGCATTAGTCACTCGTTGTCCGCGTTGGTTTTCATAGAGAAGGACTGGTTTATCCTTGCGAAGGGCTGCAAGGCTTGACTTCAACTGATTTGAAGGAATATTGCGCGCACCGAGGATATGTTTTCTGTGAAACTCTGCTGCATCACGGACATCGATCAACTGCCCTTTCCGAATCAGGGCTTCAAATTCTGCATTGTCTACAATCTTAGCCGCACTACGAATACGAAGGTAGTTATACCCCATCCATACCGCCATTGCTAGTACGATTCCCCAAACAATCCAAATTGTCATAAGTTCTTATCTCCATTTTTCTCTAAGTAGTCTAATTCTATCTTGTGCTCTCTACGAAGAACAGCTTCCGCCTCTAAATAGTCTAGCTTGTCCATCAGACCTGCATCATAGATCCGAGAGAGTTCGAGCTTCATCAGTTCAATATCATACAAGCGCTTCCCCACATAGACAATAATGCCAAACTGTTTGAGAAATTGCTGCACATCATAGAATGTTTTCATAGCTTTCATTTTAGCAGATTCTAGACATTTTTTCAATACTGGACTGGCTCTTTTCCCCGATTTACTTCGTCTTCTTTGCCCATTCTTCCGCAAGTGTGGTACAATAAAAGCATGAGAATTCAACAATTACACTATATTATCAAAATCGTCGAGACTGGCTCTATGAATGAAGCAGCCAAGCAACTCTTCATCACCCAACCCAGTCTCTCTAATGCCGTTCGAGACTTAGAAAATGAAATGGGTATTGAAATCTTTATCCGCAATCCAAAGGGCATTACCTTGACCCGTGATGGGATGGAGTTTCTCTCCTATGCCCGTCAGGTTGTCGAGCAAACCCAGCTTCTCGAGGAACGCTATAAAAACCCTGTCGCCCACCGCGAACTCTTTAGCGTTTCGTCTCAACACTACGCCTTTGTGGTCAACGCCTTTGTATCGCTACTTAAGAAAAGTGATATGGAAAAATATGAGCTTTTCCTTCGTGAAACTCGGACTTGGGAGATTATCGACGACGTTAAGAACTTCCGTAGTGAGGTCGGTGTCCTCTTCTTAAACAGCTACAACCGTGATGTTTTAACGAAAATGCTGGATGACAACCACCTCTTGGCCCACCATCTCTTCACAGCCCAGCCCCATATCTTTGTCAGCAAGACCAATCCTCTGGCAAAGAAAGATAAGGTAAAACTAGAAGACTTGGAGAACTTCCCTTACCTTAGTTATGACCAAGGGACTCACAACTCCTTCTACTTCTCTGAAGAGATTCTCTCGCAGGAATACCACAAGAAATCCATCGTGGTCAGCGACCGTGCCACCCTCTTTAATCTCTTGATTGGTTTGGATGGTTATACCATTGCGACAGGGATTTTGAATAGCAACCTCAACGGAGACAATATCGTTTCCATTCCACTGGACATAGACGATCCTATTGAACTAGTCTATATCCAACATGAAAAAACCAGCCTATCCAAAATGGGCGAACGCTTTATCGAGTATCTACTAGAAGAAGTTCAGTTTGATAGTTGATAAATTGGAAAAAGAAAAAAGTGAAATAGAAAAAGTTAGGAAATAGAAAGTGAAAAAGATACTACTTACCAGCGCTCTGATCTTGTCAATAGCAGGAATCGCACAAGCACCTATCTACGCAGAGGAAAGCAATGCTAATCCTCCTGTTACCACCGAACAAAGCAGCTCTAAGGAAGATAAGAAAGATCTTTCAACTAAAACCGAAGACGAAGTTGCAACACTTCCAAAAGACAGGACAAAAGAAGAAGCCCCTAAAAAAGAAGGATGGCAGGAAGAAAACAAGCAGTGGCGTTTCTATGAAAACAATCAGCCTGTCCTCAAATGGAAAAAAATTCAAGATAAGTGGTACTATTTTGACCAAGAGGGAAATCGACTCAGTGATACTATCTTTGATGGCTATGTTCTCAATAAAGACGGGGTCATGGTAGAAAATAGTTGGGTAAAGATTGACGGAAATTGGTACTACGCCAGTGAGTCTGGAAAAATCATCCAGCAAAAATGGGAAAAAATCGGAGGAGTCTGGTACTACTTCGACAAAGATGGCGTCATGCTTAGTCAGACAATCGTTGATGGCTACCTTCTCACTAAAAGTGGAGCTATGGCGGATAGTGGCTGGGTGAAGGTTGACCAAAATTGGTATTATGTCACACCATCTGGTAGAATCTCGCAAGACAAATGGGAAAAAATCAACGGTTCTTGGTACTATTTTGACAAAAATGGCGTGATGCTCAGCAAAACGACCGTTGGTGCTTACCTTCTCGGCAGTAGCGGGGCTATGGCGGAAAACTCTTGGGTGAAAATTGATCAAAATTGGTATTACGCTAATGAATATGGGAAATATGGCCAAGACAAATGGGAGAAAATCAAGGGAACTTGGTATGCTTTTGAACAAAATGGAGTCATGCTTTCCAACAAATGGAAAGGAAGTTACTACCTCAAATCTAGTGGAGCCATGGCGGAAAAAGAGTGGATCTTTGATAAGGCCTACAACAGTTGGTTCTATCTAAAAGCGAATGGGACCTACGCGGCTCGTGAATGGATTGGAGCCTACTATCTCAAGTCTGGTGGCTATATGGCCAAGAATGAGTGGATTTACGACGACTATTACAAGGCTCGTTACTATTTGGACGATAGCGGACATTATGTATCAGGGACCTACAAGATAGATGGAAAGGAACATTTGTTCCAAAAATACGGCCAATGGATTTCTGAAGTTTCAACTGAGGGTGGATTTGTAAAAGGTCAATACAGTAACACCATCTTCCTAGATCCCGGACATGGCGGTCGAGATTCCGGCGCCTTTTACTACAATGTAGCTGAAAAAGATCTCAACATGCAAGTCTATCGCAAACTGCGTAAGAAACTAGAAGAATTAGGTTATACTGTCCTCACATCACGTGACAGTGATATCGATGTTGATTTCAAGACTGAGCGTTCAAGAATGGTAAATAAAACCAACTCTGATATCTTTATCAGTATCCATTTCAATGCTACTGGAAACATTCACTCAAAAGCGAGCGGTATTCAAACCTACTCCTATAGTGATGAACCTGATTATCCAAGCAAGATTAATAAATACTGGCACAATCACCCTGATCGTATGAGTGAAAGCAAACGCCTTGCTGCTGCTATCCACTCCTCTCTTCTAGCAGAAACAGGAGCCAAGGATGCTGGCTTATTGGAAAGCAGCTTTGCCGTACTACGTGAAACAGCTAAACCAGCCGTCCTCCTTGAACTTGGTTATCTGGATAATTTCACTGAGAATCAACGTATTCGTGATGATCAATACCAAGATAGACTAGTCGCAGGTATTGTGAAAGGCATCCAAAAATATTACGCTGGTAAATAACAATAAAGTCTCGAGAAATCTCGAGACTTTTCTATTTGTCTTCTTTTTTATCTTTATCAGGAAAGAGGTAGCTGAGTCCTACACAAGCTAGCACACCGGCACCAATTACCAAACCACTTGAAATTGGCAAAATATCAAGAATGGCATTGGCGATGATAAAGGCAATAATCAAGCTCATGAGACTGGCCTTATAATCTTTTTTGACTAGATTTTCAAGAGTGAAAAATAGAAATAGACCTACTGGAAAGAGTGCCCAGATGTTAACATCCAAACTTGGCCATCCAACTAAACCAAAATACAATACTAGCGCTGCTGCTACTAAAAATACAAGTCCCAATAATTTTTTCATTTTTTGTCTCCATTTTCTTTTTTGGGTTCTTGAGTTGTCTGATACTGGCCCCTCATGTCCCTTACATGAATCATTATAGCAGAGGAATTTTTCAAGAACAAGCCCTTTTGCCTATCTGGTCAATATCTCTATCTAAGTGGTTGAATAGTAGTGATAAAATAAAAAGAAGCCCTAATGGACTTCTTGATTTTACCGATTGTAACAGTATTTTTGAACAAATACAATCTAGCTTTTCTTTTCCTTTGACTCTAGAGAAGATTTGATTGCTTCACGATCTGCTTGTAGTTGAGCTAAGTTCTTTTCTTCTTCCTCAAGTTTACTGGTATCTGGTTTCACACGATAATAAACCTTTTCTGGTTTCATTAACATCGCTTCATATTGTTGTCCAGAAAAAAGTCTTTCCTCAGCATGATTGCTTTTATCCGTAATCTTCCCATCATCCCCAGGTTGCATAACAACTCCACTTGGCACAGCTACTACTACAAATCCTCCAGCAACAGAATCTTTTACCCATGCACTGATAGACGCTGTCTCAGGGTTACGACTATCTTGTCCTTTTGATACCTTTAATCCAACTACAGATTCGTACTTTTGATCATTTGTAAACCAAGTCGCACGTACTTCTCCAGAATCATTAATAATGTATTCATTACCAGATTGACTACGCCAAGTACCTTCTAAACTAGACAAATCATTGTTCTTGATTGCTTCAATATCTAGTTTTGGAACGGTAGTTTCTTTCTTCAACTTGCTAACAAGTGCTTCTGCTTCAGTAATTTTGGTATCTAAAGCAATCAGTTGATCCTTGAGTTTTTGAATTTCCTCTTGTTTATCCTTATCAGTCTCATCTGTTTTTCCTTGGCTTGTAGACGCTTGACTTGTTGTCTCTGTAGTTGAAACTGAAGACGATGCTTGATTTGGCTCTTTCTTTCCAATCAGAGAATATGAGAAAATACTTACTAGGATTAGAGCAACCAAAATACCTATGACTATCCCAAAATAGATTTTGATGTTTCTAGCTCCTCTCGCAAACTTTTTAGTTGAATGCGCGTCTACTAATTCTGATTCCGTCGGCTTGCGACCATTCGCCTCCTCAAATTGTTTTACCCATTCTTTCTTATTCATAATTTTCTCCTTTTTGATTTATATTCAGCCAAGCTTGCGAGACTTCATCCGTTATTATCCATGAACTTTTATAACTATTTAAAAAAATCTAAGCAAAAATTTCTAGAATAATTAACTATAAATCATCTCTAGATTGGTATCAAAACAAGTGCTTATTAAAATATATTATACCACAGAATATAAACAACCGTTTGTATTTATATTTTTATAAGCCGAAGATATGGATTTTAAACAGAACCCATCTCCATTAAAAAAAGCCTGTCCTGAGACAAGGCTTTGAGATTCTTCCTTTTAGGAACCCGCACTTTCGTAGGCATCCAAGCCTCTGCCCCATAGTTTCAAAGAAATCATAAAGAAGACAAGGGAAATCAGAATCAAACCACCGATATTAAAGAAGACATCCTTATCCTGCAAGAAATAGCTGGCAGGATAGTAGGCTGTAAAGGCAAAGGGGATGATAAAGCTAATCAACCAACGAAGAAGGGAATTGTAAATGGCAATCGGATACTTGGCAAAGTCATTAAACATATAAAAAATGTAGATCATGGCGCCTGACTGCTTAGTCCAAAAAGCGATACTGGCAGTCGCGATTTTCAAGGAAGTATAAATCAAGGTCGCAAAGGGAATACAGACTAGGAAAAGCAGGAATTTTGGAAGAGTCCAAGCAATGCTTGATACTGTTGTCGCTAGTAAAATTCCACCGACCAATAGTTCGCCCAGGGCATCAATCTGAAAGGTCTCGACTAGGATGTGAAAGAGAGGATTGATAGGACGAGTCAGATATTTATCAAACTCTCCTTTTCGCACCAAGCGTTGCCCCAGTGCCCAGAGATTGTCAAAAAAGAGATGGTCCAGTCCCTTGGGAATCAAGGAAAAACCATAGATAAAGGCAATCTCTTGAAAGGTCCAGCCTTCTAGCGAGGGAATGTGTTGAAAGAGCACGTTGAGAAACAAGAGATTCAAGCCTTGGGTCAGAAAGACTCCCAGCACACCAACTACAAAATCGACCTTGTATTCCATGATTTGCTTGATGTATTGTCTGATAAAAATCAGATGCATGCGTTGATATTTTTTCATACTAACCTCCCTGAATGGTGATAAATGACTGGACTCGTTTCCAAATCAACTGAGACAAGCCTACCATCACTATGAGCCAGAAAAACTGCAAAACGAGCGCCTGAAGAATCTGACTGGCATCGTATTTCCCAACAATGATCATGACCGGAGTATAAATCAAGGATGAAAAAGGCAAAAAGGACAGAATATCTGAAACAATCTTTGGAAAGAAAGCCAAGGGAATCAAACTTCCAGACATAAAGGCAACTATTGACGTCTTGAGTAGATTGGAACCCCAAAGATTTTTAAACACAAAGGCTGAAAATCCAAAGCAGATATTAAAGAAAAAGTTGATCAGATAGGCGAGCGTTAAGCTAAAAAGATAAAGGATGGTTAATCCCAGTACTTCTATAACCCCTTGCCCAGATAAGATTTTCATCAAGACAATCACACTCAAGAAAGGAAGTCCTACACTGACAAAAATCAACCACTTAGAACCCAGTTCTGTGAAAAGATAAGATGCCGCAAAATGAACTGGTCTCAACAAACGCATGATAATGGAACCATCCTTGACCTCCTCCCCGATCATAAAGGAGCTATCCGACCTGGTCAAAAGATTGGTCACAAAACTCATGATGATGTAGAGGGTGATATCCGCCATACTGAAGCCCTGAATCAAAGACTCTTGCGAGGAATCAAAGACTGCCTTCCAAAGATAGAAAGCAACAAAAGCCCCCATGACATCGCCAATTCGATAAAGAATGAAGTTGACTCGATAGGTAATCAACTCCTGAATCCCTGCATTGATAAAGGGTTTATAACGTCTCCACAATTTGACCATCTTAGAGCTCCTTTCGGTAGAAGCGACGAATAATATCCTCAATATCCGTATCCACCATCTTCAAATCGCGGATCTCAAAATCAGACAGGGTTTGCTTGATGATATCAGCAGACTGATAGCGAGAACTATCGAATTCAATATTGAGGCTGTTTCCTTGTCTATCAATGGTCATATCCGAAAAGCCTTCATAGTGAGAAACGAGATGACTTTGACCTGGTACCAGTTCAAAGGAAAGAGTCTTCATCTTGCCAAAGGTCTCCTTGAGCTGACTCACCGTTCCATCAAAAATCTCTTGCCCCTTATCAATCATAAAAATCCGATCACAAAGTTGCTCAATGTCGCTCAAGTCGTGAGTGGTCAAGAGAATAGTGGTCTCTTCCTCCTGATTGATTTGGGTAATGGCCCGACGAATATTATCCTTGACCGACACATCCAAGCCAATGGTCGGCTCATCTAAAAAGAGAACCTTAGGATTGTGGAGCAAGGAAGCCGCAATGTCCGCCCGCATCCGTTGGCCAAGTGAAAGAGTCCGCACGGGATCCTTGATAAATTCCTTCAAATCCAAGACTTCATTCAAAAAGTCCATGCGCTTATGAAAGAGCGAGTCTGGTACATCGTAGATCTCTTTCAAGACCGTGTAGGTCTCTTGCAAAGCCAAATCCCACCATAGCTGGGTTCGTTGTCCGAAGACTACTCCAATATCCTTGACATAATCTTGGCGATTGTCCTGAGGAATCTTGCCATTGATCCGACAATAGCCCGATGTCGACTTTAAAATCCCTGTCAGCATTTTAATGGTGGTCGACTTCCCTGCACCATTTGCCCCGATAAATCCTAAAATCTGCCCTTTTGGAACCTCAAAAGTCAAATCCTTGACCGCTTCAAAGGTCTGCTTCTCAGGGTGAATAAAGGAGCGCAAAGCTCCCTTCAAACCAGGTTCCTTAACTGTCTTCACAAAATTTTTCTGAAGATGTTCCACTTCTATCATTGCCATATACTTCTTCCTTTCCTATGAGATTGACAAATGTCCTTATCCTCAACAGTCAATTTCATATCCCTTAAAACAACCTTATTTATCCTACTTTTCCGATAGAAAGCCTCAATAACACCTTATTATAGTTCAAATAACTTGAGAAAACAAGTGTTTTCTGCGGAGTGGGGGGAGGAAGCATAGATTATCCAATTTGTCAAATCTCTTAAAAGCAAGTTTGTTCATGCTCCACACTATTTTATCGAATTTTTTTTACATTTCCAAAATGTGAAAAAACAATGGTATCCAATTGATCCCCTATTTCTTTAAAGGGAAGATTTAAGTCCAAAGTTCGAACACTGATTTGGTTGCCGTGCATTTGATAAACATTGTCTGGTTGAAGCACTTCATCTGTCTTTGCGTACAGCAACATGCCCGATACTCTGCTACCATTTTCTTGACTTTGATATTCTCTATTTTTGACATAGGTAAAAATCTGATACAGATTATTTGAGTGAAGAGAGTACTTTCTAAAATTCATCTGTGTTGTACTTTTATAATATTTCGCATCAATAATCAAGATGGCATTCTCTTTTTGAAGCTGAATATCACTTTGCATGACCGGAAGCATCTCACCGCTACCGTCGTCTAGCGCCCACGGTATCTGTGCTGCGTTCGCATTCAATTCTGGGTAATGTTTTTTATAATACTCAAGGATAAATTTTTCGTACAATCGGTTCATTCGTTGTTCATCTAAGAAACTCATCATCTTCATGTTACCATCTGATGTCGTTTGCAATAAACCTTTCACCACTAAATAGCAAATGGCAATCATCATTCTATAAGAGTGATTGTTTCTATTGTATTGCAGATTCCAGTTAACAGTTCCCAAATCAATCGGTTCAACATCACGGAAAAAAACCATCAATTTCCGCAATTCTTTCTTCCTATCCTTGGAAATATCTGCTTTCAACAGAAGATTGACCGTTGATTTTATAATACGGTTCATCCTATTATTTACTGAAAACTCTTCATAAGTACAAAATATTTTCTTCCCAAGGGTACTTTGACTTTTGATTGATTCTGTAAGCTCAATTTTCCCCCTTAGTGTAGAGAGTTCTTCCACTTGGGCAAGGTATTCCTTTCCCAGTCCTCTCTTAAGCTGTATGGCAATTCCTTTGGCCAAGACAGCACTCATCAAATCAGCCGTATGATGAAACTCCTCTGTGGCAAGTTTCTGATATCCTTGCCCCTTAAGAACCTTAAAAGCATAAGTCAGCATGTAATAAACATTCTTTATCGGTATCACTTAATCGCACTCCTTAGATTGCCACTCCATTCTTTAATTAAGCTAGGTTCATCAAACCAATATTCCTTTAAAAGAGGTATCAGCTCATACTCTACAATACTCGAAAGAACTTGTTGGTCGATACTATCAGGCCTTATATTACAAAAATAACTATGGCCTATGCAAAAACCCTCTCCTAAACTTTCATCAGAAGCGATGATTTCATTTAGATTCTTCACAGTATTTAGTAATGTATCAAATTGATCATTCTGCAAGTTTGATTGATAGTCTTTAAAACCATCCGAATTAAATCCTGGTTTCAGCTCAAAAAATGCAAATCTTCGTCTCAAGGCAAAATCTAGCATGGCTAAGCTACGATCGGCAGTATTCATCATACCAATAATGTATAAGTTCTCCGGAATTGAAAACTGTTCATCCGAATAAAGAAGCTGTAGATCTCTTCCTCGCTTATCCATTTCGATAAGCATGAACAATTCACCAAATATTTTGCTCAAATTTCCTCGATTAATTTCGTCAATGATAAAGAAATAATCATTGCTTTCATCGCCCTCAGCCTGTTTACAAAATTGATAGAAGGGGCCTTTTCTTAGTTCAAAACCACTGGCAGAAGGTCTAAATCCCATAATAAAGTCTTCGTAAGAGTAACTTTGGTGAAACTGAACCATCTTTACCCTATCGATCGCTTTTTCACCCATCAGTGAGTAAGCTAGTCGATCAGCAGTAAATGTTTTTCCAACACCCGGAGCCCCCTCCAATATGATGTTCTTCTTAAGACGAAGAATCGTTGCCAATCTATCATAATCATCTGCTGACACAAAAACTTCTTTTAGAAAATCTTCCCTTGTATAGCTAGTATCCACTTTTTCTGATTCTTTAGTGTCTTCAGATGGTAGATCATATCTAGGTGCTGAACTCTCACTAACTTCCTTTTTTGCTTGTTTTTCTTTTTTCACTTGTTCAGAATACTTCCACGCTGCAAAAGACAATTCATTGAAGTTTTTCAATTCAGATTGTGGACTTTCTAAATAGTTTTTAAGTGATTCAACAATAGAAAAATAGTCTGATGCAGAAATTTTCGAATGGATTCTTGGGAGTTTATGGACTAATTCCAGAGGTAATTTCCCGGATTCGTAAATATACTCCTTGTTTAGTCCATCTATATTCAAAAACGAATTGGAGGCAATCCAATATAAACCCATCGTAATTTTAGCATTGCCATTGTTTTTTCTATTGATGACTTTATCAAAATAACGTGAGAAATAATCCTTATTTTCAGATGTTGAATTTTCAGAATAGGCCAATGTAGCTACAAAAAGCTCCCACAAATCATCAATATCACTATCCCCTCTATCTGTATAAAAAAGGTAGTAGATCGCATTCTGTTTATTGAGAACGGGAATACTGTCGAATGAAGTCGGAATGTCATGGGATAATTCGAATAATTCTGCAATAGCAGTCAAAATTTTAATCCGATTTTCATTTTTCAGCCCTTTATTGAATAGACCAAAAATTGTAAAAGGGTCAATATCCATGATATTATTGTCCTTGTCCAAGGTTGGCATTGAAATACCCGTCATTTGATAAATTGCCTTAACCTTTTGGATAAGCTCTGCCCTTTTCTCTTTATAGCTCACAAGTTTAAACGCAAATTCCTTATAAAAATCTACCCAATCAAATTGTCCTGCTTGTTCCATTTTAAACCTCATATTCTACCTCCCTTGTTATGTTTGATGCACTAACTTATATTATTAACTAATATTATAGCACGAAAGCCTTCCCAATGCGATGCAACCTTGCTACAAATGTACGAATAAAGATTTCACTATCTTGAATAAACTTTTACAGCACACAAAAAGGCGACCTTTGTCGCCTCAATTGATGCCTTCTTAGCAGTTGAGATTTAGTAATGAATCTATTTGATTCACTTTTTTTCTTCATTATGAAGTCTCATTTCAATCTCCTTTGTAGAGATATCGTGAGGAAGAGGAAATATCTTCGTGTAGCCTTCATCACAAAAGACAACCTCCTGATCTGACGGAAACCATTTCCGAAGCCAAAGGATGTAGGCAGCATAATCCTGCAACCGATTTTTTGAATCAAAGTAATTTATAACAAAGACATCATTTTTTTGATTCAAAGCCCCCTCAACTGTGACCTCAGGACTTTGGTAATCCCATAAAAGACGATAGGCCTTTTCAGGAGCATTTCTTTCTCTTACAGTCACACCTGGATACCTATCTCTCAGCGCAGCGCAGAATGCCTGTATGTCAAATTCTGTATTTTCATAACCATCTAAAAAGATAAAATCTGCAGAACTCATGACTCTCTCCCTCTCTTTAAAAGCATGATTTCTAACATGAGAATCACCCTTTCTCATCAATTGCACAGTTGAGACTTTAAAATCACAACATTTACTTCATTATATCACTTTTTAAATAAGGTTGAGAAGAGTTGAAAAATGATAAAACCCACCCAGTGGGTAGGTTTTATCTGTATTGTTCAGCTAGATTAAGCTTTACCTTCTGAACCGAATACGTCGATACGTTCTTCAACTGATGCTTGGATAGCTTTTACACCGTCAGCCAAGAATTTACGTGGGTCGAAGAGTTTCTTCTTGTCGTATTCTGCTTCGTTTGCTTCGTAGTCACGAGCAAATTTACGAGTTGCGTTAGCGAATGCGATTTGGCATTCAGTGTTAACGTTAACTTTCGCAACACCAAGTTTGATCGCTGCTTGGATTTGGTCATCAGGAATACCTGAACCACCGTGCAATACGATTGGGAAACCTGGAAGAGCTTCTGTCAATTTCTTCAAGTGGTCAAGGTCAAGACCTTCCCAGTTTGCTGGGTATGGACCGTGGATGTTACCGATACCAGCCGCCAAGAAGTCAATTCCAGTTTCAACCATTGCTTTAGCATCTTCGATTGGAGCCAATTCACCTTTACCGATGATACCGTCTTCTTCACCACCGATAGTACCAACTTCAGCTTCTACTGAGATACCTTTAGCGTGTGCTTTTTCAACAACGTCTTTAGCCAATTTAAGGTTTTCTTCAACTGGAAGGTGTGAGCCGTCAAACATGATTGAAGTATAACCAACTTCGATACACTCAAGTGCATCTTCGTAGTGACCATGGTCCAAGTGAATCGCAACTGGTACAGTGATACCCATTGACTCAACAAGGTTTTCGATAAGGGTTTTACATACTTTGTAACCACCCATGTATTTAGCAGCACCCATTGAAGTTTGGATCAAAACTGGAGCTTTTTTAGCTTCTGCTGCACGCAAGATAGCTTGAGTCCACTCAAGGTTGTTTGTGTTAAATCCACCAACTGCATAACCGTTGTCACGAGCTGCTTGGACAAATTTTTCTGCTGAAACGATTGCCATTTGTCAGGCCTCCTATATATTTTTTGGGACTTCCCATTTACATTGTTCATTTTATCACTTTTTGACAAAAAAAGCTAGTTTTTCCCATACTTTAGATTGAATTTCTTCCAACCCAATCAATGTAAACCCTTTCTTTTTCCTAGTCTTGGGCGACTTTAGGATAACGCATGAAGAAGGTCAAACGATCATCTTGCATCTCAAAATGATAAGGTAATTTCTCATGTTCTAGTAAACTTTTGACCACAAAGAGTCCCATTCCTGAACCCTTGGCCTTGCGACTAGCATTACCAGAAAAAGACTGGGCCAGTTTTTCTTGTTCTTCAGGACTACAGCTATTCTCGATAAAGAGTTCCCCTTCTCTTTCTCCGATTCGAACCAAGCCACTTGGAATCGAGTGCTTAATGGCATTACTGATGAGATTGGACAGGATCAATTTCATCACAGATGGGTTTATGTAAGCCTGCTGATGGGTCAAGCTATTCTCTATCCGAAGCTCTCTTTCCTTAGCAAGTAGAGCATAATCCTCAACCAAGGTTTGTGTAATTTGGAGCAGGTCAATGTTCTCCTTCTCCTCTCGCAATTCCTGAACCGAAGAAAGAGAAAGTATCTGAAGAACGTGGTGACTAAGGTCGTCCACAATCCCCAAGGCTACTCCAAGATAGTGGTCTCTATCCTTGTAACGACCAATATTTTCCTTCATATTTTCGATTAGGATTTTGAGACTAGCCAGAGGTGTTTTCAATTCATGAGAAGCTCCTCGTAAGAACTCAACCTTCATCTTCTCAAGTTGGAGAATAGCTTCATTTTTTTCATGTAAGTCTGCAATGACAGTCAACAGGTGCTGGTAGAGGCTATTGATCTGTTCCTTTAAATCACCAATCTCATCCTTAGAATCCACGCGCAATCGCACTTGAGCATCTAGTTCCATCATTCTACGGGTCACCCGCTTGATTTCCAAAATAGGGGCAACAATAGTCCGAGCGTAGATGTAGGCCACCAAGAGGGAAATCAGAAAGGATGCCAGCAAGGTATAGGGCAGAAATTGGAGACTAATCTGCTCTGCTTCCTTTTGCAAGTCCATAGAAGCTAGAAATTGAAGAGTCATGGTGCTACCATCTTGCGTTTTCACATCACGCTCCTCGATAAAGAGAGAGGTGGTCTGGCGGTCTGTGTCCAGAGGGAGGTTGTCCTTGACTTCTAACTTGTCCTCAGTCATCTCACCCTTAACAGACCCTTTGATATCACTGGTCTGGGAATACAAGTCTAACACTTGCTCGATACTCTGCCTATCCTTTCCTTCTAGGGACTGGGAAATGGCTGTCGCTTTCTGACCAATGGTTTCCTGACGATGGCTCAGATAAGTCGAGGGAAAGAGAAAATAAATAGCTAAATGAAGACAAATAACCAGAACACTAAAAATCGAGAAGGTATAGATAAATATCTTTGTAAATAAACCTGTTCGTTTCATTTTCGCTCCAATTTATAACCAACATTGCGCACAGTGAGGATACAGTCCAAATCCAGCTTTTTCCGCAGTTCCTTGATATAAACATCAATGACACGGTCAAAGGGAACTTCATCTGTCGCCTTCCAAACGGCATCGATTATCTGAGAACGAGTCAAGGCCCGTCCTTCATTTTTTACCAAATAGTCCAAAATTTCCAACTCTTTAGCATTGATAGCCACTTCTTCTCCTGCTAGGCTTGCACTATAACTCTCAAAGTCCACCTTGGTATCCTTATAGGAAAAGGTTCGTCCCGTATCGTAGTAGCGCTTGAAAATTGCATCTACCCTCACTTTTAGAAGGGAGAGAGAGAAGGGCTTTTCCAGATAACCATCTGCCAGAGAGGCAAAAGCACTCATCTTGTATTCCTCATCCTGAAAGGCGGTCAGCATCAAGACAGGAACCTGACTGGTTTTACGAATCTCAGCTAGGACTTCGAGGCCATTAAGCTTGGGCATCTGGATATCCAGCAGTACCAGAGCAACTTCATAGCTGGAAAATTTTTCCAGAGCTTCCTGACCGTCTGCTGCCTCAATGGTTTCATAACCACAATCCGTCAAATAGTCACTGATCCCCTCACGGATCATCTCTTCATCCTCTACAATCAAAATTTTCATAGAAAAAACGTTTCACATTCCTTTAAATTTCTTGTAAATCTTTCTATTTTGCCTTGATAGGACCTCTTCCTATCAAGGCAAAATAGATAAAAATGCTACCTATATTATACCCCATTTAGGGGAGAATAGGTAGCAAGTTTTTTATTCGCTATCGAGCAAGAGTTCTTTTGGTTGTTTTCTAAGGAGATTGCTTGAAGCAAGCGCCATAACAAGAACCACTAGAACCAAAGCAAGAATAAAGACGATGATAAAGTCTGATGTCTGAATGGAAATGTCTAGGCTCGACAAGGTCTTGCTAAAGCCATCTACTTCTGCACCACCACCAAGGTTAGAGGCTTGAGCTGCCTTGCTGGCTTGCTTGGCAACACCTGAAGTGACATTAGCAAGAACAGTATTTCCGATTGCACGAGCTGTATAGTTAGCTAGGAAGTAAGCAGAAACGAGAGCAGGAATAGCAATCAAGATTGATTCAGTGATAAATTGCCCCAAGATACTTGCCTGCTTGAGACCGATAGAGAGGAGAATTCCCACTTCCTTGCGACGGGCATTGATCCAAAGGCTGAGCAAGAGAGCAAGGAGAAGAACTGAGAAGCTCAAGCTTCCCCAGAAGAGGAGGTTGGCCATCTTGTACATACCAGAAATGGATTGCTCTAGAGCTGGGTAGTTAGAGGAGCTCTTCACAAGTGTGTAGCTCTTCCAGTTGATACCACCGATACCATTCAACTCTTTCATGACGTCATCCAAGTTCTTGTCTGCTGTTACAAAGAAGGTTGCGTCCCCATAAATAGCTGTGTCTTCTGTGTATCCATAAAGTTTGGCAGCAGTGTGAATGTCTGTAATAGCTGTGTTTTCATAGAGTTCTTGTGAGTAGGTTACTGCTGATTTATTGTGACCATCAAAGAGTCCCTTGATTGTCACTTCAACTGTTTCCTTGGCCCCTTTTTCATTATCGGCATCGTAGACATTAGAGTCCAGTTTAACCTTATCCCCTACTTTCCAGCCGTGTTTAGCTGCCAAGTCCTTGTGCATAAGAATCTTGTCTTTGTCATCGTTGGTTAGGTGCTCACCTTCAACCAGCTTATATGAACCAGAGACAAACTTGTCTTCTTTAGAGGAATCATTGACACCTGTTATCATCAAACTGCTGCCAAACCGTTTGGCACGGTCTGCAGTGAGATTTTTCTTGGTTTCTGGAGTTTCGATGAGGTCATATCCAGTCAAATCCCCGATAGCGTTGATGCGTTTAACATAAGACTCGATGGCCTTGTTTTCGGTGATTTTTTTGATATCCTCACCCTTGATATTCCCAGCACCACGAGGCGTTCCTTGATTGACGCGACGATTGATTTGCATGGAGAAGCTATTGGTGATATTTTTAAAGGTCTCCTGAGAAGCCTTGGCAGTAGCTCCCTTGATCGACAAACCGACCAAACTCAAGCTCGCCATGAGGAGAATAATCAGGAAGATAACAATTGATTTGAAAAACTTCCTTGTAACATAGGCAAATGCGTTGTGTAACATAGGTTCCCTTTCTAGATGTTGTTCTATTTCAATGTCTTATAACTTATATAAAATAATTTTTTACTATTTCCCTTAGATTGTGCGGACGGGAGCAACTTCCTGTAGGAATTTCATCCCTAATTTTTGAGCCATATGTCTCAAAAATTCCGGCCTAGATAATAACTTTGTTATTATCTAGGCTATCACTACTACGGGAAATAGTTGTTAATGACTCACTTCGGTTATTATTACTATACACGTATCTGATTACCAACTAATACTATTTTAAAGTTTAATAACTAGATTCTATATTTCAGTCAGTTTCTTGTCCTTCAACTCAAGTGTAATATCTGACGCTTGTGCCACTTCTTTACTGTGGGTGACAACAATCACACATTTACCTGTTTTCTCAGCAAGTGACTTGAGCAGTTCGATAATATCTCCAGCAGTTTTAGGGTCCAGATTTCCTGTTGGCTCATCAGCTAGAATAACTGGAGCTTCTGAAACCAAACTGCGAGCAATAGCAACACGTTGCTGTTGACCACCTGATAACTGGAGAACGTTCCGCTTGATCTGACTTTCATCCAAACCAAGTTCAAGAAGTGTATCCTTGCTTGCTTTTTTGTTGACCAAGCGGATATTTTCCAGCGGAGAAAGATAATCTATCAAGTTATAATTTTGAAAGACCAGAGAAATATGGTGCATGCGATGGTAAGAATATCCCTTATTCCGAATGTCCTCTCCTTGGAAAAGGATAGAACCTTCGACAGGACTATCTAGACCAGCCAGTAGGGACAAGAGAGTGGATTTTCCTGCTCCTGACTCACCAATGATACTATAAAACTTTCCGGGTTCAAAATTATACTTGATCTGATATAAAACTGCTTCAGCAGTGTTCTTATAACGGTAGGTAACATCTTGCAATTGTAATAAAGTCATGATTTCTCCTTCTTAACTAATAGATGATAAAATTTCCTTAGGTGATTTTCTAAATAAGAATACGAAACAAAGGGCTACGGACAAGCAACTAATCAATAGCAGAAAGAAATAGGATTCTGCAAAAGATAAGATGCTGGTTGATAGACTGCTTGCTTTAGCTAGCGTATCTTGTAAGGTTGCCTGATCTCCACTTGCTAGTACAGTTTGGAGCAGATAGGATGTAATGGCGTTTCCTGCAACAAATGCTGGAAGCAAAGCTCCGAGAGATACCAACATCACCTCTAAACAGAACTGTAGAAAGATCGAGCTCTTGCCTTTTCCAAGTGCCAGTAAAATCCCCACTTCGTAGACCCGTTCTCTCAACCAGAGGGACAAGACTAGAATCAACGCACCCGCACCTGCTATCATAATCCCATAAAGGAAGATGGTTAGGAAGGTTTGGAAGGTTGCAACTGAGTCTTTAATCTGTTCAAAAGCCTTGTTTTCCTTCTCAACTTGGTATCCCTTATTTTCTAAGGCCAGGTTTTCCACCTGCTTCATGAGACCGTCCATTTCCTTAGGATTTTCTACATAGAAACGGGCTGCACTGACTTGAGGTTCACTATTTCCCAGAAGAGTTTGGCTACTTTCATAGTCTGTAAAGACTTGGTTTTCACTGAAGTCAGAAGACAAGCCTGTGAATTTTTCTTGCTTTTTACCAGAAAAGATGCCGACAATCTCAAACTCAACTGTTTGCCCTTTTCCAGATTCTGACTGTCCAGCATCCAAGCCAATCTTGTCATGAAGCGAAAGATTGTTCTTCTTAGCCAACTCTTCGTGGATCAGGATTTTCTTTGAATCCCCTTTTTGAAGGTGTCGGCCTTCTTTCAGATTGAAAGCTGAGCTGGTGAAGGTAACATCCTTGGATGAATCCTCAAGAGCCGTTAGGCTAACCAAGTTCTTATCTGCAGCTGACAAATCATCACGTTCTACGCTCTGCTCACCACTCACCGCTTCCTTGTCTTTTAGTTTTGCGACCGTCTCGAGTTCAGGAGAGACATTTTCCAGTCCCTTAATCTTGCTCACAGATGCTAGGTCCGACAACTTGAAGGTCTGTCCATTTTCTATCTTCTTAATGGAAAAAGAGGTATTGAGGGATTTGTAAAGATTGCTTTCTACTGTTTTGTTGGACTTCATCAGAGTCAAACAGGCTGAAATTCCGGCCAATAGGACCAATAAAATCAGAAATAAAATAAAACTTCTCAGTCGTTTTCTGCTGACATAAGCCCAAGCTCTTTGGATTGGATTCATTTGTCACCTCCATATTTGTAAGATTATTATAAAATCCAAATATGAAATGTTTATGAAATCGAAAAAATTTTTTGATTTATTTTTTGAAAAAATGAAGAAAGCTAACAACTGCTAACTTTCTTCATATTAGAACACGTTTTACCAATCAAAAAAAAACAACTCCATTCCATAAATGATAGTTCTTGATGCCAAGTTCTTCCGATAGTCGAACTGTACATCTAGCCTTCTTTGGAAAACAAAAAGAGCTAGCCACAGCTAACTCTTACCTTATGCGGAGAGAGGGACTTGAACCCTCACGACCTAAAGCGGTCACAGGATCCTTAGTCCTGCGCGTCTGCCAATTCCGCCATCCCCGCGTCGATTACTTTACTAGTATATCAACTTTCAAAATCTTTGTCAACACTTTTTTCAGATTTTTTTCATTTTTCCAAGGGAATCATTCTTTAATTTCAGACAGATTTTCATCTAGCAATTTAGCTCCCAGAGTGTTTTTAAAATGTCCAAGAGCAAACTGATGATGTTCTGGCCAGATAGAGGCAACCGCAGGTTTGACAACTTCAATGTCATAACCTAAATTGTAGGCATCAATAGCCGTATGAAGAACACAAATATCTGTCAAAACACCAGTTAAAATAACGGTATCAACCCGACGTTCTCGCAAGCGAATATCGAGGTCCGTTCCTGAAAATGCTGAATAGTGACGTTTGTCCATCCAAAAGACACGACTATCGTCCTTATTTTCCGCATAGAAATCAGCTAGGGGACCATAGAGATTCCGGCCACTAGTCCCAATAATATTGTGAGGTGGGAAAAGTTTACTCTCAGGATGAAAATCATCCCCTTCCTCATGAGCATCAATGGTGAAGAAAACATAGTCTCCACGATCAAAAGCCAGTCTGGTCACCTGATTGATTGCCCCTGATATTGCTTGAGCAGGTGCTCCAGCAGTTAGCTTTCCGTTGTCTGCTACAAAATCCTCTGTATAGTCAATCGAGATTAAAGCCTTTGTCATTAGTAGTCCCTCTTTTTCACTTCCTCAAAGATATCTGAAATCAATACCTTGAGATAGGTTCCCTTCATTCCTAGTGAACGGCTCTCAATAATTCCTGCCGACTCTAGCTTACGGAGAGCATTGACGATCACCGAGCGCGTGATACCGATACGGTCTGCAATGACAGATGCAGTTAATTGACCCTCATTCCCATCCAGCTCAGCTAAAATAGCTGATACGGCACGAAGTTCTGAATAGGATAGGGTATTGACCGCCATGGTAACAGCAGTACGGCGGCGAATATTTTTCTCGTCTTCTTCACGTTGGAAGTTCAAAAGTTGAATCCCTACCACCGTGCTCGCAATCTCAACGAGAATCAAATCCTCATCTTCAAACTTCTTATCATTGCGCCAAATAATCAAGGAACCTAGGCGAATCCCTGATACATGAATGGGAGCAATGGTTGTCAAACCATCTGGAAAATCCGCACGGCTCTCTACAGGAAAAATGGTCAAATCATGTTCAATAGGAAGATTGGCTTCCGTATCGTAGATCATGTTTGCCCCTTGTACATAGTCATCTGGAAACGTCTTGGTTTGGAAAAACTGCTCTACACGATCAGTATTGGTTTTATAGCGCATAAAATAGCCCAAAAGTCGTCCCTTGCTATTGACAATACAGGCATTGCAATCAATAATGTCTGCTAGTTGACGTGTAATGGCATTGTATGGAAGTTCATCCTGCATTTGCTCTTCAGAGCGTTTTAAAATTGATGTAATTTTTCTTGTTTTTTCTAATAAATGTGCCATTTTTTACCTCGCATATAATCGCTTCCATTATAACATAGAAAAGTCTTTATTTCAATAATTATCTGAAAATTGCTTATTGAATTGCAATTTTTAAAAGCAAAAATATTTTATAAAAATAGCAATTTTTTATTGACATTCCTTTTTGATTTTTATATAATAACATTACAAGAAGATGAATTAAGGACCCCTTCCCATCTCACCTTTCCTTTACTTTTATACATCTTCTTTTCCCCTTGGTCTCCTTATATATAAAAGCGATTCACCCAGTGAATCGCTTTTTCCTATTTGTCTCCCTTGTTACGAATAACAAAACCTGTTTTCTTTTCGCTTGAAGTGTTGCGAGGTTTTTTATTGTCTTTATTACGGTAACGTCTGTCTTTATCAAAACGATCGTTCCCACGACTACCTTTCTTGAATTCATCACGACGACCATTGCCACGGCGATCACGGTCTCGACGGTCGTCCCCACGACGGCCTCCACGACCTCCCTTAGCTTTGCCACCGAAGCCATTACCTGATGGTTTAAATGGCAATGGTTTTTCACGTGCAATCTCAACTTCTGGGAGGCTGTCAGGATCTTGGACTGTCAGGCTCAAGATGTACATAGCCAATTCTTCTGGACTAAATTCGGCAGCTAACTTACGAGCATCTTTAGCAAATTTCTCAAAGTTCCCACGAATGGCTTCGTCTGCGAAATCACGTTCAATTTTCTTGAGCGCCACTTGCTTTTTAGCTTGGAAGGCTTCCTCTGCACTTGCAGGTTTAAGACCTTTCATGCGCTTCTTGGTCAAGTTTTCGATGATTTGGAGATAGCCCATTTCATTTGGAGCTACGAAGGTAATGGATTGACCTGACTTACCAGCACGACCTGTACGACCGATACGGTGAACATAGCTTTCAGGATCTTGTGGAATATCGTAGTTGTAGACATGGGTCACACCTGAGATATCCAAACCACGCGCTGCCACATCCGTTGCAACCAGAACATCTAGATTGCCATTTTTAAAATCCCGAAGGACACGAAGACGTTTGTTTTGGTCCAAATCACCATGAATCCCTTCTGCACGGAAGCCACGGATTTTGAGTCCACGAGTCAATTCATCCACACGGCGTTTGGTACGACCGAATACGATAGCAAGTTCTGGTTGTTCCACATCCATAAGACGTGTCATGGTATCAAATTTCTCTTGTTCCTTGACACGGATATAGTACTGGTCCACCAGCTCTGTTGTCAATTCTTTGGCAGCAATCTTCACATGCTCAGGCTCTTTCATAAACTGAACGCCGATACGTTTGATGGCTTCAGGCATGGTTGCTGAAAAGAGCAAGGTTTGACGACTTTCAGGGACACGCGAGATAATAGCTTCGATGTCTTCAAGGAAACCCATGTTGAGCATTTCGTCCGCTTCGTCGAGGATTAAGGTTTCGATATCGTGCAATTTCAAAGCCTTGCGTTTAATCAAGTCCAAAAGACGGCCTGGTGTTCCTACCACAATGTGAGCACCCGATTTAAGAGCCTTGATTTGTTTTTCAATGCTGGAACCACCGTAAACTGAGCGAACTTTCACTCCCTTGCTACGGCCAAATCGGAAGAGTTCTTCTTGGCTTTGAACAGCGAGTTCACGAGTTGGAGCGATAACTAAGGCTTGGATGGTCGCTTCTTCTGTACGGATTTTTTCAAGGGTTGGCAAGCCAAAGGCCGCGGTTTTCCCTGTACCAGTCTGGGCTTGACCGATAACGTCTTTTCCCTCAAGAGCCAAAGGAATGGTCTGTTCTTGGATGGGACTTGCTTCTACAAATCCAGCTTTTTCAATCTCTGCTAGCAAATCAGCAGACAAGTTAAATTCATTAAATTTCACGTTTTTCTTCTTTCTAAAGATGGTGCGAAGCCATCCTATAGCGCTTAGTATATACTTTTCTTTTCATGACGTATCTTCTTAAAAAGCGAGATACCGTGTTGCTTCTTTTCCACGAAAGAAAAGTACGAGTTTCTTTGCAACCTATCTAGTATAACACAAGACTAGAGCAAAAGATAGCCCAATCCATCGATAAAGTCATGTAAACGATTTTTCTGAGAAAATGAGGCTAAAACTTCCACTATTTCATAAACTTTTTTAAAGCGTAGCAGATTTGTGCAAAAGTTTTTTTCTTGTGCTAGAATTAAATCAAGTAGGAGGATTTAAAAATGTTAACATACGATTTAATTGTCATTGGATTTGGTAAAGCCGGTAAGACTTTGGCTGCTAAGATGAATGCGGCTGGAAAAAAAGTTGCTGTCATCGAGCGCAGTAAAGCGATGTATGGTGGTACTTGCATTAATATTGCTTGTATCCCAACCAAGACTATGATTGTAGCGGCTGAAAAGGGCTGGTCATTTGACGATACCATGAAAGAGCGTGGTGCGGTGACTGGTCGTCTTAACGCTAAAAATTATAAAATGTTGGCCGATAATGGCGTAGATATCTTTGATGCGGAAGCACACTTCCTTTCAAATAAGGTGATTGAAATCCAAGCTGGTGACGAAAAACAAGAACTGACTGCTGAAACAATCGTCATCAACACTGGTGCTGTTTCTAACGTCTTACCTATCCCTGGACTTGCTACAAGCAAAAACGTCTTTGACTCAACAGGTATCCAAAATTTGGACAAATTGCCTGAAAAACTTGGAGTCCTTGGTGGTGGAAACATTGGGCTTGAATTTGCAGGCCTTTACAACAAACTTGGCAGCAAAGTCACAGTCCTAGATGCCTTGGATACTTTCCTTCCTCGTGCAGAACCTTCCATCGTAGCTCTTGCTAAACAATACATGGAAGAAGACGGCATTGAATTGCTTCAAAACATCCGTACTACTGAAATTAAAAATGACGGTGACCAAGTCCTTGTCGTAACTGAAAAGGAAACCTACCGTTTCGATGCCCTTCTCTACGCGACTGGACGTAAACCGAATGTGGAACCACTCCAACTTGAAAATACAGATATTGAACTAACTGAGCGTGGTGCTATCAAGGTCGACAAACATTGTCAAACAAACGTTCCTGGTGTCTTTGCAGTTGGGGACGTCAACGGTGGACCTCAATTTACTTACATTTCACTTGATGACTTCCGTGTTGTTTACAGCTACCTTGCTGGAGATGGCAGCTACACACTCGAAGACCGGCTCAATGTACCAAACACCATGTTCATCACACCAGCTCTTTCTCAAGTTGGTTTGACGGAAAGTCAAGCAGCTGATTTGAAACTTCCATACGCCGTTAAGGAAATCCCTGTTGCTGCGATGCCTCGTGGTCATGTAAATGGCGACCTTCGCGGTGCTTTCAAAGCTGTTGTCAACACTGAAACAAAAGAAATTCTCGGTGCAACTATCTTCTCAGAAGGTTCACAAGAAATCATCAACATCATCACTGTTGCTATGGACAACAAGATTCCTTACACTTACTTCACCAAACAGATCTTCACTCACCCAACCTTGGCTGAGAACTTGAATGACTTGTTTGCGATTTAAGATTTCAGATATTCTCCACAAGACAAGCATCCATTTTGGTGTTTGTCTTTTTCTATCCAGTCTATCGTTTCCTTGCAAGATTATTTGTGCTTTTAGCTGTAAAAGTTTATAATACAAGTGTAAGATGTTGTCTTCATTTTCTGTTCAAAAAGGAGGCTAGTCACATGGGAAAGCAAGTTAAACCACCAAAACACACTCCTTTTTCCTTTCTATCCAAAGGAAAAAGTACGGCTATGAAAACACTGGTTTTCTGTGTCAGTATAGTCTTCATTTTTCTCCTGCTTTGTTGGATGCTTTTTCGCTTGATTTCACCTCAAAAACAGCGATTCACAGTCAATCAAGCGGCTAATTTTTATCTTGTCAATTCGAAATCCATTCAAAGTTATCAGTTGCAAAACGATCAGTTTCAACTCACGAAGACCGAGGACGTCTCCATTGCAGAAGATGTCAATTTCTGGTTTCCTCAGGGACGGTTTGACAATCGCTATCTCGTCTTCTCATCTGGAAATACCAGAGGGAAAGCATCTACTCAAAACATCGTATCTCTTGACTTTCAGACGGGGGATATCTGGAAAACTTCAACTCCCTTCTATGCTTATTCGGGAGCTGGGGTATCAGACAAGTTCTTCTACACAGGTCAAACTACAACTGAGGATGGTGTTCTCAGTATGTTTGACATCTCAGGAAAGCTGATTATTCAGAAAACATTCTCCGAATCCACTTCCTTTCCGATCCAATTTCATGGAAGAGGGAATCGCCTCTACCTCGGTCTGGGATTTCATGATGAGTCCCGTCAACGACCCCCTTTAGTGTTCGATAGTTATTTAGTTGAATTGGACGAAAATGATCAACTAAAAGAATTATCTCGCACACCTCTGACAAGCGAAGGCAAGATCGTTGAAATGCTGACTTCTTCTGAATTAATCGGTGACAATTATTACAGTAGCGTTGCCTATACTCGAAATACGGAAACTTTCTCCAAGGATCCAGACAATCGCATACTTGTCATGAACTTGTCTAGTAAGGAAAAGCACTTCATCACGCTACCAGAGAACAATCCAAATCTTCTTTATAAAACACCGAAAGAAGACAGATTGATTGTAAAACACGAGGCGGATGGAAATGATCGCTGTGCTTTATCCATTGTCAATCTCTCTGATGAATCTAGCTATCTAATCAATGTCAGAAAAGATTTACCTGACTCTACAGAAGAGATAATACACATCGATACAAGTTTGACAAATAAGGTATTGGTCGTAACCAATCAATATTTGTTATTGTATTCTCTAGAAAATGGCCAACTTCTAACCAAAACAAAACTGGAACTGAAACAAAACGACTTCCCAATCGCAACTTGGTTTCAGAACTAATCACTCACAGCCCTCTTTGGGCTGTTTTTGTTTCTACGAAATCTCAAATCTGTCTTTTCCTTCTTTTATGATATAATAGAAATATGAAATTAAAAACTACTTTGGGCCTTCTTACCGGGCGTTCATCCCACTTCATCTTGAGCCGTCTTGGTCGTGGAAGTACGCTTCCAGGAAAACTTGCCCTTCAATTTGATAGAGATATTTTACAAAACCTAGCTAAGAACTACGAGATTGTCGTGGTCACTGGAACCAATGGGAAAACCTTAACAACTGCCCTCACTGTCGGCATTTTAAAAGAGGTATATGGTCAGGTTCTAACCAATCCAAGCGGTGCCAACATGATCACAGGGATTACGACAACCTTCTTGACTGCCAAATCCTCTAAAACTGGAAAGAACATTGCCGTTCTAGAAATTGACGAAGCCAGTCTATCTCGTATCTGTGACTATATCCATCCTAGCCTTTTTGTCATCACTAATATTTTCCGTGACCAAATGGACCGCTATGGTGAGATTTACACGACTTATAACATGATTTTGGATGCAATCCGTAAGGTACCTACGGCTACTGTTCTTCTAAATGGCGATAGTCCGCTTTTCTACAAGCCATCTATTTCAAATCCAGTTCACTATTTTGGTTTTGACTTGGAAAAAGGGCCAGCCCAACTAGCTCACTACAATACCGAAGGGATTCTCTGTCCTGAATGCCAAGGTATCCTCAAATACGAGCACAATACCTATGCCAACTTGGGTGCCTATATCTGTGAAAATTGTGGCTGCAAACGTCCTGAATTGGACTACCGTCTGACGGAACTGGTTGAGTTGACAAACAATCGCTCTCGCTTTGTCATTGACGGACAAGAATACGGAATCCAAATCGGTGGACTTTACAACATCTACAATGCCCTTGCTGCGGTTGCTATTGCCCGCTTCCTCGGTGCAGATTCTCAACGGATTAAACAAGGATTTGACAAGAGTCGTGCAGTCTTTGGTCGTCAGGAAACCTTCCATATTGGTGACAAGGAATGTACACTGGTTCTCATTAAAAATCCAGTCGGTGCGACCCAAGCTATCGAAATGATCAAACTAGCACCTTATCCATTTAGCCTATCTGTCCTTCTCAATGCTAACTATGCAGACGGAATTGACACTAGCTGGATCTGGGATGCTGACTTTGAACAAATCACTGATATGGACATTCCAGAAATCAATGCTGGCGGTGTTCGGCACTCTGAAATCGCTCGCCGTCTACGGGTGACAGGCTACCCAGCTGATAAAATCACTGAGACAAGCAATCTGGAGCAAGTTCTCAAAACCATTGAGAACCAAGACTGCAAGCATGCCTATATCCTAGCTACCTATACGGCTATGCTGGAATTCCGCGAACTACTGGCTAGTCGTCAGATTGTTAGAAAGGAGATGAACTAATGGTTTATACTTCACTTTCCTCAAAAGCTGGCAACTACCCTTATCAGCTCAACATCGCCCACCTCTATGGAAACCTCATGAATACCTATGGGGATAATGGAAACATCCTCATGCTCAAGTATGTGGCTGAAAAGTTGGGGGCCCATGTGACAGTTGACATCGTTTCTCTCCATGATGACTTTAACGAAAATCACTACGATATCGCCTTTTTCGGTGGTGGCCAAGACTTTGAACAAAGTATCATCGCTGGCGACTTACCTGCTAAAAAAGAGAGCATTGACAACTACATCCAAAATGATGGTGTGATTCTAGCCATCTGCGGTGGTTTCCAACTTCTGGGTCAATACTATATTGAAGCTTCCGGGAGACGCATCGAAGGTCTAGGGGTCATGGGTCACTACACGCTCAACCAGACCAATAACCGCTTTATCGGTGATATCAAGATTCATAATGACGAATTCGATGAAACCTACTATGGATTTGAAAATCACCAGGGCCGTACCTTCCTCTCAGATGACCAAAAACCACTGGGACTGGTTGTCTATGGAAATGGAAACAACGAAGAAAAAGTCGGCGAAGGGGTTCATTATAAGAATGTCTTCGGCTCTTATTTCCACGGACCTATCCTCTCTCGCAATGCCAATCTGGCTTATCGCCTAGTCACTACTGCTCTCAAGAAAAAATACGGACAGAGCATCCAACTCCCTGCCTATGAGGACATTCTCAGCCAAGAAATCGCTGAAGAATACAGTGACGTCAAAAGCAAGGCTGACTTTTCATAAATTAATACTCAATGAAAATCAAAGAGCAAACTAGGAAGCTAGCCGCAGATTGCTCAAGGCAACGCTTTGAGGTTGTAGATAAGACTGACGAAGTCAGTTACATATATCTACGGTAAGGCGACGCTGACGTGGTTTGAATTTGATTTTCGAAGAGTATAAGAAAAACTATATCAAAGAACTCCCCTATCTTGTCGGAGTTCTTTTTGCCTGTTCTTTTACCCTTCTCCCTTGCATTTTCTCTCATTTTTTGCCAAAATAGAGGGGTAGAAAGAAGGTAGCTTATGTCTAAATTACAACAAATCGTAACATATCTTGAATCAGAAAAACTAGACGTCGCTGTCGTATCTGACCCCGTCACTATTAATTACCTCACTGGCTTTTACAGTGATCCTCATGAACGCCAAATGTTCCTCTTTGTCCTAGCGGACCGGGAACCACTTCTATTCGTTCCAGCCCTTGAAGTAGAGCGTGCAAGTAGCACTGTTTCCTTCCCAGTTGTGGGCTATGTGGATTCTGAAAATCCTTGGCAAAAAATCAAAAACGCTTTGCCTCAGCACGACTTCAAACGTGTCGCTGTTGAGTTTGACAATCTCATCTTGACCAAATACCATGGTTTGAAAACAGTTTTTGAAACTGCTGAGTTTGAAAACCTCACTCCTCGCATCCAACGCATGCGCCTCATCAAATCAGCTGACGAAGTACAAAAGATGATGGTAGCAGGTCTCTATGCGGACAAAGCTGTCAAGGTTGGTTTTGACAATATCTCTCTTGATAAAACCGAGACAGATATCATCGCTCAAATTGACTTTGCTATGAAGCGTGAAGGTTATGAAATGAGCTTTGATACCATGGTCTTGACTGGTGATAATGCTGCAAATCCACATGGTATCCCTGGAGCAAACAAGGTCGAAAAAGACGCACTTCTCCTCTTTGACCTCGGTGTTATGGTCAATGGCTACGCATCAGATATGACTCGTACTGTCGCTGTCGGCAAACCAGACCAATTCAAGAAAGACATTTACAACTTGACCCTTGAAGCCCAACAAGCTGCCCTTGACTTTATCAAGCCAGGTGTGACTGCTCATGAAGTGGACCGCGCCGCCCGTGAAGTTATCGCAAAGGCTGGCTACGGTGAGTACTTCAACCACCGTCTTGGTCACGGTATCGGTATGGATGTCCACGAGTTCCCTTCTATCATGGAAGGAAACGACATGGTTATCGAAGAAGGCATGTGCTTCTCTGTTGAACCAGGTATCTATATCCCTGGAAAGGTCGGGGTTCGTATCGAAGACTGTGGTGTTGTTACCAAGGATGGATTTGACCTCTTTACAAGCACCAGCAAAGATTTGCTTTATTTTGATTAAACACAGAGACAAGCAAAAAGTCAGCTATTTGAGCTGACTTTTTTATTTTATCTTTTTAATACTTTGATAGAGAAGAAATCCTGCAAACATTCCAACAAAATTCTGCAATAAATTGTGAGGAACATCTGCCAGAGCTATACCCCAACCTTTCATCCAAGCGGTAGCGAATGCATATCCAGCTACCATGACGATAGTAGCCAAGACAAGGCCTAGCCATTGCCATTTGCCTTTAAAACCTGCAAAATAGCCCTGTGAACCATGGAAAATCAAGCTGAAGATCATCCAGTGAGGATAACCTGAAATAAGATCAATGATAAAACCTCCTAGACCTCCAACGATGGCTCCTTCACGGCGCCCAAAATAAAAGGCGGTAAAGAAAATTCCAGCATCCAAAAAAGTGAGGATTCCAGTAGCTGTTGGTATTTTTACCACATAACCTAAGGCTACGGATAGGGCTGTTAAGATAGATAAAAGGGCGATTTTAGTTGTTTTGGTTTGCTTCATATTGTCTTACTCCATATTGATCTGCTTGTGCAATGGCACGGTAAACGAAAGCTTTAGAGCTCTCTACTGCTGTTAAAAGTTCATCCCCTTTTACCAAGTGACTGGCAATGCTTGAGGCAAAGGTACAACCTGCACCAGCATTTTGCCCTTGGATAACGGGATTTTCTAGAATCGTAAAGTTCTGTCCGTCATAAAAGACATCTACTGCCTTGTCCTGACTGAGACGATTGCCTCCCTTGATAACGACTGCTGGCGCTCCTAAATCATGCAATTTCTGCGCTGCTGTTTTCATGTCTTCCAAGTTTTTAATCTCTTGATCTGCTAGCAATTCTGCTTCTGGGAGATTAGGCGTAATCACGCTAACATGAGGGAAAAAACGAATCAACTCTTGACAGAGTTCACTAACAGCCACATCGTGCGTTTCCTTGCAGACCAAAACTGGATCCAATACCACAGGTACTCCTGGGCTCTGCTTGATAAAGTCCAAGGCTTTATCAGCCACACTGACAGTAGGGAGAAGACCAATCTTGATCCCTGCAAAGTCCACGTCACACAAACTATCCAACTCATGTTGAAAAATAGTATCGTCCGTAGGAAAGACTTCAAAACCATTTTCTGTCAAGGCCGTCAAACAAGTCACAGCTACAAAACCATGCAAGCCGTTCAAGGTATAGGTCGCCAAATCAGCTGACAAACCTCCACCACTAAAAATATCATTCCCAGAAAGTGCTAAAATACGATTATTCTTCATAACGAATCTCCTTCAAATACAAGCCATTTGGTGCTGCAGTAGGACCAGCAAGTTGCCTGTCCTTTTTCTCCAAGATGAGGTCAATCTGCTCTACTGGCATGCGGTTGTTGCCGATTTTGAGCAACGTCCCCACCATATTACGAATCTGCTTATACAAGAAACCATTTCCTGAAAAGGTAAAGGTCAAAAACTGGCCTGTATCATCCACCCTAAGACTCGCTTCTGTAATGGTGCGAACCTTATCCTCCACACTAGTCCCAGAGGCTGTAAAACCAGCGAAATCATGAGTTCCCTCTAGCTTTTGGATTGCCATCTGCATGCGTTCCACATCGAGCGGATAAGGAAAGTGAGTAGCATAGTGACGGCGCATAGGATTTTTAGGACGGCCCCTATCCACGATAAACTCATAGGTCTTGCTATGTTTTGCATAACGGCAATGAAAGTCATCCGCCACAAGCTCCATCGAGATTACATCGATATCTTCAGGAGATTGGGTATCCAGAGCAAAACGAAGCTTCTCCTCATCCATCTGATAAGGTAGATCAAAATGAATGACCTGACCAAGGGCGTGAACCCCACTATCCGTCCTACCAGCTCCGTGAACAGTGATGGCTTGCCCTTTATTGAGTTTCGTTAAGGTTTTTTCGATTTCCTCTTGAACGCTCCGCGCATGAGGCTGGCGCTGAAAACCGGCAAAGGCATAACCGTCATAGGAAATGATTGCTTTATATCTTGTCATGTGTCTATTTTATCAAGAAATATCTAAGCAAACAAGTTCAAAGAAAGAGAATTGTCTGGGTACAAAATTCTCAAAAGAAAAACTTAGGAAACCAATCCTAAGCTCTCTTTTGAAGTGCGTACATAACAAAGATAGAAGTGACAATCAACCAGCATCCTAGAATGGTGAAGACCAACATACCGTTTTGAGTCACCAAGCCAATCGCCCCAAGAATGAAAGGTGTCGTAAAGGCTCCAAAGCTGCATCCTAGCACTGCAAAAGACGTTGCCTGATTAAGGAGTTTAGCTGGAATTCTTTCAGAAAGAAGCTGAAAGACAGTAGTCAAGGCCACACTGTAAGAAAAGCCCGCCACAATACTTCCAACAACCATCACACCCAATGACGGAGACAAGGCAATCACAATCTGCCCCAATCCAAAGGTAATACCAGACCAGAAGAGCAATTTTTTCTTAAAGATAGAAATCAAGAAAGAAAAACTCACACCAGCCAAGATACCAATCAACTGCATGATACTTAAAACCAAGCTCGATAACTGGGCATCCCCTAAACCTCTTTCCACCATCAAACTTGGAATACGAATGGTGATAGCTGTATTAGTGCAGACAACAACTGCTGCTTCGACAGCCAATAGAAAAATTAAGCCTTTCATCTGTCCTGTCAAACGAGCTGTTTCGGCCTCTTTTTTCTTGACTTCTTTTTTTTCTTTTCCATAAGGGACAAAGAGCAAATAAAGGATCAAAACTAAAAATCCAGCGCTATAAGCCAAGAAAGTAACTGTCCATCCCAAGGATAAGAGTTGACCAACCACTAGAGTCAAAATCGATGCCCCGACAACTTCTGCTGATCCGCGGAGACCCAGCATCTGAATCCGTGTCTTTCCATGATAGCGTTCACTGATGATGGAAATGGCCTTGGCATTGATCATTCCAACGCCCAAGCCAAATAAAATCCGCATCGCAAAGACAAAGTTATAATCCTGATACCAGAAGGGAGCTGTTCCACCGATAGAGAGGATGAGAAGCCCTAGACTAATCTGAAGACGTTCAGGCAACAAACGCTCGAGCACCCCATTTAAGACCAGCATGATCATAATCCCAAAAGAAGGAAGGCTAACGAGAAGCTCAATTTGTTCTTTGGGATAGCCTTGATAGTAGTCAAACATAGCTGGTAGAGCACTCGAGATGGAGAAGGAAGTAATCAAAACGAGGGAGAGGGCCAAGATACTAGCCCGTTCTAAATATTGTTTCATGGATTTTCTTTCTGTATATTTCTCACTGTTGATCCTTTTAAAAAGGGAGAGGGCAAGAAAAGAAGGAGCCCGATTGAACTAGAGACTCCGTCCTAACTTTCCTAATAGGAAGACTATTTTCGCTTGATTTGCTTGATCAGGTAAAAGACAAAGCCTGCAACCATATAAGCTACAAAAATGATCAAACACCATTTTATGACCACGTCCCAACCCTTAGCCACATTTAAGAAGAAATAAGGGAAGGGATTGTCCTTGGAATTCGGAATATTGAGTTTTAAGACCAAGCCGTTAAACAAGGCAAAAATCATATAAACCAAGGGCAAGATGGTCCACAAGACTGGATCCCAGATCTTGTATTGACCTTGCTTATCAAAGAAGAGGGTATCGGCTAAAAACCAGAGTGGAACGATATAATGGCAAAGGAAATTCTCCACACGGTAAAAGTCTGTCGCTATCGGAGCAAGCATAAAATGATAAATCACACAGGTAATCATGATACTCATGGTAACGCCGCCCTTGAGACGAAGCAGGGTCGGGCTTTGCCAATTTTCACCTGAACGGCTCATCACACGGAGCAAATAGCCCGTGAAAATCGTTACCAAAAGATTGGACAACACTGTGTAGTAAAGGAGCATTCCAAAGCCACCGTGCTTGGTAATCTCTAAATAAACTCCTGTAAATGCCGCTAAGAACAAGAGCACACGACTATAAAAGATAAATTTATAATTCAGTTTCATGGCTAGATTTTCTTAACAAACTCTGACTTGAGTTTCATGGCTCCAAAACCATCAATCTTACAGTCGATGTTGTGGTCACCTTCTACGATACGGATATTTTTAACACGAGTTCCTTGTTTCAAATCCTTTGGCGCACCTTTTACTTTCAAGTCCTTGATAAGGGTCACAGTATCGCCGTCAGCCAGTTTATTTCCATTGGCATCGATAGCAACAACACCTTCTTCTACTTCTGCAACTTCTGCAGGGTTCCACTCATAGGCACACTCTGGGCAGACCAAGAGACTTCCGTCTTCGTAGACATATTCTGAATTACATTTTGGGCAATTTGGTAAGTTGTTCATAAGTCCTCCTTAAACTAACAATTATTCTTTAAAATTCATATATTATTGAACAGCAACTATTATACCGTAAAATCCTACTTTTGACAATGTGTCCGAAGTCCAGCAGACAAAAAAAGTCATGCACCTTTTTACAGTTACATGACTTTTAAAAGATGATTGGTCATGGGCACTTATCAAGCACCTCATGATAAAAGGGGTAGCAACTATATCTTACAAACCAGGAGCTTGTCCAAGTTCTGCTGTAAGCATCCAGACTGTTTTCTCAAGTTCAGCCTTAGCCCCAACAAAGATATCGTTTGTAACATCATCGCCTTCTTCATCAGTCACATCCAAAGCTTTTTGGAAAAGAGTGATGAGGTAGCGATAAATAGCTAGAACACGTTCCAAGCTTTCTTCAACGTTACGGAATTCTCCTTCTTCTTCTTCAATTTCACTGTGTTGAAGGAACTCTGTCAAAGTTGAGTAAGGTTTGCCACCAAGGGTAATCAAACGTTCGCTAATTTCGTCAAGATAGCCATCAAGGCTGTCCATGTATTCATCCATTTTTGGATGCCAAACGAGGAAGCCACGGCCACGCATATACCAGTGAACTTGGTGAAGGGCGATGTGAGCCACATACAAGTCCGCCACTGCTTGGTTCAATACTTCCTTTGTTTTAGCCAATGCTACTGGCGCTACTTTAGATAATGTTGTTACGTCTTTTACTGCTTCTTTTTTCAATTCAACCATATTTCTTACCTCTTTTCATTTTTTATAACCTTCTTATTAGTGGTTATAGTATAAGTATACTACTATCATAAAACGATAGCAAGGAAAGTGTACTATCTGAGAAAAGTTGAAATAGACTGATAATTTAAGAAAAATCTAGCTTTATTTTATTAGCTGACTTGATCAGATTTGCTCGAAAATTGGCTTTGATAAAGATTATAATAAAAACCTTTTGCTTGGAGCAAGCTTTCATGATTTCCCTGCTCAATAATCTGCCCATCCTTAAGAACGAGAATCTTATCCGCTTCTTGAATAGTAGAGAGACGGTGGGCGATGACAAAGCTTGTCCTTCCCTTCATCAACCGTTTCATGGCTTTTTGAATCAAAAGTTCCAAACGGGTGTCAACAGAGGAAGTCGCTTCATCCAAAATAAGAATTTTAGGATTGGCTAGGAGAGCACGCGCGATGGTCAAGAGTTGTTTTTGCCCGAGGGAAATATTGCTGGACTCTTGGTTCATCTCCATGTTATAACCACCAGGAAGCGTTCGGATAAAGTGGTCTACATTTGCCGCTTTAGCAGCTGCTATTATTTCTTCGTCACTGGCGTCAAGATTTCCAAAACGTAGGTTTTCTTTGATAGTACCTTCATAGAGCCAAGCATCCTGCAAGACCATCCCAAACTGACGGCGGTAGTCTTGTCGTGACAACTGACGAATATCTTGCCCGTCAACCAAGATTGCACCTGCTGTGACATCGTAAAAACGCATGAGCAGATTGATTAAGGTTGTCTTACCAGCTCCAGTCGGACCAACAATCGCTACCATCTCTCCTGGTTGAACTTCTAGTTTAAAGTTTCGAATCAATGGTTTGTTTTCAACATACTGGAAATCAACCTGCTTGAAAGTTACTTGACCCGTTAAAGGTTCAAGGATTTCGAGTTCTCCTCCCTCGACTTCCTCTGTCTCGTCCAAGATCTCGAAGATACGATCGAGCGAAGACTTGGCACTTTGCATTTGACCCGCAAGTTGTGTGATGTTTTGGATAGGCTGGCTAACCTGCCAAACATACTGAACAAAGGCCTGCATATTCCCCACTGTCAAACGACCCGCAATAACCTGCAAACCACCAAGAACTGCAACGATCAGATAGGTCAAGTCTGATACGGCATGAAGGGCTGGCATCATGAGTCCAGAGATAAAGCTAGCTTTAAAGCCTACACGTTGGAGGTCGTCCGTAATCTCAGAAAACTCTTTATGCGAAGTTTCCTCACGACCATAGAGTTTCAAAACATTAAAACCTGTGAGATTTTCCTGCACATAGCCATTCATCCGTCCTAAAATAGCCGCCTGCTCTTTAAAATAAGGCTGAGAACGTTTCAGGATACTTCTTGCACCAAAATAGGTCACTGGAATGGATAGAATCACCACTATAGCCAGCTGAAAGTTTAAGTATAATACCATTCCCATGACAAGGACAATCGTCAAAAGGGCATTTACAATTTGAAGAAAAGACTGCTGAAGGGCATTGGAAACTGTCTCAACATCACTGGTAAAGCGTCCCAATAAATCACCAAACTGGTGTTTGTCAAAGAAAGACACAGGGATACGATTGATCTTTTCAGTCATTTCATTTCGCAGATCTTGGGTCATGGACTGGACCGCATTGGTCATGAAATAGTTGGAATAATAAGACCCAAGTTCATACAAGAGACCTCTAAAGAGGTAAATGATTAAAACTGTTCCGATGTAGCCAGTATTGATACCAGCACCTGAAAGGCCCTTAGCCATATCTAAGATGTTTTTTGTCAACTCCGTAATGGCCAGCCCCAAGACAAAAGGCTCCAAGACACTCATGACCACACTTAAAACTTTTAGAAAGACTGCAAAAAAGACAGAAAAACGGTAGGCTTTTAAATAGCTCCATAAACGAGCCAAACTAGATTGTGTTTTCATGTTTCCTCCTATTCTTCTGTTAGAGATGCATTTTTCAACTGCGACTCAGCAATTTCACGATAGATGTCATTTGTCTTCATCAATTCCTCATGTCGACCGTGACCTACGATTTCTCCCTTATCAAGAACGATAATCTGGTCCGCATCCATAATGGTCCCAACACGTTGGGCAACGATTAAGACTGTAGCATTTTGAGTGACTTCCTTGAGACGACGGCGTAGAATGGCATCTGTGCGATAATCCAAGGCTGAGAAAGAATCATCAAAAATATAGATATCAGGATTCTTTATAACCGCTCTGGCAATTGATAGGCGTTGTTTCTGTCCCCCCGAAAGATTGCTTCCGCCTTCAGCTAGATGGGTCGCAAAGCCTTCTTCTCGACTTTCAATAAAATCTTTGGCTTGCGCCACGTCTGCTGCCTGATGTAGGTCTTTGTGACTGGCATCTTCCTTCCCATAGCGGATATTTTCAGCGATGGTTCCAGTAAAGAGTAAGGCCTTCTGTGGAATAAAACCAATCTTTTGACGAAGAGACTTAAGTCGATAATCCCTCACATCGACACCATCAACTTTGATTTTCCCAAGGGTAACATCGTAAAAACGGGGAATCAATTGCACAAGAGAGGACTTACCAGATCCGGTCGAACCGATAAAGGCAATGGTTTCGCCTGGTTTGGCACAGAACGAAATATTGTGCAAAACAGGATTTTCCGTCTCCCCTGGATAAGCAAAGGTGACATTTTCAAATTCCAAATAGCCGTGAGTTTCAGTTTCTCTGATACCTCCTTCATTTGGATCAATAGAAATCGGCATATCCATGACTTCTTTCAAACGTTCACTCGAAACAGCTGTACGAGGGTACATGGTGAAGAGGCTAGATAAGAAAAGGAAGGACAAGAGAGCGTGGAAACTATATTCGATAAAGGCTACTAGGTCCCCAATTTGAAAAGAACCTTGTTTGATAGGATCCAAAGCAAACCAGACAATAGCCACAATCATAGCAATGATAATCTGAACAAACAAGGGTTCTGTCAAGCCAGTTAGTTTAAACAGACGATTGGAATTAGCTGCATAGACCGCATTTTGCCCTGCAAAGCGCTCCTCTTGAAACTCTTCACGAGCAAAAGCACGAATGACACGGAGCCCCATCAGATTTTCTCTAGCGTATTGATTGATCTTATCTAAGGTAGCCTGCTGTTTCTCTGACAAAGGGCGAGTCTTGACAGCCACATAAATAACCACCACAGCCAAGAAAGGTACCGCAAAAGCTACTATCCAAGCTAATGACGGGCTTGTCAAAAAGATCATTAAAATACTAGACAACATCATCATGGGGGTGATGACACCCAGTTTTAAGGTCTGTTCTGCAAACTGCATGAGAACAAAGGCATCACTGGTAATACGAGTAACCAGTGAAGATACTCCTATCTTTTCATATTCATGATGAGAATACTCTTGTAGTTTGGCATAGAGATCATCCCTCATATCCTTGACCATATGGGTCGTCAGCTTACTAGCAGCATAGGCTAAGACTATACGCCCTAAGGTTCCACATAGGATAATCACCAGCATAATAGCGGCCCAAACATACAATTGATGTTCATTTCCTTTATTCACACCTTCATCAATCATCCGAGCCAGAACAGTTGGCAGTCCAAGATTGACGATAACAAAGAAAACCGCTCCAAAGAAATCCAAGAATAACCACTTGGGATATTTTTTCAAATAAGACCAAATATAGAGCATGACTCCTCCTTTCATAACTTTTTAATACAGAAAAGAGCGCGCATCTGCACGCCTTTCTTTCCCTAAGGAACTTTCCTAGACTAGAAAAAATTCCTCTTTCACAAGAATGCTCCAAGTAAAAACAAGACAGGCAGTCAAAGTCACCTAGTACTTTTGACTGTCTGTCTGGAATAAGCTAGATTATTTTACAAAGTCAAGCAATGCCAAGAAGCTTTCAGCTTCAAGTGACGCTCCACCAACAAGGGCACCGTCAACGTCTGGGCAAGCCATGTATGAAGCAACGTTTTCAGGTTTAACAGAACCACCGTATTGAACACGAACTTTGTCCGCAACTTCTTGACCAAAGTCAGCCGCTACAACGTCACGTACAACTTTACACATTTTTTGTGCGTCGTCTTGTGAAGCTGATTTACCAGTACCGATAGCCCAGATTGGCTCATAAGCGA
>CAUULS010000014.1:0-55702 GCA_963546055.1 uncultured Streptococcus sp.
TACAGAACTAAATCCTTCACTTAAATTATTTGTCTAACTTTTTGGGATCAGTACAGAATCCAATCACGGGGTTCTGTTTTATCAATGTCGATAGGCTACTTTTCTTCTTTATCAACCTTCTCATTGTCTTTTTTTTCTCGTGCCAATCTAAGGGCACGTTTGGGATTGAGACGATTAAACAATTCTTCTAGTTTCTTTTCATTCCATACGTCTGCTGCGGAGACAAAGTTTCCATCTGCATCTCGGAATGATATCGGTTTATCTCCCATATCAATCTCCTAGTCTACAAATTCAAACTCAAATTTGCCGATTCGTACCAAGTCTCCATCCTTGGCTCCACGCGCACGAAGAGCTTCGTCAACTCCCATACCACGTAACTGACGAGCAAACTTCATGACAGATTCGTCACGGTCAAAGTTGGTCATGTTAAAGAGTTTCATGAGTTTCTCACCAGAAAGAACCCATGTAGCATCATCGTCACGGCTAATTTCAAAGGCTTTTTCTTCCTCATCAAAGCCATAGTAAGCTTCTTCTTCCATATCAGACTCGTCATAGAGCAAGAACTCAGGAGTTTTATCTAACAATTCAGCTGTCGCATCCAAAAGAGGCGCCAAACCTTGCTTGGTCAATCCAGAAATTGGGAAAATAGCTGGTAGTTCCTCAAACTCATCGTAGCTAGCCACTAATTTCTTCTTGAAGGCATCCAGATTTTCCTGACTTTCAGGCATATCCATCTTGTTAGCTACGATGATCTGCGGACGCTCCATGAGACGAAGGTTGTATGATTCCAATTCTTTATTGATAGCAAGATAATCTTCGTAAGGATCACGCCCTTCGCTAGCCGACATATCGATGATATGAAGGATAACGCGAGTGCGTTCAATATGACGGAGAAACTGGGTTCCAAGACCAACACCTTGACTGGCACCTTCAATCAAACCGGGAAGATCCGCTACGGCAAAAGATTCACCTGATTGTGTACGAACCATCCCTAGATTAGGGACAATAGTCGTAAAGTGGTAAGCACCGATTTTGGGTTTGGCTGAAGTGATGACACTAAGCAAAGTTGACTTTCCGACAGAGGGGAAACCTACCAAACCGACATCCGCTAAGATTTTTAATTCTAGTTGCAACTCACGTTCCTGACCCGGCTCTCCATTTTCCGAAATTTCAGGTGCAGGATTTTTTGGTGTTGCAAAGCGGATATTTCCACGACCACCTCGACCGCCATGTGCCACGATAAATTCTTGGCCATGCTCAATCAAGTCTGTAATGACTTTACCTGTCTCTGCATCGCGTACAGTCGTTCCTTGTGGTACGCGAACACGAAGGTCTTCTGCACCACGCCCATGCATTCCTTTGGTCATCCCTTTTTCACCGGATTCGGCCTTGAAATGACGGTTATAGCGGAAATCCATCAAGGTACGCAAGCCTTCGTCTACAACGAAAACAACGTTACCTCCACGTCCGCCATCACCACCCCAAGGACCGCCATTAGGGACATACTTTTCACGGCGAAAGGCAACCATACCATCGCCACCATTACCAGCCTTGACCTTAATCTTGGCTGTATCTAAAAACATACTCATATTTTCTTCTCACTTTAAAAAGGACTGGAAAATCCAGTCATTAGTTATTGTTTCTATCTTAGCAACTTGCTTAGAATCTGCTAAAAGCTCCAAGCGCTGTCGCAAAGATACCAGCAAGGGTTACAAACAACATAATTAGCACGACAAAAAGCGTTACTTTTTCAAACATTGTTTTTTTACGTTTTCCATTATCTCCAAAAGCCATTTGGACTCCTTTTTATTTCTCTTTGTTCTATTCCAATTCTCTTTTAATATTCGCTAGAAACAGGTGCAATTACCCATAAAATCAAGTAAGCAAGTATCCCTGCCCCATAACAAAAGGCAAGAACACCCCAAATCACACGAACAATGGTGGGATCAATATCAAAATAGTGGGCTACTCCTGCGCAAACACCACCAATTTTTTGGTCTCTTCCACTTCTCATAAATTTTTTTGCCATCTTTTATTCTCCTATATTTTTACTAATCTCTCCAGTAATCCCGGATGCTAGACAACTGCTTTTTAGAAGCCTTTAATATTCGTTTGGACTCTTTAACTGGGGTTGAAACAGCCTGCTGAGGTAGGTACAAAATAGTTTTTAAGAATCGCTGTGTCATGGGTTCGTCGCCACGTAGTTCCTGCTCAAATTTATTCGAAATAATGGCATCGAGATAAAACTCATGGACTCGTTTCCCAAAATTCTCAGCAGAAATCTCATACAACTTGTCAGCCAACTTCTGCTCATCCATATCTGGAGTGGCGATCAAGGCCTCCAAGATGGCACCAGCAAGGTCCTGTTCTCCATAGTAGAGGGTTCCAAACATTTTGTCACTGATCAGATTATCCAGATAAGGATTACCATGAGCAATGACAGGCGTTCCACTGGCTAGACTCTCTAGATAAGTCAGGCCTTGGGTTTCACTAGTAGATGCAGAGATAAAGAAATCTGCCGCCTTATAGTACAAGGCTGTTTCACTTGGGGCGATCATACCAGTAAAAATCACCTGATCTTGGATTTGCAACTGGACGGCTTGTTCTTTCAGACTGTCCAGATAAGGACCGTCACCAGCAACAACCAGCTTCACCTTGTTTTCTTCTTTCAAAACCTGCGCAAAGGCGGCTAGGACCGCTTGGATATTCTTCTCATAGGAGATACGAGAAAGACTCAGTAACATTTTCTCGTCTTCTTTAATCCCAAGTTTAGATCGAAGGGTAGCTAAATTCTCTTCTTTAATCTCAGGTCGTTCAAACTTAGCGAGCTCAATCCCAGTTGGGATAACACGCTTTTCAACCTTGACCTTGTACTTAGATAGAAGATCCCGAACAATCTCACTAGGACAAATCACTCCATCAACATCGTGAAGGAAGCCCCGTACCAGATATTTTACCATACTTGGACGAATCAGCATACCCTTAGCAATATAATGCACATAATCTTCGTACTGGGTGTGGTAAGTATGAATAACAGGAATTTTCAATTCTCTTGCAATCCAAATCCCTAGTAAACCTAGTGAAAACTCTGTTTGCGTATGAATGATATCTAGCTGATACTGTTTAGCAATTTCAAGTGCTTTTGTAAATCCACGATAAGCAAAACGTCGATCCTTAAATGCAAAGAAGGGAACACTCGGAATTCGAATGATTTGCCAATCCTCGTAGCGGTTCACATCTTTATCAGTTGTTGTAAAGATAAAAACTGCATGTCCTTGCTTTTCAAGCTCTGTCTTCAAGGTTCGAATGCTAGTCGCAACCCCAGAAACCTGAGGAAAATAGGTGTCAGTAAATAAACCAATTCGCATAGATTACCTCACTTCTTGCCTAGAGCTGCCTGCTCCCGATAGAACTTCAACCAAATTTCCAACAAGTGCTCCTCGGAGTACTCTTTGGAGATTTCGCGAGCTTTTTCTTTCAAGTCTTTCAACTTTTCAGGATGATCTTTGTATTCGAGAATGGCTTCTCTCATCTCTGAAACATCACTTGTAGCGCGATAATTCCCTTCGAGAATGACCTTGTATAGATCTAAATCTCTTAGCATAATCGGCGCTTCACAACTAGCTGCCTCTAAGATGGTCATAGGGAATAGTTCGTTGTAACTTGGTAGCAAGAAGAGATCCGCTAAAGCATAGAGCTCTCGCATTCGCTCTGGAGGAACAATACCTGGAAAAATTAGATTTTTAGGTGGATTGTCCATGATTTTTTTATAGCGTTCATAACCATCTGTCATTCCGCCAAATGAAAAACCACCAGCCCAGATAAAAGTAATTTCTGGCAATTCCTCAGCAAGACGAATAAAATCATCAATTCCTTTACGTTTCTGAACCTGACCTGCACCAACAACAACAAACTGATCCTCAGCTAAATCCATTTCCTGACGAAGTTTTGCCACTTGGTCAGCTGGCAGCGGATGCCATTTTTCCTTATTTACAAAATTTGGAATATAAGTTACTTTTTCACGTGGAATACCAGCCGCTACCAAATCCTCGATAAACATGGGATTGACCACCACCAAGTGTTCCATTCTGTTGTAAAAAGAAAAAACATAGCGTTTGACAATTCCCTTTAAGAAAAATGGAATTTTCAAACTCCCTTCAAGCGTATCAGGCAAAAAATGCACATAGCCAATTTTTCTCCCAGATCGCTTCTTTTGGAAAGTAGATAAATAATAAGGGAAATCAATGGTATGAAAGTGAGTTACATCTGCCTCAACAGGAAGATTCTCCGTAACAATCAACTGGTCTTTGGCATCACGATGTAGGAGACGTACCAACTCACGGTAGGCTCCTGATACTCCTTGACCAGCGACTTTCTCACTTGAACTTAGCATATTGACACGCAATTTTTCATTTTCCATACCATTCATTATACCATTTTATTTCCAGAAAATCAGCAAAAGAAAGAAGAGACTAGAGGAAAAAGAGGAATTTACCCTATTTTCCAATTGTCTCTCATTTTTTACTGTTTATTTAATTCCTAATGCGATACGTGCATAGCGACTCATTTTTTCAACAGTCCAAGCTGGATACCAGACCAATTTAACTTCGGTATTGGTTACCTCAGGAACATCTGTCATCGCATCGTAAATTTGGTCTGTCAAGAGATCTGCTAGTGGGCAGCCCATAGTTGTCAAGGTCATATCAATTTCAGTGTGACCAGTTTCACCATCAAAACGAATTTCATAAATCAAACCTAGGTTGACAATATCAATTCCCAACTCAGGGTCAATGACTTCTTCCAAGGCATTTAAAATGCGTGTTTTGATATTTTCAATTTGCTCTTCTGTATAAGCCATGTTCATCCTCACTCTTAATCTTCAATAAAATCACGAAGCGGTTTGCTGCGACTTGGTTGGCGCAATTTTCTCAAAGCCTTGGCCTCAATCTGACGGATACGTTCACGAGTTACGTTAAAGACTTTCCCAACATCTTCAAGAGTGCGCATTTTCCCATCATCCAAACCGAAACGAAGGCGCAGAACGTTCTCTTCACGGTCAGTCAAAGTGTCTAACACTTCATCCAATTGTTCACGCAAAACGATACGCGTTGTGTAGTCCACTGGATTTTCAATCACTTCATCTTCGATAAAGTCCCCAAGATGGCTATCGTCCTCTTCACCAATCGGTGTTTCAAGCGATACTGGCTCTTGGGCGATTTTCAAGATTTCACGAACCTTGTCAGGTGTCATATCCATGCGCTCAGCGATTTGCTCAGGAGTTGGATCTTGGCCCAATTCTTGAAGGAGATTACGCTGTTCACGGACAAGCTTATTAATGGTTTCAACCATGTGAACTGGGATACGAATGGTACGAGCCTGATCCGCAATGGCACGAGTGATCGCCTGACGAATCCACCAAGTTGCATAAGTAGAAAACTTGAACCCTTTAGAATAATCAAACTTATCAACCGCCTTCATCAAGCCCATGTTTCCTTCTTGAATCAAGTCAAGAAACTGCATACCACGACCTACGTATCGCTTCGCAATCGAAACTACCAAACGAAGGTTGGCTTCTGCAAGACGCTGTTTGGCTTCGATATCACCAGCTTCAACAGCTAAAGCTAATTCTTTTTCTTCTTCGTTGGTCAAGAGAGGAACGACCCCAATTTCCTTCAAATACATACGGACAGGGTCATTAACCTTAGCAGAAGTTGAACCAATCAAGTCCTCATCACTGAGCTCTGGCTCTTCTTCTGTGCTAAGCACACGCGCACTTGGATTTCCTTCGTTATCTGTGATAGAAATTCCAGCATCCTGAATCCGTTGCAAAAGGTCTTCAATGCCGTCTGCATCAAGGGTAAAAGGAATCACCAGACTTGAGTTGATTTCATCGTCTGTTGCTGTTCCTGTTTTTTTGTGGTTACGGATAAAGTCTGCTACTTGCACATCAAATGTAGTTACTTCTTTTTGTTTTGTTGCCATTATTACTCCATTCTTCTCTTTTGGGAAATCAATCGTTGCAATTCTTCCAATGCTGTGTCTGTATCTCCTACATGACTAGCTTCCTGCACTTTCTTTTTAATCCTCAAATTGTCCTTGCTGAGGAGGGCGCGGTTACGAGTCGCTTCGACTTCAGAAAGTTCTTCAGGCGACATCTCAGCTGGCAAATCTAGACTAAGCACATGGTACCAGGCATTTTCAACCTCAGGACTCTGATGAGAAAGTTCCTCTGATCCGATTTCTCCCTCTACATTTAATAATTCGTAAAGAATCTGAAATTCTGGGGTATCAAAGAAAAAATCTTCTCTTAATCGGTAGTCATTTAACACAACTGGATTTTCAGCCATCCTATAAAGGAGATGAGCCTCTGCTCTCATGACTGCTGTCAGTTGCCGCGTCACAGGTAAACTAATCGCTACTGGTGTAGGTTGCTCCTTTACCCTCTCCTGCCTTTGAACAATCCGACTTTCATTTACAATCTGTTCTACCTGCTGGTAATCAAAGGAAGGTAGGTTATCCGCCAGAATGTGGATATAAGAATTCTGGGCTGTGATAGACTTTTCTTTGGCGATTAAGGGCGAAATCTTTTCAATGAACTCGATTTGCGCTTGCAAGTTATCACTATTCTCCGGTTTGAGTTGGTGAATATAGAACTCTATGGGACTGATACGTGTCTTGGTTAAGAGGTAGGCCAGATCTTCAGCAGAATTCTTTTGTAAATATTCATCTGGGTCCATGGCATCAGGTACTCGGACAACTTCCACTGAGAAATCTTTTAATTCTTCCAGAGCTTTGGCTGTCGCTGCCTGTCCTGCCTTGTCACCATCATAGCTGAGAACTATCTTTTTCGTGAAGCGTTTGAGGTGATCAACATGTTCCTTGCTCAGAGCTGTCCCCATGGAAGCCACAGCATTTTCTATACCAGCACGGTAGGCCGCGATAACATCCATGAAGCCTTCCATCAGATAAAGTTCTGCTATTTTTCCTGTTGCTTTTTTAGCCTTGTCCAAATGATACAATTCGTAACTCTTGTTAAAAATTGCAGTGGAACGACTATTTTTATACTTGGCAGTCTGATTATCTGTTTCTTGCCATATACGACCTGAAAAAGCAATGACCTGCCCCTTGTCATTGGTCAAAGGAAAGACAATACGTCCGAAAAAGGTATCCAAGAACTGATTGTCATCTGACAAATAAAACAAGCCCGAATCCAATAAATCCTTTTCCTCAAACTTGTCAGCCAAACGTTGGTAGAGATAGTTTCTCTCGGATGGAGCTAGTCCAATCTGAAAGTGCTTCAGAACATCGTCTGTCAATCCACGTTTGTAGAGATAAGCCCTTGCTTCTTCTCCCAGCTTGGTTGTCATGAGGATTGCATGGTAAAAGCGTGCTGCTTCTTCATGCATATCATATAGAGCTTGATGAGGAGAAACCTGTTGAGGACGAGACTGGATAGGCATAGCTAGTTGAATACCGACGCGCTCACCTAAGAGCTGAACGGCTTCCATAAAGGACACACCTTGGTATTCTTCAATGAACTTAAAAACATCTCCTGAGCGCCCACAACCAAAACAATGGTAAAACTGCTTGTCTTCAACAACGTTGAAAGAGGGGGTCTTTTCACCATGAAAAGGACAGAGCCCTAAATAGTTCCGTCCAGCCTTTTGTAAAGAAATCACGTCACCTATGACTTCCACAATGTTGGCATTGTTTTTGATTTCTTCAATGACTTGCTTGTCAACCATACACAATACCTCCATCTTATCATAGTTTCACGTTAACTAGTATAGCTTATTTCTGAAAAAAAGTAAACCATTTCATACACTTTCCGTAATTCTCTTTGCCTTATTTTTCTAGATAGAAAGAGGAGATAAAAAACTCAGAAACACTTCCATGTTTCTAAGTTAATTTTCACTATTTTTTGATGATTATTTAACCCATCTATTCAAATAATTGATAGTAGTCTGAAATTTTCATCTTAGCTTTTTCTTCTTTATTGAGGTCTTGGATGATACGACCTTCCTTCATGACAATCAGACGATTGCCATACTTTAGTGCATCTTCCATCTGGTGGGTAATCATCAAGGCTGTTAGATGATCCTTGCTGACAAAGTCATCTGTTAATTCCATCAAGGCCACGCTGGTCTTGGGGTCGAGTGCTGCTGTATGTTCATCCAGCAAGAGCAACTCTGGTCGCTTTAATGTTGCCATCAAGAGACTTAGGGCTTGTCGTTGACCGCCTGAAAGAAATTCAATCGGAGTGTCCAGATGTTTTTCAAGACCATTTCCCACTTTTTCAATGGTAGCCTGAAACTCTTCTCTATGGCTTGATAGCCTTCTAGGAAGGAGTCCTCTCTTCTCACCACGAAACTTGGCAATCAAAAGATTTTCTGCAACGGTCATACGAGGAGCCGTACCCATTTTAGGATCCTGAAAAACACGAGACAAGTACTTAGCCCGCTTTTCAGGTGAAAAATGAGTCACATCCTCGCCCATGATACGGATACTTCCACTTGTTAAAGGTAGGGTACCTGCAATAGTGTTAAAAAGCGTTGACTTCCCAGCTCCATTTCCACCTAGGATGGTAATGAAATCATGTTCGAAAATTTCAAGAGAAACATCATTTAGAATGATTTTTTCCTCGTCAAAGCCATTCGTGATGACTTTGGTAGCATTTTTTAATTCTACAATTGCTGTCATTTGCTAAACTTGACTCCTTTCAGGTATTTGCTTTTGAAGGTTGGAATCATAAGGCAAACTGCCAAAATCAAGGCGCTGTACAAACGAAGATAACTTGTATTAAATCCAAGAGCAATCACTCCCCAAACGAGGAACTGATATGCGATAGAGCCTACAACGATGGTCATGAGTCGCTCTGCCAAGGTCAAACTCTTGAACAAAACCTCACCAATAATCAAGCTAGCAAGCCCTACGACAATCACCCCGATTCCTCGAGAAACATCCGCATATCCTTCTTGTTGAGCAATTAAGGCTCCTGCAAGCGCGATAATCCCATTTGAAAGCACCAAACCCATGAGTTCCATACGACCAGTATGAATTCCAAAGCTACGAGCCATATCGGGATTATCACCTGTAGCGATGTAGGCCTGACCTAGTTTGGTATCTAGGAAAAAGAGCATGAGGCTAATAACAAGGGCAACAAAGATAAATCCTGTCAGGAGTTGATTGAGGTCCGAATCAAAAGGCAAGACATCCTGAATTTGCTTGGTTCCAAGAAGACCCAGATTGGCACGTCCCATAATCATCAGCATGATGGAATGGCAAGAAGTCATGACCAAAATCCCTGATAAGAGAGTTGGAATATTTCCTTTGGTATATAAGAGACCTGTCGCCATGCCAGCTAGACAGCCTGCCCCTACTGCAGCCAAGGTCGCTAAAAATGGATTAACCCCTTGTGTTATCAAGGTAACAGCTACTGCTCCCCCAAGAGGAAAAGAACCTTCAGTAGTCATATCTGGAAAATTCAAAATTCGAAAAGTCATAAAGATTCCCAAACCTAAAATCGCCCAGACCATCCCCTGAGAAATAATGGATACTATCATAATCTTTCACTCATTTCTTTCTTTAGTAAAAATGGGAGGAGATGTGTCCAACTCCTCCTTTATCTTTATTCAATCACTTGTCCTGCTTCTTTTAGAGCAGACTCAGGGATTGTGATACCAAGTTCTTGCGCTAGTTTTTTGTTGATAACCGATTTACCAGTTGAGAAGACATTAACTGGCGTATCAGCTGGTTTTTCACCTTTCAAAACTTTGGCAATCATTTTACCAGTAGCCACTCCAAGGTCGTGTTGGTCAACTACTACAGATGCCAGACCTCCTGCTTCTACCATGGCAGTTGCGCTTGGGTAGATTGGTTTTTTAGCTGTTTGGTTGCTTGATACAACTGTTTGGAAGGCTGATGCGATGGTGTTGTCAATTGGAACCCAGATAGCGTCGACCTTGCTGGTCATAACATTAACTGTTGAAGCAATTTCGTTAGTCGAAGGAACGGCAAAGGTTTCGACTGTCAAACCTGCTTTTTCAGCATAAGCCTTGAATTCTTCTACCTGTGTTTTTGAGTTATCTTCGCTACTTGAGTAAAGAGCTCCGATTGTTTTGACATTTGGTGTGAGGGTTTTTATCAATTCTACTTGTTGTTCAGCAGGGTTGTGGTCTGATACCCCCGTGATGTTGCCACCTGGTTTTTTCAAATCTTTGACCAAGTTAGCACCGATTGGGTCTGTAATAGCAGCCATGATAACGGGTAGGTCTTTAGTAGCACTTGCAAGTCCTTGAGCAGCTGGTGTTGCAATCCCAACAACAAGGTCATTTCCGTTTGCCACCAATTGTTTACTCATGGTTGCAACCTTGCTCTGATCGCCTTCAGAGTTCATAAAGTCGATTTTTACTTGGTCGTCCTTATACCCTTCTTCAGCTAGTCCGTCTTGAATCCCTTGGTAAATCAAGTCCAAGGATGGATGGCTAACAAATTGAAGGACACCAACCTTAGCAACCTTTTGCTCCACCTTAGCTGCTGGCTTGTTCATAGATGAATAAATCAAGCTAGCCACTACCAATACTGCTAATCCAGCGATAATTCCAATCAAACGTTTATTTTTCATATTCTTTCTCCTTTTAAATCACTTTCACTATACTCTTTCACTCAAAACAAGCGACGCCATCGTTCAAATTCCATCATCATCCTCCTAATAGAAAAAGTCCTCACACAAAAACCTTGTGTGAGGACGTCGATGCGCGGTGCCACCTCAATTATAGGGAATATCCCTATCGCTCTTTCTCGCATTCACGAGTTGCACTGTAAGGTGTGCTCACCGAATTTTTATGATTTCAAATTCTTTATAACATCCAGCCCAATTTTCATCACTTTCATCTATCTGTTTCCACCAACCACAGACTCTCTTAAAAATTTCAATGATTACTTTCTGAATGTTTAAATTATATCATTTTTCAATTACTTGTCAAGACTATTTTTAGAATTTTTTAAACTATTCAAAAACTTCCCCTTGAAAAAGAGGAAGTTTAGAAAATATCAGCCTGAATTACGCAAACCTGTTGCAATTCCGTTAATGGTTGTATGAATCAATCTTTCTTCGTCTGCTGACAATTCACCCCGACGCTGACGTTTAATCAACTCCAACTGGATGTAGTTAAGGATATTAAAGTAAGGCATACGATAGTTTAGACTGTCTTTTAGGTAAGAGTTTTCTGCCAAGAGTTCGTCATAGCCTTCGATAGCTAGAATAACGTTCTTAGTCAATTGCCACTCATCTAAAATAGTGTAGTAGATAGCCTGCACTTCTTCATCTTCACAGAGCTTGGCATATTCAAAGGCAATGTTCATGTTAGACTTAGACAAGACCATGTCTACATTGGAAAGTAAAGATTGGAAGAAAGGCCAGTTTTGGTACATATCACGAAGAAACTCGATATTTTTCGGATCTTGATCAATAAACTCTTTAAAGCTGGATCCTACTCCATACCATCCAGGGAACATGACACGACTTTGTGACCATGAGAAGACCCAAGGGATAGCACGTAGACCACCGATTTCTGTAATGGTCTTACGAGCTGCTGGACGCGAACCGATATTAAAGCTTGAAATAGCTTTGATTGGGCTTGATTCGAAGAAATAGTCATAGAAATGTTCATTTCCAAAGACCAAATCACGGTAGATATCGTAGCTGCGATCCACTACTTGGTCCATAATAGCTTCGTAACGGTTTGACGTATTGGTATCACTCTTCTTCTTGGTAATCATCCGGTTAATGGCTGCAGAAACCAACATCTCAAGGTTGTAATAGGCAGCGTCTTTGTTTCCATATTTGTTTCCAATCACTTCACCTTGCTCAGTCAAACGGATACGGTCCTTGATAGACTTGAGTGGTTGAGAGGTAATGGCTTCATAAGTTGGGCCACCACCACGACCTACAGTACCACCACGACCATGGAAGAAAGTGACCTTAACGCCAAATTCATCACCGATAGCAGTTAGTTGTTGTTGCGCCTTGTAAAGGGTCCAACATGAGGACAAGTAACCACCATCCTTGTTACTATCAGAGTAACCGAGCATGATTTCCTGATAGTTGTCTTTTGAAGCAATCCATTTTTTAGCTAAAGGAAGTGAGAAATATTTTCTCATGGTTTCTTCCGAATGATCCAAGTCCTCGATAGTTTCAAACAGGGGAACAATCTGAACGCGGGCTTTTTGGGCATCCACCAAGCCGACTTCCTTAAGCATAATTGCTAGTTCGAGCATATCGGACACGCTAGTTGCATGAGAGATGATGGTTTGACGAATGACGTTTTCACCTAATTTATCCTTCAACTTGCGCGCAGCTTTAAATATAGACAGTTCCTTCTCAAGAAGTTCTGACTTTTCAGCATGAGTTGCTGAGAGGATACGAGGATCTTCTTCCAACTCTTTTAAGAGGAGGGCGCATTTTTCATCTTCAGAAAGGTCGCTATAATGGTCGTTAATACCAGCTGATGCTAGCAATTCTGCCACACAGGCTTCATGAACACTAGAATCTTGGCGCATGTCGATAGAGGCAAGGTAGAAGCCAAAGATTTCAACTGCCTGCATCAACTCTACAAATTCTCCTGAAATCAGGTACTCACCTTTGTTCTCTAATAGAGAATCTCGGATAGCCAACAAGTCTTGGTAAAATTCATCTGCGGTAGCATATCTTGGATGAACATCCTTATCTTCGATAAGATAGGTCTTGGTTGCCTGCATCTTAGCTTGGATATCAAAGAGAGCACGACGATAGAGTTCTTTTTCACGATAAATCGAGTTATCTTGAGACTTGAGCGCCATCTCACGAACCTTGTCACTGACATTCACAATACTGGTTGAAAGTGAGAATTCACGATAGAGGTTATAAATCTTCTCATCGTAATAATTCATGATGACTTCACACTGGGTCAAGGCTGATTTGTTGAGGGTTTCTGCCGTTACGAAAGGATTTCCATCACGGTCTCCTCCAATCCACATCCCCATGGTAATCGGTTTTGGATGTTGGAGTTCGATACCTTGTTCCTTAGCTAGTTTCTTATACTCAGCTGTCAAACGTGGAACAGCATTCAAGAAAGAACTTTGATAGTACTCCATCACGTTGGTGATTTCATTGGTTACTTTTAATTTCTTCTCACGAATCATGTCGGTTTGCATGATAATTTCAATATAACGGCGGAGATCCGTGTGCCATTTTTCTTTGTTGATCAAGCCTAGTTTGACATCACGGTACTTCCGTAAAAGAGTATGGATGTGATTGGTCAAGTCCAGCATACTCTTACGTTGTACCTGGGTCGGGTGGGCAGTCAAGACAGGAACGACATTTAACTTTTCTAAAATTTCAGCTGCATTTTCTTTTTCAGCCACCATCTTAATGGTTGTTGACAGTTTTCCTAGATAGTCTTGGTCCACATTATTTTGGTGATTGATCTCATAGGCTAAATCCACATCCTCAGAGATGTTAATCAAAAGCGGAAGGATAGAGAAATAGCGTGAAATGTAAATCATTTCTTCATTCGAAAGACTGGTCACTAGGTCATTAAGCCCTTGATAATTCTCACTAGTTGATAATTCCTTCAACTGCATGATTTTATCAAAAGTCTCAGGCGCAAGCATATTTTTTGTGATGTCTTCTAATAGCTCCGTCAGAATCAAGACTTCTTCTTGGACAACTGCTTTATTGCTATAGTTTTCTAATTTTTGAAGTGACATAAACTTTCCTTTCCATTCAATCCTTATAGAGTAACAGAAGTTTGACCTTCATATTCTCTGATAAGTTTGGCACGTTTTTCACTAGCATCGATATTTAGTACAAAGGCAATGGCTACGGATAAGACCAGAAGGCTATTCCCACCTTGTGAAAGGAAGGGGAAGGTTACCCCTGTAGAAGGAATCAAACCGGAAATCCCACCGATATTGACAAAAACCTGAACAAGAATCATCCCTCCGACACCGATAGCAACCATAGAGTTAAAGGGATCTTTAGCCCGAATACCGACCAGGATGATTCTCAAAATCAGGAAGAAGAGGAGGGCCAAAATCATACTTGCTCCTACAAATCCAAATTCCTCGATGACAATCGAAAAGACGAAATCCGTGTGAGCTTCTGGCAAATAACCACGTTTCTCAATGGAATTTCCTAAACCTAGTCCAAACCAACCACCGTTAACCATGGCATAGTAAGAATTTGCAAGCTGGTGTCCAGCACCTGCCAGGTCGTTAAAGGGATTAAAGAAGGCACTGAAACGTTTAGCAACGTAACCAAATATCGGAATTTGAGAAAACTTTTCAACCCCGACGAGACGAATAACAGATAAAGCTAATATCGAACTTCCTGCTAAGAGAGCTAGAATAGTCGAGAACCAACGATAGGCGATCCCACTAACCGTATACATGATGAGAGCCACCAAAACCAAAATAGTCGCATTTCCCAAGTCGGGGAAAATCCCCAAGCTACCAATCAGAACCAGTAGAACGAAACGCCAGTCATTAAAAGCCCGAGGCAACCACTGATTCTGAGTCAAGACTTGGAAATCGTAAACAGCTATCTCATCTTGCTGTTTTGAAAAACGATGCGCCAGGTACCAGATGATAATAATCTTAAGATATTCCGCAGGCTGAATCGTTACAGGTCCCACAGAAATCCAACCGTAGGCACCATTGACTGGTGTCCCAATTAGTCGCGCCAAAGCTAGGAGAATCATCTCTACAAACATGACGATAAAAATCAAGCGTTCATTTCTTAAAAACCCAAGTTTCAGTTTATAAATTAAGGCAATCAAAATCAAACTAACTACCCAAAACATTCCTTGGTTCCGAGCTAACTGAAGAGCACTTTTCCCTTCTTGGATCAAGGTAGCACTCGTCGTTGAGTAAACGACGATTAGACCCAAAATCGATAAAAGGAGGTAAGGAATCAAAATGGAATAGTTCAATAGGTGCCTTTTACTAATTTTCATATGTCACCACTCTAATAGAAACAGAGAAAACTGTTCCTAATTCCGTTTTATTTTCTAGTTTTGATTGCTATTATACCATTTTTTCAGAAAGAAAAAAACTCTTATCCTTTAATCCTTCGAATTTTGCTCTTTGGTCGAAACTGATTGCTAAAAAATACAAACTTCAAGACAAAGTTTGTATTTTCTTTTTTATTCTGCTGATGAGCTGCTGCTTGAGTTTGAATCGGCACCACCAACGTATTGGGCAAAGATATTTTGGAAAACAGGATCTTTCACTTTAATATTGGCAGCTTGGAATTCTTTTCCGATAACGCTCTGAACGAAGGACGAATCGTTTTGTTTCTGAGCCAGGATGACCGTTTTCAATTTTTCTTTGTAGTCATCTAGGTTTGATGATTTTTCTGTTTTCTTGGTTAGCTTAATAATGTAGTATTGGGTACTGTAAGCTTGTGTTCCAGTCGCTGTGATAACATCAGAGACACCATTCACATCCAAGGCAAAGGCTGCTTTCTTGACTTGTTCTGGAAGTTCTGTTGAAGCAGAGTCAAAAGTGATCTCGCCACCATTTTCTTTTGTCTTGTCATCATTTGAGTTGTCTTTTGCCAACTGAGCAAAGTCAGCTCCTTCTGCTTTTGCTTTTTCAAGCACTTCTTTGGCCTTGTCTTCATTATCCATACGGATGATTTGTGCTGTCACATCGGGTGTGTAAGCTTCGAAAGCCTTTTGGTAAGCTTCGTCAGTCAGTTCATTTTCTGCTGCTTTCTTAACTGCCAATTCAACCAATTTGCTGGTGCGAATTTGAGCTTTACGAGTCTCAGGAGTCATTCCTGCACGTTGAAGTACACTTTGATAACTATCACCGTATTTCTTCTGCTCTTCGGCAACAGCATCATCCACTTCTTTATCAGTTACTTCTGAACCATATTGTTTTTCAAAAACTTTTTCAATGGCCATATTAAGCAAAACTTGTTGCGCAGTTGGGTTATTTTTGACTTGTTCATAAAATTGATGTTCAGTGACGACATCACCCTTCATGCTGATGAGGTCAGCTCCTTCAGAACTTTTTGAACAAGCAGCCAAAGTCGCTACAGATAATAAGGTAATGGCTCCTGCCAATAGTTTTTTCTTCATGTTTACTCCTTTTATGGTAAGTTACCTTCTCTATTTTACTAAATTGTCTTAAATTTTTCTAAAAATCATTCACTATCAGGAAATTGGACATCTGCTACATTTTTTCTCAGCATGAGAATTCCATCCCCGAGCGGAACTAGAGTCGCTGTTAGACCTGGATTGTCCAAAGTTGCGTCGAAAAGTCTTTGCAAACCACGGTAAATGGTTCGTTGACCCCGACGGACTTCCATGATATCCTTGGCAACATCTCCTCCTTGGAAAATATCATCCAAAACTACTACTCCACCAACTTCCAAGTGTTTGAGGATTTCTGGTAGAAAGACGATGTACTTGGACTTGGCCGAATCCATAAAGACAAAGTCATAAGTTTCAGTCAAGGTTGACAAGACATCTACAGCATCTCCTTCCAAAAGAGTGATTTGCTTGCGACTGTCAAACTGGGCAAAGTTTTCCTTGGCGAAGCCAATCATCTCAGGATTACGGTCAATCGTTGTAATCTTAGCATTTGGTGCATGTTCCGCCATCAGGAGGGCAGAAAAGCCAATTGCCGTTCCAATCTCCAAAATGTTCTTGGGTTGCAGGGTTTCCATGAGAAAACGGAAGTATGCAACTGTTTCATGAGGAATGATGGGAATATTTTCCTTACGAGCGAAGGTCTCCAATTCTTTCAAGGAACCTGTGACCTGCTTTTGACGCTGGCGCATGAACTCTACGATTTCTTCCTTGACGACGGGACGACGCATATTGTGATTGGCATTTTTACTATAAGACTCTACCATCTTAAGCCAATCCCAATTTTTCAACAAGGGCTTCAAACTCATTCAAACGGCGTTCAAAGACTGCAAAGGCATCGTTGAGGTAGTCTTCCTTCTCCATATCCACTCCCGCTTTTCTCATGACATTGAGTGGATAGTCTGACTTACCTGCCTTGAGGTAGTCGATATAACGATCACGGTCTTCCTGACTACCATGGACAATCTTCTCAGCCAAGGCTGAGGCTGCTGCAAAACCAGTTGAATATTGGTATACATAGTAGTTATAGTAGAAGTGTGGAATACGTGCCCACTCGTATTGGATTTCAGGATTGTCTTCCTTACTTAAACCATAATACTCTTGGTTCAAGTCTGCGTAGAGTTTATTTAGGAAATCGCTTGTCAAAACTTCCCCATTTTGATCTGCTTGGTGGATAGCATGTTCAAACTCAGCAAATTGAGTTTGACGGAAGACTGTTCCACGGAAACCATCCAAGAAGTTATTAAGGATCGCAAAGCGAGTTGCATCATCTTCTACTTCTGCCAGTAATTTCTCCGTCAAGATATTTTCATTGGTCGTTGAGGCAATTTCTGCTAAGAAAATTGAATAGTCTCCATAAACATATGGCTGGGTTTCACGAGTATAGCTAGAGTGCATACTGTGACCAGTCTCATGTACAAGGGTAAAGAGATTATCTAGATTATCCTGCCAGTTAAGAAGCATAAAGGCATTTGTATCGTAAGAGCCACCTGAATAGGCACCTGAACGTTTGCCTTGATTTTCATAGACATCAATCCAACGCTCGCTAAAGGCACGTTTGACGCGGCTCAAGTAATCGTCACCCAAGACTGCCAAAGCCTCTTCTGCTTTTTTCAAGGCTTCTTCGTAGGTAAAGCTATATTCTACAGAAGAAAGTGGTGTGTAGACATCGTACATCTTGAGATCTGAAATTCCCAAGATTTTAGAACGAAGGTTAAGGTAACGATGCAAGAGTGGCAAATGCTTGCGAACTGCTGCTACTAGATTGTCATAGACACTTTCTGGCACAAAGTTGGCTGCGAGGGCTGCATGACGAGCACTCTTATAGTTGCGGACTTTGGCTCGGTAGTTTTGCACCTTAACATTTGTCTGCAAAGTCTTAGCGTAAGTGTGCTGGAATTGCTCGTAAGTCGCATAGAGAGCTTCATAGGCACCTCGACGCACTTCACGATTTTTTGACTCCATCAAGCGAATGTAAGTGCCGTGTGAGAGTTGCACTTCATTGCCTTCATCATCAAGCACATATGGGAAGCTAATATCCGCATTGTCCAAAATAGCAAAAGTTTCACTAGCAGCGCCAAAGATTTCTCCTGCGCCAGCAAGCAATTCTTCCTCACGTTGCGAAAGAACGTGGTCTTTCTTCTGCAAGAGCTTGTCAAAAAAGTGTTTGTATACTTGGAGTTTTGGTTGAGCTTCTAGGAAGGTTGCATACTGCTCTTGGCTAATCCCCATAAACTCAGGTTCGTAGAATGAAAGGGCCTGTTCTAACTGACTGTACAGGGTCATAGCCTTGGCATAGTACTCCTGATACTTAGCTTCACGCGTGTCTTGGTCATTTTTCATATGTGCATAGACATAAAGCTTTTCAACTTGGCGTTCCAAGTCAAGTGAGAATTCTGTAATCTCAAGCAAACTGTCTGCGCTGTCCAAGAGATGCCCCTCATACTGGGATGCTGTTTGTACTTTTTCAGTTAAGTCTTTCAAGGCTTCTTCCCAAGCCTGGTCTGTTGGGTAGATTGTTGAAAGATCCCATGTATCTTTTTCATTTATTTCATGTCGTTGTAATACCATAAGATTCCTCCATCCTTTCTATTTTATCACATTTTCTGAAAAATATAAGTGATAAAAGGCTGGTGGATAGAGCTTTTGGCGATTATTTTTCGGATTTTTTTGATAGTAAGCGAAAAATTCTTTATAATAGCTACTTAAATCTTGGTCAATTTGACAAAAATCACCTGATTCTATTGGTCTGACCTGGGGATACCAGTCGTCCAGTTGACGGTTTAATAGATTGTCTCCTTGCTGATAGGCTGCCTCCTGTTTTTTCATCCAGTAAGGCGTTTGGTAGTACAATTGTTGGCGAATGTAGTGACAGATAGTTGGATCTTGAGTAACTGTAAAACGAGCTAGCTTTTGTTTTTGATAAGGAAAGCGTAGAATTTCCAAGAGATTTCCTTGGCCAAAGGGAAATTCCTTTATCTGAAAATGAAGCTTGCCCCGTAGGTTCTGATGTAAAAGATATTTCAGCCTCAAAACTTGCTTTTTGAGATCTAGTTCCCAAGCATAGAAACCCATATTTTGACTAAAATAGAGAAATCCCCTTTGCAGTTGCGTCAGTCTCTCTTTTAACCAGAGTTTTTCTCCCAGTAGCCAGATAACTTGGTAGCCCTGACTACGGTAGCCTTGACTTCTATCGCATAAAAGCTTTTGAGACAAGGGACTGCACTGGACCTCCAGTGCTAGTTTCTCATTTACGAGAACGTCCGCTATCTGCTGAATCGAGGACAGACTATATTCTACGGCAACCTGATTGTCCTTCTTGGCCCAGTGATAGAGGGCCTCTTTGTTGCCCAAGTGTTCTGAACTTTCATTCTCAAAAATAGCCATACAATCTCTTAAGGATTCATGAGCAAAATGCGTTCGAATGCTCTGTCCTTGACGTAATCGTAGTCCGCCCCCACAGGCCGGACAAGTATAATCCTGCTTGGTCACGTCTTTTTCGAGGGCATTCACCAAATTTCCCTTGGCATCTCTAGCTACAAACATGGGCTACCTCCTTTTCTTTTCTATTCGAAAAAGAAGTAAAAAAGACCGGAATTCCAGTCTTTCATATTGCTTTTCTACCTTTTATACCTCTTAGAGTATTTTTTTAGCATGGGAATGAGATTGGGTATCTGCTCGCTTCTAATGACGAGGACACCGTATTCCTAACAACGATTGGCATAAACGGGATTGATTTTTCCCGTGCAAACAATCAACTTGAGACAGCTCTCCCCAGCAAAATGATTGGCATAGACTTCTAGCTCATTGATAGCTTCAACTGATAAATCTGTCATCTTGCAGGAGATAAAGGTAATCGAGCGCCCCTTTCTCAAAATGACATCAATCTCATTTTGAACATTGTCTGCCTCTGGAAAGATACCATTCCAATCAATCTCACCACCTATCATGCATTCATCAAACAGCTGAGATTCGAGCGCCAAGAGATAAAGATACAACTCTAAAATATGCCCCTTATTACGGCAAAAGACTTGAGCTTCTTGACTTGGAAAGCTGTAGCTTACTCGCTCCTTATCCTCACTTTCAATACGAAGCATCCCCGCTTCCACTAGTAAGGGGGTGATGGATTCTGGATAGAGGTAATACTTGCCGTTGTTTTCCAGTATCTTTTCGGTTTCAGCATGAAGATCATTGGTCTTAGCTAGAGAGAAAAATTGGGTTACTTGATACCAGTGGGTGGGATTGGAAATAGCCGAGCTGGCTAGTTTTTTAATGGCCGCAATTTGCTCAACTGAGTGGATGGGGCGTTTTGATTTGAGCATTTTTCCACCACGCAAGGCTATCAACTGTTGGATGCTTAGGGTTGGAATGTCCAAATCTTCTTTTTCTAACTGGCCAGCTACCCACTTGTATTGTTTTCCTCGTTCAATATCCATGGCAACGATGGGGAGGTGGTGATCCAAGCCATATTGATAGAGAGATAGGGCTAGTAGTGAATCTCCGCCAAAAACATCAAGAAGAACCTGGTCATAGCCTGCTAGGCAATAATCTAACTGGTACTCTAGTTGTTCTAAAGACAGCTGACGAAAGGTCACACGCTGGATATGGGGGACTTCATCCGTGATAAAGTGGCGCAGTGAAAGTTTATCGTTATTGCTTATTTTCTTCAAAGATAGGAAGAGAATCTCGTCACAATCACTGACAAAGGCTTGGTAGACATTCTTTTCCAATACATGCCGATCATACAATTCCACCAAAAGACTCGCCATGGGATCACCTCCATCATCTACACTTTCTTGAACTGAGAGTAACAGTAATACAGCTCTACTGCTCACATCTCCTACTTCTAGTATAGCATAAAATTAAGCTTGCTCCGATCTGACGCCGCAAAAAATAAAAACGAACAGAAACCTTTCAAAGTGGTTTCTATTCGCTTGTAAAGATTTGATTTACTTGACTTTCTTGGCTAGCATGGTTGCAAATCGGAGTTGAATGCGATTGCCATTTTCATCACGGCGGTGCAGATGTCCTGGATTTTCATTGTACTTGACCAACTCCCACTCCTTGTAATAGTCAGCTAATTCCCCTTCTTTGAAGGTGAATGGGAAGTTAACCGAGCAAGGATAATCCTCCGTGTCCATGGCACAGACGATAAGGTTGTAGCCCCCAACACTAGTTTGCTCCTGCATATTTTGGATAATAGCTGGAATGCGATCCGCATGAAGAAACATGAGAACAACTGTTGAAACGATGAAATCATAGACTTGGCTAATGCTGGCTGAATTGATATCATAAAGCCCAACAGGCATGTATAGATCCTCTTGCTCTACAATGCTTTGCAAGATTTCCAGAGATAGTTCATTTTGATCCACAGCTGTAACATCAAAACCTTGCTGGGCTAAGAAGAGAGCGTTACGGCCTTGACCACAACCCAAATCCAAGGCTCTTCCAGGTTTTACCGTCTGCATGGCCTCTAGGACCTCTGAATGGACTGGATTGGTCTGGTACTTCTTAGAAAAGTAATCCTCGGGTCTACAATAAAACTCCAAGTACCATTCTACATCATCTGTGGCTGCCTCTACTCGATGCCAGGCTTGCGGTTGCGCCATGGGATTGTCGGCCCCTGCTTGGAAAAGGTGTTCAGCCAGAACCTCACTATCCTCCGTCAACTCAATAAACTTAAGAGTCCCTTTCAAAACGGTGATTTTCCCCCATGTCCCTACCTTAGTATTGTGCTTCTGCTGGACAATTTCTGGCATGGTCTGTTTATTCCACAAGGGCATGCGTTTATAGGCAATTAGTTTTTCCATTTTCATTTCCTCTTTTTATCGCTGGTTAACAGCTTTCATCACACGCGCGATGTCGCGATTTTGTTCACGTCGCTTGATCGACTCCCGTTTGTCATAGTCATGTTTCCCTTTAGCAAGTCCTAAAAGAAGCTTAGCATAGCCATCTTTGATATAAACTTTAAGAGGAACCAAGGTCATACCTGTTCCTTTGGTTTCTTGCTCCAATTTTTGGATTTGCTTCTTATGGAGCAGGAGTTTGCGACGGCGTTCTGGTTCCTGATTCCAGATATTGCCTTCTTCGTAAGGAGCGATATGAACATTACTCAACCAGACTTCCCCATTTTTTACTTGGGCAAAGCCGTCCTTGAGATTGATTCGAGCAGCTCGAACGCTCTTGATCTCCGTTCCTGTCAGGACCATTCCTGCCTCTAGCGTGTCTACGATTGTATAGTCGTGGTGTGCTTTTTTATTTTGTGCGACGACCTTTCCCTCGCCCTTTGCCATGCTTGGCTCCTTTCTTAGCTACTTCCTTGTAAAATGGTTTCTTACCCTTTTTCTTGTCTCTAGAAGACGATATGCGCTTATCATTAAAACGATCTTGTTTCTTCTTGTCTTCCTTCTTATCCGAACGACGACTTGAACTACGCCCTCTTTCTTTGCGACCAACTTGTTTCAAGCCTTTTTCGATGACATCAAACTCACTTGGGATATAAGAGAAGTCAATCTCACCTGTCATCTTATCCGCTCTTTCAACACGAATACGAATCTGCTGTCCTACACGGAAGGTTATTCCTGATTTCTCTCCACGAAGAGTCAAATCACGCTCATTGAAATGATAAAACTCAGGTAGATTAGTGATGTGGATTAAACCTTCGACCGTATTTGGTAATTCGACAAAGAGACCGAACTTGACAATGCTGGATACAACCGCATCGTACTCTTCGCCTACGTATTCTTCCATGTACTCAGCCTTTTTCATGGCTTCAACTTCACGCTCCGCCTCAATGGCACGACGCTCACGATTGGAAGACTGGGTCGCAATCTCTGGAATCACTTGCTCAAAATGCTCTGCTATTTCCTTGGAACGTCCATAGTCGCGAATCATCCGATGGACTAGTAGGTCTGGATAACGGCGAATCGGGCTGGTAAAGTGAGTGTAATAGTCCGCTGCTAGCCCATAGTGGCCGTGATTGTGCTCAGAATACCGAGCCTGTTGCATGGAACGGAGAAGCATCATGGATAATACATCCGCATAGGGCTCTCCCTCAACAGCACGCATGATGTCTTGGAGGGCTTCTTGGCTAATCTCACTGGCAGTCCCATAAATTCGCAAACCAAAGCTCGAAGCGTAATCAATAAACTTCTGAACTTTTTCAGCCTTAGGCTCCTCGTGAATCCGATAAATAAAAGGTAGGTCCAACTTGCTGAAGTGCTCGGCAACTGTTTCGTTGGCTATCAACATGAAGGACTCGATCATCCGCTCTGCAACGCCGCGTTGACGAAGGACAATATCTACAGGTTTCCCTTTTTTATCCACTAAAATCTTAGCTTCACTGGTATCAAAATTAAGGGCACCTCGTTTCTCACGCATGCTTTCTAGCGTTTCATGAAGCTTGGCCATGAGCTCGATACTAGGAACAATTTTCTTAAACTCTTGTCTTTCTTCTTCGTCACCTGCTAGGATATCATTGACAGCGCTATAGGTCATACGAAAACTAGTCTTGATAACAGTTTGGGTAATGGAGTAATTAACCACACGACCATGTTTATCAATTTCCATAATAGCTGATTGGGTCAAGCGATCTACTTGAGGATTGAGAGAGCAGATGCCATTTGACAAGCGCTCTGGAAGCATTGGAACCACTCGGTCTGTCACATAGACAGAAGTCGCACGGTTAAGAGCTTCCTTGTCAAGGGCAGAGCCCTCGGTTACATAGTAGGAAACATCCGCGATGTGAACTCCGAGTTCGATATTGCCATTTTTCAAAGCCTTGATGTGAACTGCATCGTCCAAGTCCTTGGCATCCGCGCCGTCAATGGTGAAGGTAAGCTCATCTCTTAAATCAAGACGGCCTTCCATATCCTTTTTTGATGGAGCATCAGGAACACTTTCCGCCTCCTTGAGAACAGCTTCTGGAAATTCTGAAACAATATCCATGGACTCTAAGACTTCAAGGACATCAATCCCAGCATCAGTCGAGTGTCCCACCACGTCCAGCACACTAGCGACAAAGAAATCGTGTTTCTTACTTGGATATTTGTCGATAAAGACCTTGAGAACCTCTGTCCCTTCCAACTTGATAGCTGGTTTCTTCACATAAATAGGTTGACTGATTTTTTGATTTTTTGAACGGATATAGCCAGCATACTTGGGCTTTTCCTGATCTAGAACGATTTGGCCGACAACTGTCGTCAGACTGTGTTCTAAGATATCGATAATTTTGGCTTCGGCAGCTGTTCCTTTATTACGGTCAGCAACTTTCTTGATGACCACCTCAACGGTATCGCCATCAATGGCATAGTTGACATCGTTTTTTCCTACAAAAAGGTCGTCCTCTTCGCCTTCCAGACTGACAAAACCAAAGCCATTTTTATGGGCATGAAAAATCCCCTTGAGAGTAATCTCATGTTTCTTCTTTTGGTCCAGACATAAGCTACCATCTTCTCCAAATCGAATCTGGTGCTTTCTTTCCATCAGAGACAGGGTTTTAATCAACTCACGGAAATCCTTGGATCCATCCTTTCCGAGAGCCTGAGCCAGGTCATTTACCGTCACTCGCCCCTTCTCTTCTAAATATTCTTTAATTTTATCTTTCATGTTTTCTTTCTAGATTTTTATAATTTTTTTGATGGATAACTTTAGTAAACATTATTCAAAATAAAAATAGGCTAAGACCTAGTCTCGCCCATTTCTTATCTACTTGATAATACCGTCAATGCTAAGGCAATGGCTAGCCAGAAAAAGACTAAAATACCTGTCAAACGTTGCATCACAGCTTCAAAACCACGCGCTTTACTACGTTCAAACAAATCACCTGAGCTGGCATCAAATACATTGCTGGATTGGTTCTTGGTTGGTTGCATGAAAATCGCAATCACAATCACAACAGATAATACTAATAAAATGGTTAATAATAGGTTGTACATATCAAACTCCTTAAAATCCCTATTATTTTACCATAAATTCTACTTAGATTCAAGATGTAGGGTTACTTTTCTTTCCTTGGGACAATACTTTAAAACTTCAATCTTGTCTGGGTGGGTTTTGGAGTTCTTACTGGTTAGATAATTGATGCTGCCACAAGAGGAGCATTTGAGATTAATTTTTACTCGCACTAGATTTCCTTTACTTTTAATAATGATCTAAATTGCACTAAATTGAATAAACAACTGAGAGCCACACAGGCTGCTGTCGCATAAAAAACAGAGTGGTAGCCGAATTGACCTGCTACTGCTGAACCAGTCATGGGACCAACAACACCTCCAAGATAGAAAAAGACTTGGTTAAATGCAAAAATCCTTGAAATGCCTACTTTGGGAGTCATCTTACTAAGCAATGCATTAACACCTGGTATCAGAGCACCCGTTCCCAAACCAAATAGAAAACGATAAAATCCTAACTCCAGAGGGCTAGTCGCATTGGCACAGAGAAGATAAATAAGAGCCGAATAAAACTGGGCAACAAGTAGTAGGCGATGATTTCCCACCTTATCTCCTAGTTTCCCCATCACTCCAGCACTCATCATACTGGAAAATCCCATACTGGATACTATCAAACCAGATACAAAGAGGAGATTCTCGGTCTGCCCTAAGTCCCGCACATAGAGAGCTAGAATGGGACCAATGGATTGAGCTGAAAATTGAATGACAAAACTAGTTAAAAACAGATTAATCAAAAGATGAGAGTGCTTGATTGAACCGAACAACTCCTTTGTTGGTATTGCTTTCTCCTTAGCTACTGGTTGAAAATCTTCCTTGATGAAGAAAATGGTTAAGATCGCAGCCAAAAACAAGAAGCCACCTACCAATAAAAAAACATTGCGGATACCAAAAATTTCAGCAATCAAGCCCCCCACAAAGGGGCCCGTTAGGGTTCCAGCTACTACCCCAGTTGATAAAGTCCCCAAAGCATAGCCCGACTTATCCTTAGGAACTTGACTGGCTATTAAAGCCGTCGCATTTGGTACGAAACCTGTAAATACACCATTTAATAATCTAAGAAAGATTAACCAATAGATATTTGGAACAAATGCCAAGCCTCCCATGGTGATGGTCATAGCAAGTCCAGCTCGAATCATCATGGGTTTTCGACCGTATTTGTCAGCAAGAATACCCCAGATAGGGGAAATCAAAGCTGCTGAAACAGCCGAAATTGAGATGGCTAATCCAGCATAGAAAGCAACTTGATTCCTTTCGATTCCCAGCTGCTCTACAAAGATAGGCATAAAAGGGACGACTAAAGAAATACTTGCCCCCGTTAGAAAACTACCGAACCAGGCGACACGAAGATTATCTTTCCAACTAATCTCTGTCATCATGTTCACCTCCATCAAGTAGAAAAGCTACCTGATCTAAAAGTTGATCCTGATTTCCATTATTATCAAGAACATGACTAGCCAAGCTTTTCTTTTCTTCTAAAGACCACTGGGTTGCCAGACGGGCTTCAGCTGATTCCTTAGAAAGATGATCCCGTTTCATGAAACGTTCTAATTGGATATCATAGTCCACATAGACCAACCAAGTCTCATCAAACCAAGAGACGTAGTCCTGCTCAAAAAGCAAGGGAATATCCATGAAAAAAATCGCTTCTGTCTGAGTCAACTGGTCTCGTAATGCTACCAGTTCCTCACGAATAATCTCTCCTTGTGTTTGCTTAGACCATTCCTGCTCCTCAGGATTTGAAAAGATGAAACTAGCTAGGAGAGGGCGATTGAGTTCTCCGTTTTCTAAGAGAATTTCCTGTCCAAAATGCTGAACTAAGACTTGATATAGGCGCCCACCAGGTTTTTGTAGTTGGTGGACAACTGCGTCGGCATCCACCACTTGAAAGCCTTTTTGTCTTAGAAAATTTGTCACAGTTGATTTACCCGAAGCAATGCCTCCTGTGATTCCGATGATTTTTCCCATCAGTCCCTCCTTTGACACTGGGGACAAAAATGAGTTCCCCTTCCGCCGAGCTGAAATTTCTCAATGATGGTGCCACAGCGTGAACATGCTTGACCAGTCTTATCATAGACCTGATGAAAATCCTGCATGGTTCCGTCTTCGCCAAAGGCATTGGTATAGGTTCGAATGGTTGATCCGCCTTTTTCAACAGCCTGTCCCAAAACAGCAATGGTCTGGTCATGAATGGCTGTCGCTTCTGCTACTGTCAAAGTTTGGGAAGCTCTAGCTGGATGGACCTGAGCCCGCCAGAGGACCTCATCCACATAGATATTTCCAAGACCAGCGACCAAGGTTTGGTCTAGGAGGTGGGATTTGATAGGCTTTTTAGATTTGGCTAGGGCAGCACGGAAGGTCTGCAAATCAAAGTCTTGCTCTCTTGGTTCTGGCCCTAATTTTTTAGAAACAAAGTAAGCTTCCAATAGGTCGGGTGCCAGCAGTTCCATAGTACCAAACTTGCGTACATCCTCATAAACAAGCGTGCCTCCTTCTTCAAACTGGAAGAAAACATGGGCATGCTTACGTTCAGGAACCTGGTCTGGATAGTAAAAATACTTGCCTTCCATTCGTAGATGGGAAATCAAGACCTTGTCAGTCAGGTAAAAAAGTAGATATTTTCCACGGCGGCCCATGGACTCAATTACTTGGCCAGGCACTTCCTTTTGAAACTCGTCCAAATCCGTTTTAATCATCTTAGGATAAGCAATCTCTATATTAGAAATTTTCTTTCCCAAAATCAATTTTTCTAAGCCACGACGAACCGTTTCAACCTCAGGTAATTCAGGCATAAGTCCTCCTTCTGTAAAAACAAGAAGCAGGCATGAGCCCACCTCTACTTAGTATTCTTTTTCATTATAGCCAAAGTCAGCCAAATCTAGCTTTTTATCACGCCAGTTTTTCTTGACCTTGACCCAAGTTTCTAGGAAAACCTTATCCCCTAGCATGAGTTCGATATCACGACGGGCCATGGATCCGATTTTCTTGAGCATAGCGCCACCTTTTCCGATGATGATACCCTTTTGGCTATCACGCTCGACCATAATGGTAGCTCGGATATGAACCTTGTCTGTCTCTTCGTCACGCTTCATAGAGTCAACTACTACTGCGACTGAGTGCGGAATTTCTTCACGAGTCAAGTGGAGAACCTTCTCACGAATCATTTCTGAAACCAAGAAACGCTCAGGATGATCTGTGATTTGATCAGCTGGGAAATACTGGAAACCTTCCTCTAGATTTTCACTAAGGATGTCAATTAGACGAGAAACGTTATTTCCCTGAAGGGCTGAGATAGGGACAATTTCCTTAAAGTCCATTTGATTGCGGAAGTCATCAATCTGAGCCAGAAGTTGGTCTGGGTGGACCTTGTCAATCTTATTGACCACCAAAATAACTGGAACCTTGGCAGCCTTCAGACGCTCGATGATCATGTCGTCACCCTTACCACGTGGCTCATCAGCTGGCACCATGAAAAGAACGGTATCCACTTCACGAAGGGTGCTATAGGCAGATTCCACCATGAAATCTCCAAGAGCTGTCTTGGGCTTGTGAATTCCTGGTGTGTCGATAAAGACGATCTGCTCCTTATCCGTGGTGTAAATCCCCATGATTTTATTACGCGTTGTCTGCGCCTTGTCACTCATGATGGCAATCTTTTGCCCCATGACGTGATTTAAAAAGGTTGACTTCCCAACATTGGGACGTCCTAAAATGGCTACAAAGCCTGATTTAAATGTCATAATTTCCTCTTATTGTTTAAAATAGTATATCCCAAATGCGTGGGAGAAAGATAAGTGCACCTGTCACTGCAGCAAAAAGAGAGACCACTAGCACGGCACCTGCTGCCATGTCCTTGGCTTTCTTTGCCAACATAGAAAAGTGATAGTGACTGGCTAAATCCACCACATTTTCAATAGCAGAGTTAATAATTTCAAAGGCTACTACCAATAAAATGCTCATTAGGAGAAAGAGCCATTCAATTCGTGACACCTGAAAAACAAAACCTGCAAGGATGACTACTAGAGCCGTCACTGCATGTTTTCGCATATTGCGTTCTTCCTTGATGGCAGTCAGAATTCCTGTAAGGGCAAATTCTAAACTGGATACCAGGTCACGATTTTTCCATTTTCGTTTATTGTCTTGTGAGTCCATAGGCTGTCAAAATTTCTTCTTGTAAACCGAACATCTCCGCTTCTTCTTCCGGAGTGTAGTGATCATAGCCGTTGATATGTAAAAAGCCGTGTACTGCCAAGAAGCCCATTTCACGCTCAAAGCTGTGGCCATATTCTTCAGCTTGCTCATGCGCTTTATCGATAGAGATGAAAAGCTCCCCAATATAGGCATCAAACTCAGACATCATCTCTGCTAATTCAGGATTTTCAAGCAAATCTTCCTCATCAAAGGAGATGTCCAATTCTGGCTTATACTCAAGGCTGATGACATCTGTTGGACGATCCGTATCACGGTACTCAAGGTTGAGTTCGTGGCTACGCTCATTGGTCACAAAAGTAACTGCCATCTCCTTGTCTTCTTTTCCTATTTTTTGGGCTGCAAATTCCAAAATTTCTTGGGTTTGTTGCAAAATTTCTTGTGAAACTTGACCAGTTTCATCCACCATTTCAATATACATGTACTTCTCGATTCTCTTTACTTGGCTTTATTATACCATATTTCCATGATTTTATTCTACCTTTTTGATATAATACTATGGAATACAATCACAAGGAGAGAACGATGTCATTTGACGGATTTTTTTTACACCACATGGTTGAGGAATTGCGAAGAGAGTTAGTCAATGGTCGCATCCAGAAAATCAATCAGCCTTTTGAACAAGAGTTGGTCTTGCAAATCCGTAGCAATCGCCAAAGTCATCGCTTGCTCCTCTCTGCTCATCCCGTTTTTGGACGCATTCAGCTGACCCAAACGACTTTTGAAAATCCAGCTCAGCCTTCTACCTTTATCATGGTTTTGAGAAAATATTTACAGGGTGCCCTGATTGAGTCGATAGAGCAAGTGGAAAATGACCGTATCGTGGAGATCACTGTTTCCAATAAAAATGAGATTGGAGATCATATCCAGGCTACACTGATTATCGAGATCATGGGCAAACACAGCAATATTCTCCTCGTGGATAAAAGCAGTCATAAAATTCTCGAAGTTATCAAACACGTTGGTTTTTCACAAAATAGCTACCGTACCTTGCTTCCTGGATCGACCTATATCGCTCCGCCAAGTACCGAATCTCTCAATCCTTTTACTGTCAAGGATGAAAAGCTCTTTGAAATCCTGCAAACCCAAGAACTAACAGCAAAAAATCTTCAAATTCTCTTTCAAGGTTTAGGTCGTGATACGGCAAATGAATTGGAAAGCATTCTGGTTCGTGATAAACTCTCCACTTTCCGTCACTTTTTCGGACAAGAAACTAAACCTTACCTAACGGAGACTTCCTTCAGTCCAGTTCCTTTTGCCAATCGTGTAGGAGAGCCTTTTGCCAGCCTTTCGGATCTCTTAGATACCTATTATAAGGATAAAGCCGAGCGCGATCGCGTCAAGCAGCAGGCCAGCGAACTCATTCGCCGCGTTGAAAATGAGCTTCAGAAAAATCGCCACAAACTCAAAAAACAAGAAAAAGAATTATTGGCGACAGACAATGCTGAGGAGTTTCGCCAAAAAGGAGAATTGCTGACAACCTTCCTCCACCAAGTGCCTAATGACCAAGACCAGGTTACCTTGGACAACTACTACACCAATCAGCCTATCACCATTGCTCTTGATAAGGCTCTAACACCCAGTCAGAATGCCCAGCGCTACTTTAAACGCTACCAGAAGCTCAAAGAAGCTGTCAAATACCTGACTGAGCTGATCGAAGAAACCAAGTCTACCATTCTCTATCTGGAAAGTGTAGAAACTGTTCTCAGTCAAGCTGGACTAGAGGAAATCGCTGAAATCCGTGAAGAATTGATCCAAACAGGCTTCATCCGAAGAAGACAGCGAGAGAAAATTCACAAGCGCAAAAAACCAGAACAGTATCTAGCTAGTGATGGTAAAACTATCATCTATGTCGGTAGAAACAATCTGCAAAACGAGGAACTAACCTTTAAAATGGCCCGCAAGGATGAACTTTGGTTCCACGCCAAGGACATCCCTGGCAGCCATGTCGTCATCTCAGGCAATCTCAATCCTTCTGACGAAGTCAAGACAGATGCAGCAGAACTTGCTGCCTATTTCTCCAAAGGGCGCTTGTCAAATCTCGTGCAGGTAGATATGATTGAAGTCAAGAAACTCAACAAACCAACTGGTGGAAAACCCGGTTTTGTAACCTACACAGGACAAAAGACCCTTCGCGTAACACCAGACCCTGAAAAAATCGCATCCATGAAAAAATCCTGATTCCACTTGAAATCAGGATTTTCTTTTACATTTTACTCTGCAATCAAGGTTTCCAAACCAACCTTCATCATATCGGTGAAGGTGTTTTGATTTTCTCAGCCAGTTTTTAGTAACTCTTAAAGAGCAAGATTGTGGTCAATAAATGAGATAGTTTTCTCTTTCAAGTAACAAGGTTTTGTTGCTATCTTCTAAAATTCTTTTATTGTCTCAATTTCGAAAATACTTCTCCTATCTTGCCTTCAATGACCAATGTAGCTTGGCTGTCTTGTGGAGTACTGGTTTTATTGATAACGATCAGATTTGTCCCAGAAAAATAGTTTACTAGGCTAGCTGCAGGATAAACAACTAAGGAAGTCCCACCAATAATCAGCAAGTCAGCTTGCCGAATAGCTTGTGCAGCTTGGCTAAAGACATCCATGTCAAGTGATTCTTCATACAAGGTCACGTCAGGCTTGACCACCTTGCCACAGTCTAGGCAGTGGGGAACAGGTCCCTCGAGGGCCAGAAAATCAGTTAAGTTATAGAAACGTTGACAACCTAAGCAGTAATTTCGGTCCGCGTTCCCATGCAATTTAAAGACCTTTTGGGAGCCTGCCCTTTCATGAAGACTATCAATATTTTGTGTCACAACAGCCTTTAGCTTGCCTGTCTTTTCCAAAGCAGCTAGATAAGTATGAGCAGCATTAGGCTTGGCTTCTGGATAAATCAGGTATTTCTTATAAAAGTCAAAAAAATCTTCTGGATAGCGCTCAAACATGGTCCGAGAAACGAGTTGCTCTGCCGTAAAATGACGGCCTAACTGATGACTATAAACACCATCTGAACTACGAAAATCTGGGATATTAGACTCGGTTGACACTCCTGCCCCTCCGAAAAAGACTATTCTGTGGCTTTTATCAATCAAATCTTGTAATAGTTCTATTTTATCCATCACATCTCTCCTTAAGCTGGGTTCTAAAAAAGTTGAAAATCAATAGTTGGATTTTCAACTCTTTCTTTATCATTGCTTAGATATTGAAAATAAATCACTTACAACAGTTCTTGTAACTAATGTAATTGAAAATCTATTCTCTAATTACTCTGCAATCAAGGTTTCCAAACCAACCTTCATCATATCGGTGAAGGTATTTTGGCGTTCCTCAGCTGTTGTGTCTTCGTCCGGATTGACCAAGCTATCAGAAATAGTCATAATAGCAAGTGCATCCACATGGTGTTGGGCTGCCAGATAGTAAAGTGCTGCTGCTTCCATTTCCACAGCGTTGACTCCCCATTTACCAAGCTCGATATTCTTTTCAAAGTAGTTTGAGTAAAAGACATCAGATGACAAAACGTTCCCAACGTGAGTTGTCATACCAAGTTCTTTGGCGATATGGTAGGCCTTGTCCAGCAAATCAAAGCTAGCAATTTGTGGAAAATCATACTGTGGCCAGTCGTTGCGGATGATGTTTGAGTTGGTAGCAGCCGCCTGCGCCAAGACCAATTCACGAACGTGAACATCTTCATTCAAAGAACCTGCAGTTCCGACACGGATCAATTTCTTTACACCGTAGTCCACAATCAACTCACGCGCGTAGATCGAAATGGAAGGCATCCCCATCCCAGTTCCCATGACTGATACACGGTGACCTTTGTGAGTACCAGTGTAGCCAAACATGTTACGCACTTCGTTAAAACAAACAGCATCTTCAAGGAAATTCTCCGCAATAAACTTAGCACGAAGAGGATCCCCAGGAAGAAGAATTTTATCAGCAATTTCACCCTGCTGGGCAGCAATATGGATAGACATAATTTATGATACAAAGAGCGACAAGAAAACGACTGAAAATTAGGAATCTGACGAGAAATCCTGATTTCTCAGGCAGATTATCTATTTTCCGAGTTTTCCGCTCGTGTTCAAATCAGAACACACGCTCTACCTTTCTTTTTATATAAAGTTTAAAGAGGGTTAGTATTAAATACCTACTACACCTTTTGATTTCATAGCAGGGTGATTCCAAGTTTTCTTCCAAATCTGGAATCCTGCCTTTCTGTAGTTCCTAGTTTACCAATGAATCTAAAAATGCGTACAGTTTCACATTCATTTCAGAGTAATCGTTTTCACGTAATTCTTCTGGTGTTTGAACAAAAGGTAACTTTTCACTTTGCTTTCTTAATTGCTCCTCACCATCTGCAGCAATTAAGAGTTCTACTGCTTCTGAATCAAATTCCAAATGAGCCTGAAATGCATAATGCTTAGGACTGAAGCGAATAATTTGGCGTGGACAACCTTGACTCGTCGCAAGAACGACAGCTTCATCTATCAGTCCTGGCATATCACCGTGCCAGTGACCGGTAATTAGAGTTGCCCCAAGTTTTTTGACATGCTCGTCTTTTAAACCAGCTTCAGTTAGAGTTATTGGAAAAATACCAATTTCACGCTCTGGACTACGTTCATACTTCGCACCATAGGCAACAGACAAGAGCTGAGCACCAAGACAGACACCAACAATATAGATATCTGTAGCAATCGCTTCTTTCATAAAAGCAAGCTCAGCCTTAGGGTCATAGTATGGGAAGTTTTCTTTATCCTCATCAGGAGATTGGGGACCACCCATGACAATCAGAAAATCAATCCCGTCAATTGTTTCAGGAAGAGGTTCTTTTTCGTAAACCTTTGTTGATGTAATGTGATGCCCTCGTGCCAGAGCCCATTTTAGATAAGCGCCCGGAACTTCAAATGTTTCATGCAGTACAAAATGTACCTTCATTGTTTCTTCTCCCATCTCTTTCGAATCACGTAAGACATTCCTGCCGCTAGTACAAGCGGTATTGTCAAACTCCAATCCTGACCTGTAAATCCAAGGCTCAGGGCAATAGCCGTCAGAGGAGCTTGTAAGGTCGTTCCTAAAAAGACTGTTGCTCCTAGTAGCATTCCTAGAGCTGGATCCAGATGAATGCCAACTACTGTCAAAAGCAAAGTCACTAAATAGCCAGATCCAATCCCCAAGGCAAATGATGGTGTCAAGGTTCCCCCATAGGCACCATTACGCAAGAGGAGATAAACTAGAAGCCCCTTTACTGCAAGAGTCAATGGAAGATAGGGAATTGGCTGGCTAGACAACAAGGCTTGGGCTAGTACCTGGCCATTTCCCATAAAGATAGGGAAAAAGACTGCCAGGCTCCCCAGCACGAGAAAAGCTAGAGGAAGAGCCCAAAGAATTGTCCCATTCTTCCGTCGCTTGTGGCCCGCCCGTTTAGCTAAAAATCGGAAGCCCAGCGCAAGTGGAGTAACCAATGAAGCAATCAGAATCGCCTGCAAGAAACTGCTAGACGACCAAGAGACCGCAGATAGGTGATAAATAGCATCCTGACCAACAATGGGCTGAGCCACCCAGGTTGCCAGATAAGTACTAGCCAAAACCAGCAAAAAGTTCTGCCAACTATAGGCAAGTCCTAAGGTCTCAAAGACAAACAAGCTACTAGCAAAGGGAACCTGATAGACCGCAGCTAGACCTGCTCCTGCCCCACAGGCAACCAACACCTTCCGTTCTTTAAGGGCTAGAGAGAACCCCTTTGACAAGCAACCAGCTAGAAGGGCCCCAACCTCGCGTGGTGCTCCTTCTTTTCCGACCGATGCGCCTGCTCCGACAATCGCAACCTGCATACCTGCATGAAAGAGGTGGGCTAAGAACGCTGGCTCCCTGTCTCCAGCTAATATAATTTGCTGACGAATAGACAAAATCTTATGGCGCCTTTGTAGGACATACCAGAAGCCAGCTGCCAAGGCCCCTGTCACACACAGAACGAGGAATCTACGGAGACCCCCAGCTTCTTGAAATTGCTGGAGCAAATCCGAACTAGTTTGGCCAAAGGCCAGCCATTGCACACTTTCTAGTAAATAATGGCAGGCAATTCCGACCAGACCCGTCCCTATTCCCAATGATAGAGTGGCTAGAAGTAGCCTCAGTCCGTAGGGCAGGCTTTGGAGTCGTGCTTTCATAGGATTAGAGTTCTGCAAGAATAGCTTTAATCAAGCCTTTAAAGTCGCCTTTGACACGTTCAGTCACTTCTACAACTTCCTCGTGATTAAGTTCTTCTTGGAATCCAGCAGCATGGTTAGTGATACATGAAATTCCTAGAACTTTCAAACCAGAGTGGGCTGCCACAATAACTTCAGGAACCGTAGACATACCAACAGCATCTGCTCCCAGTGTCTTATAGGCACGAATTTCTGCAGGTGTTTCATAAGTTGGACCAGTTACACCGATATAGACACCTTCATCAAGCTTAATCCTAAGTTTCTTAGCCACTTCATGGGCAGTAGCACGGTATTCTGGTGTGTAGGCCTTAGACATATCTGGGAAACGAGGACCAAAATCATCCAAGTTTTCACCCATCAATGGATTTTGGCCTGTCATGTTGATATGGTCTGAGATAGCCATCAAGGTACCAGGACCGTAGCCGATACCTCCTGCTGCATTGGTAACAATGACACCTTCACATCCGAGAACTTTCATCACACGTACTGGGAAAGTCACAACTTCCAGAGGATTTCCCTCGTAGAAATGGAAACGACCTTGAAGAGCCAAGACTTTTCGACCTGCAAGTTCTCCATATACCAATTTACCAGCGTGACCGACTACTGTCGAACGGCCCCAGTTTGGAATATCTGCATAGTCTACTACAACAGGATTTTCGATTTCTTCTGCAAGTTCTCCCAGACCTGATCCAAGGATTAGACCGAACTCAGGCGCTTGGATTCCCTTGTCTTTCAGGAAGGCAGCTGTTTCATTGATTTTATCTAAAAATGTCATTCTGTGTCTCCTTTATTATTTTTTAGCATTTGACCGATTTTGTCAAAGGTTTTGGCATTCCGAATAGTGATGTTGCGATAAAAAGGCATCTTTAGTAAGTACTTGTGATAGGCAGTTGCATAGTAAGATTCTTCAGAAAATTTCCCCCAGAAAATACCAAGTTTACCAAAATGAATGACTTCATCTTCCAGTTCCAAACTATCCACTTTCTCGATGACTTGATTCACATCCAAGCCCTCCGTGTAGAAGAGGACATCTTTTCGTGCCAGATCTTTGGTCCACCAATCTGGTAGATTTTCAACCTCCTCCTCAAAGTCCTCTAGACTCAGTAAAGAAAAGCTCTGAATAAATGGATAATGGACTTCAAAGAAAGCCTCTAACTTTTCAACCAATTGGGCTTTGGGAACAGTCGAAGTAAAGAAAATGTTGCCACTGTTGATGTAGGTTTCAATCTTTTCCAGTCCCAACTCTGTCAATTCTTGACGAAGTTGCGCCATGACAACCCTATTTTTCCCACCGACATTAATGCCCCGAACAAGTAAAGCATATCGCGTCATCTTATACCAATTTATCTAAGAAACTCTTCCCAATCATGGCTGTTTCAACACCAAAGTTATCCGCAACTGTTGCAGAAATATCTGCAAAATGTCCAACTGGAATCAAACCGTTTCCTTTAAAGGCAGGACTGTAAGCCAAAAGCGGAATGTATTCACGAGTGTGATCAGTTCCCGCATAGGTTGGGTCATTTCCATGGTCCGCAGTAATCAAAAGAAGGTCATTCTCTCTCATGGCAGAGATAATTTCAGGCAAGCGCTCATCAAATTCATGCAAGCAATCACGGTAACCATGAGCATTGCGGCGGTGACCGTAAAGGGCATCAAAGTCTACCAAGTTTGTAAATGAGAATCCTTTTTCAAACTCAGCAAGTCCCATAGTCTTCAACAGTGTATCAATTCCGTGGCTATTTGACTTGTTGTGGCCCATGTCATGGTTGATACCAGCACCGTTAAAGATATCGTTGATCTTACCAACAGCATAAGTATCAATACCTGCTTCGTTCAATTTATCCAAAACAGTTGGGGCAAATGGAGATACAGCCAAGTCACGACGGTTAGCTGTACGAGTGAAATTACCTGGCTCACCAACATATGGACGGGCAATGATACGACCTAGAAGAGCAGGGCGCTCAAGAGTAATCGAACGAGCGTATTCACAGATACGGTATAGTTCATCCAGAGGAATGATGTCTTCGTGGGCAGCGATTTGCAAGACAGGGTCAGCTGAAGTATAGATAATCAACTCTCCAGTTTCCATTTGACGTGGTCCAAAATCATCGATAACAGCTGTTCCTGAGTACGGTTTATTGGCTTCACGAATAACCTTGCGTCCTGAAAATTCTTCGATTTTTGTCAAGATTTCTTCTGGGAATCCATTCCAGAAAGTATCGAAAGGCTCCGTAATGTTAAGTCCCATGATTTCCCAGTGGCCAGTCATAGTATCTTTACCAAGAGATACTTCTTCTAGTTTCGTTGCATAACCTGTTGGATTACTTTCAGCTGGTACAGTCTTCAAAGGCGTTTCACGAGGAATATTTCCTAGACCGATTTTAGCCATGTTTGGAACATTCAAACCAACTGTTTTGGAAATGTGTCCCAGTGTATCAGAAGCTCCATCTGGAACCCCTGCATTGACAAAGTTATTAGCATCTGGTGCAGCACCAATTCCTACAGAATCCAGTACCACCAAGTGAATTCGATTAAATTTTGACATAATCTGTCTCCTTATTATTTTAGTTATCTTGCTTTTGTTGAAGTTAAAATCTGAACGCCGTCCCGTCCCGCTACGATGACCTTATCCACCATTTGGTTGAATAAACCATGCTCTACGACACCAACGACATGGTCCAATTCTTGCCCAAATGCAATTGGATCTTCAATGACATCCAAGGCAAGGTCAATGATAAAATTCTGCATGTCTGTCACAAAACGTTGACCGTCTTTTTCACGGAAATGTGGCTTATAGCCAGCTCGCTCAAAACGACGAAAGACCTGTTCTGCGCCATACTGAACCACTTCCACTGGCAATTTAAAAGCACCTAGTTTCTCTACCAGTTTGCTTTCATCAACAACCCAGATATATTCTTTAGATGGAGTTGCGACAACCTTTTCCATGAGAAGGGCACCCCCACCACCTTTGATTCCGTTAAACTGACTATCCACTTCATCCGCTCCATCGACTGTCAGATCGACAAAGTCTACTTGGTCAATAGACTTGAGCGGAATATTGAGTCCTTCTGCCTGTTTACTGGTCACACTAGAAGTCGTTACAGCTGTAATCTGCAATCCTTCTTCCTTAATCCGACGACCGATTTCTTCTACGAAATAGTAGGCAGTTGATCCAGTACCGAGTCCAACAACCATCCCATCCTTGACAAACTCTGCAGCCTTGATACCTGCCATCTTTTTCAGATTCTCCACTTAAATACCTCCATTAAAGAGCTACTTTTATTATAACATGTATCCGTTTTTATTTCATGAATACACTTGAAAAACCCAAACATTTTTATTTCGGGTTTTGGTGTCCTATTTAACCATATCAGGATCGTAGTCATAGAATCCTGTGTCAAGGAAACGGTTTTTAGGGTGTAACTTGCGCACCTCTTCATCTAGCAAGAAGGATTGATCATGGCTAAATTCTCCCTTTTGGATCAAGCTACGCGCTTGGATAAAGAGTTTAGCAATCTCAACAAAGTTTTGACCTGGTGTGTAGAGTCCTTCTAGCTTCCAATGGGTAAAACCATGTTCTACTAATTCTGTCAATTTGGTCATCAAATCAAGGTCGTTATTTGCAAAAATGTGGGTACCATGATTGTCTTCAAAGATAGAGTAATGGCTTTCTGGATCACTTGGTTCTGCCAAGAAGAGGTCACGCTTACGCGTCTTTTCATCATCGATATGTGTAAAGTTATAGTAGTTTTGTAAAAGCGGACGCTTAGAATGATGAATGACACTGGCACCATAAACCAATACTTCAGCAGGAATTTCCAAAATCTCTGGCATCTTGAAGAGCTCAGCAGATGGAATTTCACGCGCCAAAACCGCCTCAGAAGCACCTGCCTTTTGGCCCCAGAAGTTAATCTGACGACTGCTTGTCACCATGGTTGAAGCATCGTAGATAGTCTTGAAGGAATAGCCATCACGGTTGACCACGTAAAAGACACCTGCATCTCCTACTGTAATATAGTCTGTCTTGATTTCTTCCAAGAAGTCTAGAAAAGGCTTGATACGGTCCATCATATCTTGGTGCATGAGGGCATTAACTGCAACAATCAATTCCTTACCTGCTTCATGAACCAACTGAGCGATGGTGCGTAACTCTTCATAGCTAAAGGTTGTTGGCAGACGAAGTCCAAAATCTTTCTCACCGACATAGATACGATCTACGCCAGCTTCGAGTAGTTGTTCAACTTGTTCAATACTTTCAGCAGTTGCTGTAATGATAATCTTTTCCATAAGGAAAATTATACCACAATTCTTAAAAATCAGCTATGAATACTAGGAGTTTTATAAAAAGTTAAAGTCATTTTTTAAAGTTTGCAATCAAAAAGTGAACAGTAACTAGTACCGTCCACTTTCTTTTTTATGCATGTGTTTTTTCTACTAGGTGGCCATCATTCATAACATAAATACGGTCAACCTTATCAAGAAGGCGTGTATCATGTGTGATCATGACAACTCCTCTACCTTGTTCGTGGGCAATGGCAGCCAACATCTCCGTTACTTGGTAAGCACGCTGAGTATCCAGACTGGCTGTCGGCTCATCTGCAAGCACGATGCTTGGATTGTTATAAAGCGCTCTAGCAATGGCCGCACGTTGACGTTCGCCACCTGATAAAGCCTTGGGATAATGATCTTGTACCTTTTCCAAATCCAACAAGTCAAGTAACTCTTTTCGATCACTTTTACTATTTTTTCCCTTATCCAATCTGTCAATCAAATCAAGCTGTTCCTTGACCGTTAGAAAAGGAATCAAGTTTGAAGCCTGAAGAATGAAGCCAAACTCTCTAAAACGGAGATCTGTTTTCTCCTTCTCCGTCAAACTTCCTGTTTCCTTCCCCTTTACCAAAATCTTTCCACTCGATGCTTCCTGAAGTTGTCCTAGAGTCGTTAGAAAGGTCGTCTTTCCAGAGCCTGAAGGTCCAACGATAGCCACAAACTCTCCCGCATTTAGCTGAAAATTCGTCTCATGCAGAGCTACGACTTTCATCTTTCCTTCCCCGTACGTTTTTGTCACTTGAGTCATTTCAATCAATGCTGTCATACTATTCTCCTTATCACTCTGCAATCGCAGTAATCGGGTCCACCTTTAGCAAGCGTGGAAGTGAAATGACACCACCTAGAAGGGCCATCAAGCAAATCACCAAGCTTAGGAGAGTGTAGGCTATCCAACTTGGGTAGAAAAAGAAGGTAGCTGGTAAGACTAAAATCACTCCACCAATAGCCAGCAAGGCTAAAGCAATTCCCATACCAGCTAGGAGGAAGATTTGACAGAAAAGAGACCATACAATGGTTTTGATCTGTATACCCTGAGCCCGCATTATTCCATAAAGTCCTAGTTTTTGAATGGTAATGATATAAACAAAAATACCCACAATCAAGCCTGTGATGACAATCATAGCGAGAATCATCCCTGAAAATACATTCACCTGAGGTGTATAACCAGGAATTTTCGAAATCATTTTGGAAATAGAAATCTGTTTCAGTCCATCGCCAGCCACTTCTATATCATTTTTCAATACCAAGGCAGAGATGGATCGATTGGCTTTCAAGGTTCCTTGTAAGGTCCAATAAGTTGTCAGACTCGTAAAGACAACAGGCTCGGTGAAAAATTTATTACCTTGAGTCAGGCCTACAATCTTGTAACCTGTATCGCTTCCATTCAGCTGAATAGTATCACCTAGCTTAATCCCATAGTTTTCAAAAGACTGATCCACGACAACCTCATCATCTCCTTCAGGATAACGACCCTCAGTCAAACTCGGAGAGATAAAAGCGTCCCAGTCTTGAGCAAAGATGGAAGCATTAACCTTTTCACTATCATCGACTAGATTGGTCACAGCGAACATATAGCCCAGGGAAGCAGCCTCTTCAGAACTCTTCTCCTTGTAGTCCTTTTCAGGAATAAAAGATGCTGTCAAATTATCATTTGCGTAGTCAGATAAAACCACACCCGTCGCTTGCCAGTTATCAATAGCGGCTCGGTTGTTACGTACAAGACCAAGAGCTAAACTGGTCATAAAAAAGACCATAAAAGCGATAAGAAAAATAGTAGTTAGAATCAAACTATATCGAAGTTTATTTCGTAATATTTCTTTGATAGCAAGATACATGCTTATCTCCTTTAACGTTTCCCAGAGGTAGCAAAAAGCCACCCAGTCCAATAGACAGAATCTCTGTCTTATCATCCATTCAAAACAACTCCTACCAATACACTTCAAAAGTATCAAGGTAGCAACTCAACAAATTATCTTAGGAAAAGCACTTGCTTGCAATCAATTTATATAAGTTATCCCTTCCTTACTCAGTATATTTATAATAGAGAAGGTCTGGTCATCTGTTTCAAGTGTAACATCCATGCTACCATTTTCCCTAGTGGGTGTCAAGAAGAGCTACTTAGAAGATGATAAGAGACTTTAGTAGTTTTGTAACAATTCTGTAATAATTATCTGCATAAAAAATGATAAAATAGTTATGTACTGTTAAGGAGAGAATCATGCCCGCAAGAAAACTAGAAGCTTATGAGTTTGAACAAGCTCCCGAATCGAATCAAACTCCGCTTTATCAAGATTATACACCGGAAGCTCCAGTCGGCCCTAACCTAAAAGAGATTTTATTTTTTGTAAATATTGCTTGTTTTTGTATTTTTATGGCACTTTTTAGCTTTATCTTTTTAGCCTTAAAATTAAATACAGTTTTATCATTTATTGCTGCTATGGGGACAAGCTTCGCCCTCTTACAACTTCAACGAAAGATGATTAAACAAAAACTTTCAAAATAAAGGTTGGTACTACTACCAACCTCTTTTCTTGTTATCTAAAAAGACAGTTTCTCAAAACTGTCTTTTTTATTTATTCTTACGTTTGGAAGGAGATTGGATGGCAATTTTAACTTCAAAAATCGTTCCTCTAGGTTTGTTATCTTTCACGGTAATCGTTCCTCGTAAGGCATCAACGATCTGCTTGGCCAAAGAAAGTCCCAAACCAAAGCCACCTTTCTGACGAGTTCTTGCCTTGTCTACACGGTAAAAACGGTCAAAGATTTTCTTCTTATCGGCATCTGAGATTCCAATCCCATTATCTGTTACTGTAAGATAGAGATGGCGATCTGTGGCATGAACTACAAACCCAATCTTACCATCTTCCTCGGTATACTTGATAGCATTATCAAACAAGATGGTCATGAGCTGTTTTAGAAGCAACTGATCGGTCATGAATGGACGATAAATCCGATTTTCATAGTCAAAAACACGATCATTTTCAGAAGCAATCAACTCATAGTTGGCAAAGGTTGTTTTAAAGAATTGTGGAGAAACTTCTGCTATTTCTGGTTTGATTCCATCATCTCGACGTGCAAGGTTGAGAAGATTGGTCGTGAGGAAACGCATGTTGCGAACTTCTTCGAGGCTCGAGGCAATACTTTCGCTGGATTCCATAATCGTTGCCTCTGGTTTTCGAAAGAGATTCTCTAAGCGATTTTGTAAAACGGCCAAAGGCGTTCTCAGTTCGTGACTCGCATTTTCAACAAAGGATTTCTGCTTTTGCATACTTTCCAGTAAGGGTTTGACACTGACACGAGCCAGGTAAACACTGGCAATTAAAGATAGGAGCCAGAAACTAGCCATCACTACAACAATTAAATGCTCGTGGTTTTGGCTGATTTGCTCAAGCTGGCTGGTATTGATTAAAACCGCAGCGTATTTGACATTGCTTGACACGGAGGAAGAATTGGTTTCCATCAAAATCATCCGATAGGTTTCTTCCTGACCATAGCTATTGACAACTTGAATTTGGCGAATATGATTCAACTCTTTCTTGTCCAGCTTGATCTTGTCCAAGCCTAGAAAACGATTGCCCAGTAAGAGTTGGTTAAAATCCTTGTCAAAGAGCAAAACTTCTGTATTTGAGCTAACATTGGGTTTTATTTCAGCCTTACTGGCATCCGCTGTTGCTGGTTGAATATCCTTGACTTCCTCAGTTGCCCGATTAAGGGCTAATTGGATGACAGCTTGTGGACTACTACTAAGGACTTGTAGTTTTTCATCTACAGAAGTGTAGAGACTGGAGTGCATGACCTGAAGGATAATCAAGGTCATAGCAGAGAAAATCAGGGTGAACACTCCGAAGTTTCGAATGAAATAGCTAAAATCATCCGCGTACCATGTTTTTTTTAGTTTATTGAACATCTTTTAAAATATACCCGACACTACGCAAGGTTTGAAGATTTTCAGCAAAGGCTGTACCCTTCAGTTTCTTACGAACTTTTGAAACATAGACTTCTACAACGGAAATAGTCGTATCGCTATCAAATCCCCATAGGCGGTCAAAAATTTGCGTCTTGGGAAGAATGACATTTTGATTTTGAAGGAAGTAAACCAATAACTCAAACTCTTTTCCGAGCAATTCCACAGGAGTATCTTCCACTTTTACTTCATTCGTTGAAAGGTTGACGACAACATCCCCATAGGTCAAGGTATTTTCGTTAAACTTGCCTGAACGTTTGAGAAGGGCTTGAATCCGCATTTTAAGTTCTTCTAAGTAGAAAGGTTTGGTGAGGTAGTCATCCGCTCCCAACTCAAAACCATGTCCCTTGTCATCCAAACTTTCCTTAGCTGTCATGATAAGGACTGGTGTCGTAATTCCTTTTTCACGCAATTCTTTCAAAACTTGGAAGCCATTTTTTTCAGGCAACATCAGGTCAAGCAGAATCAAGTCATAAACGCCACTTTCTGCTTCGTAGAGACCTTCTTCTCCATCAAAGACCTGCATGACATCTGCAAAATCATCTAAAAAGTCAAATACTGAGTTTGACAGACCTAGGTCATCTTCTACTAATAAGATTTTTATCATCAGAAACTCCTCCTTGTTATGATTATTATACCAAAATTGCCTTAAAAAAAACTCAACTCTCTCTTATTTTCAGATAGAAAGTTGAGTTTTTTATTTACATTTCGAATGAATTAAGCTTTAGCATATTGGGCTACAACAGCTTCTACCGCTGCTTTCTCACGCTTAATCAAGTCAACACGCGCTGCAATATCTTTGATACCCATACGAATATTACGGCTAAGAGCAAGGTCAGAGAGTTGTGGTTCAAAGAAAGCCTTGTATTCTGCCAAGCGTTGCTCTGTCTTAAATACGTGGGCAGGTAGGATAACAAAGCTATCAAAGCTCATATCCCCACCAAGAGCAGCCTTAATCCAAGCCCAGTTTTCTCGCGCCCATACCCAAACAGTTTCTTGAGTTGTTTGATGATCTAGGAACTGGTAATACCAAGCAGACAAGTCTTGTGGTTTCACTACAAATTTATCTTTCCATGAGCCAATCAAGGTTTGGATATTGTCAGCATCTGTACTATAGGCAAGAGCCGCTGACAGCTGACGTTTGAAGACAGCATCCGTCGCATGAGTGTAGAGGTCCAGATAAGTTGCGACCAAATCCTTGGTCTCATGGTGTTTCATCTCATTGATGAGAACTTGAGCACGGATTGCTGCTGGAAGTCCTGCAAGATTTTCCTTGTGAGCTGCAAAGATTTGGCTAGCGACTTGACTAGCTTCTGCATCATTTGAACGAATCATCATGGAGATAGTCAACTGACGAACCAATTCATCCTCATCTGATTCCCCATCTTTAGCTTCAAAACCAAGACGGTCATAGTTGTGACGAGCCAATTTAGCAACGAGTGTATTAAAGGCTTTCTCAGTTTCTGTTCCTTCATCTATAAAGCGCTCAAGGGCAGCAATCACTTGAGAAACAGCTGAAACGACAAGGTAAGACTCTTCCTTAGCAAGTTTATCAAGGACTGGGAGCAAGTCAGCATAAGAAATGTGCCCTGCTTCAGCAAGCAAACGACGTTCTTGAACGATTTGGAGTTTGCTTGTATTATCAAGTATCTCTAGCTCAGCAAGAACAGCATCTAACAAGTCTCCTTGATAGTCGGTAATGTAGTGGGCAGTATTTTCAGTATTGAGACGAAGAGCTCCTTCATTTTCAGCAAGAAGAGCTGCGTAGCCAGGAATCTCGATACTTTCAGTTTCGAGTGTATCTGGCAAGCCTTTCCAGTTGCTGTTCAGTGGCACAACCCAGAGACGGTTCTTGTCTTCGTGCTCACCGATAAAGAATTGTTTTTGTGAGATCTTCAAGACATCATTTTCAACTTTAACGGTGAGAACTGGATAACCAGGTTGTTCCAACCAAGAATCCATGAAAGCTGCAACATCACGTCCAGACGCTTGTCCAAGGGCATTCCATAGGTCACGACCGATGGTATTTCCATATTGGTGTTTTTCAAAGTAGGCATGCAAACCTTTGGCAAAATCAGCATCACCGAGCCAACGACGAAGCATGTGCATGAGACGGCTTCCTTTGGCATAGACGATAGCTCCGTCAAAGAGGGTATTGATTTCATCTGGGTGTTTGACTTCGACGTGGACAGACTGCACGCCATCCGTTGCATCGCGTTTAAGCGCTGCTGGAACACCACCTGTTTGGAAATCTTCAAAGATATTCCAGCTTGGTTCAATAGCATCCACACAGACGTATTCCATCATGTTAGCGAAGCTTTCATTGAGCCAGAGGTCATCCCACCATTTCATAGTCACAAGGTTTCCAAACCATTGATGGGCAAGTTCGTGGGCGATAACAAGGGCAACTTGCTGACGGCTGGCAAAGGTTGAGTTCTCATCTACAACCAAGTATACTTCACGGTAAGTTACAAGACCCCAGTTTTCCATAGCACCCGCTGAGAAGTCAGGAAGGGCGATATGAAGCGATTGAGGAATTGGATATTTAACTCCGTAGTAATCTTCGTAAAACTCAATCGAACGAACGGCGATATCCAAAGAGAAATCAAGGTTAGATAATGGGTGGGCCTTGGTAGAGTAAACACCTACGAGGGTACCGTTTTTAGTTTTAGCGGTAACCCCTTGCAAATCACCAGCAACAAAGGCCAACAAGTAAGATGACATGCGAGGTGTTGTCGCAAACTTCCAGATGCCTGTTGCCTTGCGGTTTTCCACATCAATCTCAGGCATGTTAGACAAGGACACTTCACCTTCTGCTTGGTCAAAGCGAAGAGCGAGATCAAAGGTTGCTTTGGCTTCTGGCTCATCCACACATGGGAAGGCTTCACGCGCAAAATGGCTCTCGAACTGTGTAGACAAGACTTCCTTCTTCACTCCATCAACAGTGTAGTAAGAAGGATAAATCCCTGTCATGTTGTCTGTGATTTTTCCTGAAAAAGCAAGAACTAATTCAACTTGACCAGCCTCAGCTAATTCGATATGAAGGGCTTCATTGTCATGATCAACTGTAAATGGACGAGCTTGACCCGCAACTTCTACAGAAGCGATTTCCAAGTCTTTTTGGTGAAGGGAAATACGATCACTTTTCGCTTGACCAGTAATGGTCACCTTCCCAGAAAAGGTCTTGGTCTCACGACTCAAGTCTAAAAATAAATCATAGTGTTCAGGAACAAATTGCGTAATAAAATGTTCAACTGCTTGCATAGTTTTCTCCTATTCTAAGTTTAAGAGCTACTGCTCTTCTTCAAACAAACTTATTATATCATGTTTTGCTTAAGAAAAAAGGATTGGACGGCGATTTCCAAAACTTTCTTCCTTCTAGCGGTCTACTGTGGATAAACCTTGCGAAATTCTTCTAATACAACCTTACTATCAGGTGTAAAAGTCAGTCCTGCCTCTCTCAGCCACTCGGCGAAACAGTCCTCATGAACCTGACGCCAATAGGCTAGGGATTTGTCACCTTCCCCTTCCTTAAAGGCATGTTCAGCAGAAACTTGATTGAAGGGTTCAACAGAAACCTTTGTAATTTCGACAATACAGACAGCTTGATCTTGGCTATCTAAAATGATATCAAAGGTTCCTTCTTGCGGAAGGGGTTCATCTTCTAGTGCGTAGAGGTCGTAGGCTGAGGCGGTTGCCGTCTTTTCGCCTTTTAAAACCAAGTCTGCCAAGAGATCGGCTTCCACTCCAAAAGCCCAAGCATCGATCTCATCTCCGATCGAGGGATTGATTTTCCTGTATTCATTCCACATTTCTTGAGGTGTCATAGGTTGCTCCTTTGTAATTTTTTACTTTTTTCTTTTATGTGTTTGAGATGGTCTGGATGGTTAATCTCTAAATTAAAAATCTCTGGAATAGAACTGTAGTGGATAATGCACTCAATCCCCATCTGATTCATTTTTTGTATGAAAGAAGGATTCAGATAACCTGCTACAGCAAAGTCAATCTTTTTAATCTTTGCTTTTTCCTTCATTTGTCGGAGTAAGTCTAACATAATTGGACTTTCCATATCATGCCATTGACTGTTTCTCACAGTCGCAAAAATAAAAGAAGTCAAATCATTCATTCCAACTATAATCTTTGAAATACCAGTTTCCAGTATCCTGTCCAAGTCAAAATAAGCTGACGGCAATTCAATCATAGCGCCGACTTTCCCAGTAAAACCATGCTGACGCAATACTCTAATAGCTTGCTTTAACTGGTCGGCATCATTGACAAAAGGAAAAATAACAGATAAATTGGGATTGTTTTGATAAACATCTGTAACAACATTTGCCTCAGCCTGAAATTCATCCGGACACGCCAGTAAACGCCTAGTTCCTCTATAGCCAAATAAAGGGTGACGTTCTTCAAAATACTTTTTAGTCCCCTCTAGACAATTAGCCTCTGTATTCGTTAATTCTGAAAAACGATACCAGACCTCTTCATCTGAGTACAAGGAGCAAATTGAGCTTAGATAATCTTTTGCAAATTGCTGACAACTAGGTAATAGTATGTTTTGATTGAGCTCTCTCAACAAATATTCCCCACGAATCATTCCAATGTGGTGAAATAGTTGAGGATAAACTTTTTCAACAATTTTTTCTCCACTAAAAGCCAGTTGGTTTTGCATGTCCATTCACCTCGTCTTAAGAGATACAATATCAGATATCATTATATGACACTTTCATCTAGTTCAAAAGCTTCATAAGGTTCCACTAACTCATATCCTAAAAATTCTGCTACTTTTTTGGAAGCCTCGTTATGAGCATCCCAAAGAGGAAACATATCTCTATTTAAACTCTCTAGAATCATTGCAGCACCAAGCTTTTTAGCAAATCCTTTTCCTTGTTCGTTTGGTCTAGTTGCAACTTCCACTTCAACTGCTCCACGGTAAACTAACCCTGAGGAAATCCCAGCAATCAGTTCATTATTTTTAAGAACCACAAAGCCAAACCCACCTTTTAAAGCAAAATCCTGATAAGACTCAAAATCTCCCTTTAAATCTTGTGACCATTCTTCCTCAGAAAAGCAGTTATAAATATGATTATCGATAGGCACAATACTGTAACCTTCCTCTAAATGAGTAACTAGATCATTTAGAAATTCAACTTGAAAATTTGCCTTATCTTTAAAAGAATAGCGAGTAAAAGAAATTAACCCCACTTTCCGATGCAGAAAATCTTGCCAATTGGTATTTTCTGAAATAATAATCTTATAATCTAAACCATATTTTCTAACAAAATCTTCCCAAAATCTGGAATCCAACTCCCCTGCTAGGTATAGAAAATTCCCAACATCATAAAAGCTTGTTGTCCTATCACTGTTTCGGTAGACAGTTCCGATTTGAGATTTAAGACCATAGAGAACCATATTTTTCTTCCATGTTTTAAATAGTTCCATTATCCCTCTTCTTCACCTTCCAATTTCTATAGTTTGTCATATCTAATTCTGGAAATCCTAGTAACTCTGCCTTAACCTGCAACACTAAAGGAGAAGCATTATCGGCAGTAATTTCTTCCAAATTCAACCAAAGTGCATTTGCTGAATCATTACTTCCATCAAGAACTTCATGAGGAAGTGATTTTTGATAGCGTTCGAAATCAAGTACTATATCATAAAATGCCATGATATGATGTACTGCAAAGTCTTGCCCATCTTTTTGAACCAGCACATCATAAATCCTAGGATTAGCGTAACCTTTAAGCTTATATCCTGTCTCTTCCAAAACTTCTCTCTTAAGGGTTTCTGTCAGCCCTTCACCTACTTCCTGGCTACCACCAGGTAGATCAAAACGATGTTGATAAGGACCTCTCGTTTTCTCAATGCAGAGTAACTTCCCATTTTCAAAGCAAACGCCATAAACACCAAAGTGATTTTTGATTTCCATCAGATTCCCCTACTTCAAACTCCAGCCACCATCAATGGTCAGGATTTGTCCTTGCATAGCGCTCGCTTTTCCACTTGCTAAGAAAAGGCTAATCTCTGCTACTTCTTCTGGCTCAATCCAGCGTTTGATAGGCGTTTCACTAGCCACCCAGTCCGCTAATCCACCTGGTTCAAAGTCTGCAGCAGTCATGCCCGTCTTGACCGCTCCTGGAGCAATACCAAAAACCTGAATACCTGATTCCGCATAATCCAGAGCCAACTGCTTGGTAAAACCTGCCAAGGCATGCTTAGAAGAGGTATAAGCGTGACCACCACCTCCTGCTAGATTTGAAGCAATAGAACACATATTGATAATGATTCCTTTTTTATTTTCTAACATTTGTATCAAATAATAGCGAGTCAGCTCAACAGGAGTCACATAGTTGATTTCAAAAATCTCTTGAATTTCCTGCGCTGATTGTTCCAATAGTGGTTTATAATCATCTAAGACTCCAGCAGTATTGCACAAAATATCCACCTGAGAACACCAGTCAAAAATTGGCTCCAAGTCAAGAGTTAAATCTCTCTGTAAAAAGTGGAAATCACCATCTAAAACTGGATTTTCTCCTTGATCCACACCATAAACTTGATAGCCATTCTCTAAAAAGAGTCGAGCTTGAGCTAGACCGATACCTGAACTCACTCCCGTGATCAATACGCGTCTAGTCATGCACTTCTACCCAATCCGTCGCCAAAACATCACAAGGTGTCGGACTCCACATGGAAAAACCTTCCCCTTCTCCAGACACGTTGATTAGGAAATAAGGCGTCACTTCAAGTGCAACCCCGTTTTGCTCAATGGTGTCAAAGAGTTGGACATAGTTTTCAGCCCCTCCCCAACCAGTTCGTACATATTTTTTCTTAGCCTTTAATCCAGGCAGGATTTCTTCAAATGTCATGATGTTCTCCTTTATTGTCTACTCATTTTTATTATAACAAAAAACCGGGAACCAATCTATCATGGTTCCCGATTTTATTCTTCCTTAATCTCTTCCACCAAGTTTGCTATTGATGGTCATCATGATGCTAGCAATTTTCTCTCCCCAGTATGGGTCAGAAGCATAGCGTACATTCATACCAGAAGCTTTGTTCCCAAGATGGTCTCTTCCACGGTCAATGTAGTTCTCACGAATCCACTTAGCCGCGCCGAGGATCCCCTTATCCACATTATCAAATTTCTTGGCTGAGGTATACGGGCTAGAATCATAAGCTGCAATTCCAAAAAAATTATTCTTATCCTTAGCTATCTGGCTCCGTCCCCAAGCACTCTCGAGTGCACTATGGGCCATCAGATAAAGGGCATTTACACCATAACGTTCCTCAGCTTCCTTAAAAATAGCACCCTTACCAGCAAGGCGACTATCCCGAATATTCATCGAAGAATAAATTTTATCCAATTCAGCTGCACTGTAATTACTTGGTTTAGTCAAACTTCTAAAAAGGAAAGGATTTTCAATGGTGAAGCCATCAAAATGAATCCCATCAGTTGAATAATATTTCTTACCAATGGTCATAGCTGAGCTATGTGGAGCAACACGGAGACTCACATAAGGTGACAGCTCATGGTAAAAATACTTGCCATCGCTTGTATAGTGAGGGACAAATTCACTGTCTTTATCAATAGCTACTAAATCACTTTTATTCATGAAGCCGGATAAACCAGAAATATTGACTGGTATTTGACTATCTTTTTTAGATTGGGCATCTCCAAGCGAGACTATGGTTCCCTGTGATACATAACTCAATCTTTCACCAGAAGCGCTATAAACATAAGCAGTAATTGGCTTCACTTTGTAATATTTTGCGTCTGAGATCCACTTCCCATTATTCTGGAAGGAATACTCTTTACCTTTGATCGTGAAAGTACCTGTTACATATCGACCATCATCTTTTAGATAGTACCAAGCATCGTAATCTTTGTCAAAAATCCATTCATTTTTGGCCATATAGCCACCTGATTTAAGGTAGTATGAACCAATCCATTCACGGGAAGCGTAGGCCCCACCTGACTTCAAGTAGAACCAGCTGTTGTAGGATTTATCAAAAATCCACTCTTTTTCAGCCATAGCGCCACTATCTTTCAGATAGTAGTCACTTTTCCACTGGCTACTTGCCATCACACCATCGCTATTGAAATAGTACCATGCCCCTTTGATTTTTTCCCATTTATTGCGAGAAATTTTTCCCGAAGCTGTAGCATAGTACCACTTGTCAGATATTTTCACCCAATCGTTTTCTGCCATGGCACCACTACCTTGGAAGAGATAGTCATTATAGATGGTGCGACTAAGCATGACACCATCTTTATCAAAGTAATACCAAGAACCTTCAATCTTTTCCCACTTATTGCGAGAAATCTTGCCCGAAGCTGTTGCATAGTACCACTTGTCAGATATTTTCACCCAATCATTTTCTGCCATGGCACCACTGCCTTGGAAGAGATAGTCATTATAGATGGTGCGACTAAGCATGATCCCGTTTTTATCAAAATAGTACCAGTTACCTTCAATCTTTTCCCATTTGTTGCGAGAAATCTTGCCTGAAGCTGTGGCATAGTACCACTTGTCAGATATTTTCACCCAATCGTTTTCCGCCATAGCACCGTTACCTTTGACAAGGTAATCATCAACTATAGTATTACTGAGCCCAATACCGTTTTTATCAAAGTAATACCAGACGCCACCGATTTTTTTCCAGTTTACGACAGACTGGTTATTTTCATAAAAACGCCAGTTTCCTTGCTCTTTTTTCCAACCTTCCTTGATAACTTCCTCTTTTTTTTCCTTTTTGGAAGGATCTTCCTCTTTTACAGTTGGTTCTTTCTTGGGCTCCGCTTGGGGAACCTCTTTTTTCGGAGTAGCATGGGGAACTTCCTTTTTCGGAGTAGCTTCTTCTTTTTTCTCGACTACATTTGTGGTCTGAGTTTTTTTCGTAACCTGAGATTCTTCAGCATATACAGATGTCTTTGCAAATCCTGCCATAGAAAGAACGACAGTACTTGCAAGTAGTATCTTCTTCATTTTATTCTCCTCAGTAGAAAACGATCTACACTATTACTATTTTATAAAACCTATTGTAACATAGTTAACTAACGGAAATATTACAAATTGATGAAGATTCTATGTCTTGTTGACGATAAGGAAGGTCTAGCTTATCTCAGACTGGCTTTGACTTCTCGACGGAGTTCTTCTAAACTGCTAATACCATATTTGTCCATGATTTTTGGCAGATTTTCGATGATGTCAGGACAGGTGTAAGGATTGGTAAAGTTGGCTGTCCCAACTCCGATGGCAGAGGCACCAGCCAGATACATTTCTAGCGCTGCTTCAGCCGAATCCACTCCCCCCATTCCAATGATGGGAAGGTCTGTTGTTTGGGCAACTTGGCGTATAAGTTTGAGAGCGACTGGAAAGACTGCTGGACCTGACATCCCACCCGTTCCATTGGCTAAGATTGGTTTTCTTGTTTTGAGGTCAAATCGCATACCGACAAGAGTATTGATCATAGTTAAGCCACTTGCTCCTGCATCTTCTGCGGCTTTTGCGACAGTAACGATATCCGTCACACTAGGGGTCAGCTTGACATAGACTGGCACATGGGAAGCTTCCACAGCCGCTTTTACCACTTCATAAGCCAAATCAGGATCTTGCCCAATCAAAAGTCCATGATTGCCGTGATCCACATTAGGACAAGAGATATTGAGCTCGATAGCTTTTACATTTGCAGCCTTGGAAATTCCTCGAGAAACGGCTGCATACTCTTGTTTTGAAAAGCCTGCAACATTGGCGATGATGGGAAGAGTGGGATACTCTCTTTCCAGCCAAGGCAGTTTCTCAACTAAAACAGCCTCTAAACCCGGATTTTGCAAGCCGATTGCATTGAGCATGCCAGCAGGTGTCTCTGCAACCCTTGGAGTAGGATTGCCAAAACGAGGTTCAAGTGTCGTCGCCTTGATCATAATGGAGCCTAAAAGGTCTAAATCATAATACTTGGCATACTCTTGGCCAAAACCAAAACAGCCTGATGCTGGGATGATGGGATTTTTCAGGTCCAAGCCCGGTAGAGAAACTTGTAAACGATTTGTAGTCATGACTTTCTCCTTATAACACAACTGTTCCTGTACGGAAAACAGGACCATCTTCACAGACACGTTGGCTGACCGTCTCACTATCTGGCACTTTTAGAACGCAGGCATAGCAGGCCCCCATCCCACAAGCCATACGAGATTCAAGAGATAGATAGGCTCTTGGGTGATCATGAAATCTTTGATTGATATACTTCATCATTCCTGGAGCCCCACATGAGTAGACGGCGTCAAACTGATTTTCTAAGTCATTGATGATGGCTGACACATTTCCCTTGATACCATATGAACCATCATCTGTCGTTACAAAGACCTGACCATATTGGGCCAATTCCATTTCCAAAATGACAGCATCCTTGTTAGCAAAACCGAGAACTGTTACTACTTTTACCCCACGCGCATGCAATTCCTTGGCTACCTCAAGCAAGGGTGGAACACCAATTCCCCCACCAACGAGGAGAACCTGACTCTGGTCGTCCAAGTCAGACAAATCAAAACCATTCCCCTGAGGTCCCATCACATCGAGAGTATCACCCTGACTTAATGTTGAAAAAATAGCTGTCCCAGCACCTTCAATCCGATAAATGAGCCGACACTGCTTGTTAGCCTTGTCAATAGACGAAATCGAAATAGGGCGACGCAAGAGATGGGCATCATCAGGCACGCGCAGATGGAGAAATTGGCCTGATCGCATGGCTTCAACCATCTCCCCTTCCAGGACTAATTCAAAGATTGCTAGCGCGATTTCCTCTTGTGAAACCACCTTCATGGTTTCCAAACGAATGGCACCAAAACGCTTCTTACATGTGGGATTCATGACTTTTCCTCCTTAAATTTTAAGGGGATCAGATAAAGAAAAGGCCTTGCTAATGCAAGGCCTCAGTTAGGTTAGGCTGGAACTCATGCGCACACTTAAAAAGTCTCCTCAGAGAAGTCCCCTATCCCTTTTATCTGACACCTTGTGAGTCTCTCTGGACTCCCCTTAAAGGTTAAATTTGTATTAGTATACTCTTTCAAAGAAAAAAAGTCAAGTAGAAAACGAACATTCTACTTGACTGTACTGGATTATTTTTCACGAATCACTTCGACTTTGTAGCCATCAGGATCCTTGACAAAGTAATAGTTTGGTTGAGTTCCTGGAAGTCCATTAGGGGCTGTCACCTCATAGCCTTTAGCGCTATGTTCTTGATGTAGCGCCTCAAGATCAGGTGTACTGAGGGCGATATGGGCGAAGCCATCTCCTACCACGTAAGGACCGTGATCATAGTTATAGGTCAACTCCAACTCGTAGTCATCACCATCAAGTCCTAGATAGACAATCGTGAAGGCATGATCTGGAAAATCTCTGCGACGCAATTCTTTAAATCCAAAAGCATCTTGATAAAATGCGATTGATTTTTCAAGGTTTTCTACTCGCAAACAAGTGTGTAGCATTTTTGAAGCCATATATTCTCCCTTATTTTTAAAAAGACTGGGACAATCCTGTTCCAGTCTTATCAATTATTATTTACCAAGTTTTGCTTTAGCTGCATCTGCAAGAGCTGTGAAAGCTGCTGCATCGTTAACAGCCAAGTCAGCAAGCATTTTACGGTTCACTTCGATCTCAGCCAATTTCAAACCATGCATCAATTGTGAGTATGAAAGTCCGTTCATACGAGCTGCCGCGTTGATACGAGTGATCCACAATTTGCGGAAGTCACGTTTCTTTTGACGACGGTCACGGTATGCATAGTAGTAAGAGTTCATTACTTGTTCTTTTGCAGTACGGAACAAGATGTGTTTAGCTCCATAGTAACCTTTTGCTAATTTAAGAATACGTTTACGACGTTTGCGTGATACAACGCCACCTTTAACACGTGCCAT
>CAUULS010000015.1:0-49372 GCA_963546055.1 uncultured Streptococcus sp.
TATCTGCATCAATCAGTGCTAGCCAATCAGTAAGCACAAGCTTGAGCAACAGCGTATCTGCATCAATCAGTGCTAGTCAATCAGCAAGCACAAGCTTGAGCAACAGCGTGTCAGCTTCAATCAGTGCATCTGAATCAGCAAGCAACAACTCAAGTAGTACTTCAGTAAGCTTGAGTAACAGCGTAAGTACATCTACATCACTTAGCACTAGCGTTTCAAGCAGTTTGAGTACAAGTGCGTCACAACAATCTAACTCATTCAGCTATAGTAAGGGTGAACCAACAAGCGAATCTAAGCCAGAGTTTAACCTTCCTAGCTACCTTGAATCTGTAAGTGCAAGTGAGTCAGTTTCACTCAGCAAATCAGTAAGTGTGTCATTGAGCGATAGTACTTCAGCATCAATCAGCGCAAGTGAGTCAGTCTCAACAAGCACAAGCTTGAGTGACAGCGTGTCAGCTTCAATCAGTGCAAGCAACAACTCAGGTAGCGGTTCAGGTTCAACAAGCACAAGCAATGACTCAGCAAGTCAATCAGCTTCAGCATCTGTAAGTGCAAGTCAATCAACTAGCGCATCAGTATCTGCAAGCCAATCAGCTTCAATCAGTGCAAGCAACAACTCAGGTAGCGGTTCAGGTTCAACAAGCACAAGCAATGACTCAGCAAGTCAATCAGCTTCAGCATCTGTATCAGCTAGCCAGTCAGCTTCAATCAGCACAAGTGAATCAGTATCAATCAGCACAAGCTTGAGCGACAGTGCAAGTACCTCAGCTAGCTTGTCTGACAGTGCTTCAATCTCAAGTGCATTGAACCACTCACAAGCTCCTGCACAACAACCTGCTGGACCAGGACGTTCAAACGGTAGAAAACTTCCAAATACAGGAACTGCAAGTAACCAATTTGCTGGTCTTGGATTAGGAGTAGCTGCCTTGGCAACTGCCTCTCTTCTTGGCAAGAAGAAGAAATCAGCAGCTTCTGAAATGGATTTAGAAGACTAAGTCCCAAAAATCGGCTAAAATGAAATTGTTGATATCATTTTAGCGACGAAAACAAGAACCCCGGATGGCTCAAGGCTATCTGGGGTTTTCGCCTCTTTGTCAACTGTGGAGAGTGACATCTAATTAAGCATGAGAGAGAAGCAGATTGCTTCTCTCTCTTTTGTAACATTCAAAGTGACGAGAATCGTCATTCTAAAATTTTTGAAATTTTAAAAATCAAATACTATGCATCTTATATCCTTGCTGATTGTCTCCAACTTGATATTGGAATCAAAAGTGATGGACTTCCATTTCTAAACGCTCTAAAGAACTTGATGATGTCTCGCTAGTTGTTAATCACCGCCAAAGAGAATATCCGAATCACAAGACAGCTTTTAAAGCACTCAGGAATAAGGGGTAAAAATATTACACTACGCATGGCATATCCCTAACGAAATAGATAAAAATCTAAAATTTGTAGAGAAAATAATATAATTTCGACCTTTTGTGACAGGAACTGCTTGACTAAATAAAACTAAAGCTGTATAATAAGGCAAATATCTAAAACAGGAGGTTCTGGAAATGAAAAAGTCTAAGGCCAAGTATCTGACACTGACAGGTGTCGTGTTAAGCGCAGGTATCCTATTGAGCGCATGTGGGAACTCAGCAAGTTCATCTAAAACATATAACTATGTCTATTCTAGTGATCCATCTAGTTTGAACTATCTAGCAGAGAACCGTGCAACAACCAATGATATCGTTACAAATCTGGTAGATGGTTTGATGGAAAATGACCAATACGGAAACTATGTTCCATCTTTAGCGGAGGACTGGACCGTTTCTAAGGACGGTTTGACATATACCTACAAACTTCGTAAAGATGCCAAGTGGTATACATACGAAGGTGAAGAATACGCACCTGTAACTGCTCAAGACTTTGTGACAGGTTTGAAATATGCTGCTGATAAAAAATCCGAAGCCTTGTACTTGGTTCAAGATTCTGTAGCAGGTTTGGATGACTATATCAACGGTAAAACAACAGACTTTTCAACTGTCGGTGTTAAGGCGATTGATGACCAAACAGTTCAGTATACTTTGACTCGACCAGAACCTTACTGGAATTCAAAAACTACGTCCACTATTCTCTTCCCTGTCAATGCTGATTTCTTGAAATCAAAAGGGGATGATTTTGGTAAGGTTGATCCTTCTAACATTTTGTACAATGGACCTTTCTTGATGAAGTCCTTTGTTTCAAAATCCGTCATCGAATACAAGAAAAATCCGAATTACTGGGATGCTAAAAATGTCTTTGTGGACGATGTGAAATTGACCTACTATGATGGAAGTGACCAAGATGCCCTAGCACGTAACTTTACAGAAGGAGTATACAGCTACGCACGTCTCTATCCAAATAGCTCAAGTTTTGAAGGGATTAAAGAGAAGAATAAGGACAATATCATCTACAGCATGCAAGATGCCACTTCTTTCTACTTGAACTTTAACCTAGATAGAAAATCTTATAATTTCACTTCTAAAACGACTGACATCGAAAAGAAATCTACCCAAGAAGCAGTTCTGAATAAAAACTTCCGCCAAGCTATCAATTTTGCCTATAACCGTACGGCCTATGGGGCACAATCTCAAGGGGAAGACGGAGCAACGAAGATTATTCGTAACCTAGTTGTACCTCCTACATTTGTAAGTATCAACGGAAAAGACTTTGGTGATGTTGTTTCCGAAAAGATGGTCAACTATGGCCAAGAATGGCAAGGAATCAACTTTGCTGATGCTCAGGATCCTTACTACAATCCTGACAAGGCTAAAGCTAAGTTTGCGGAAGCTAAGAAAGAACTAGAAGCCAAGGGTGTTCAGTTCCCAATTCACTTGGATAAGACTGTTGAAATGACCAATAAGACAGAAATTCAAGGGATTAGTTCAATGAAACAATCCATCGAATCTATTCTTGGAACTGAGAACGTGGTTATCGATATCCAACAACTGTCAACAGAGGATTATGATAGCTCTGGTTATTTAGCTCAGACAGCAGCCCAGAAGGATTTTGACCTTTACAATGGTGGTTGGAGTGCTGACTACTTAGATCCGTCAAGCTATCTTGATATTTTTAATGTTAATAGCGGAGGTATGTTGCAAAACTTTGGTTTAGAACCAGGTGAGGTCAATGACAAGGCTAAGGCAGTTGGACTTGATACCTATACTCAAATGTTGGAAGAAGCCAATAAAGAGCAAGATCCAGCAAAACGTTATGAAAAGTATGCTGAAATTCAAGCTTGGCTCGTTGATAGCGCCCTTGCAATTCCAAACGTTTCCCTTGGTGGAACACCTAGCCTGAGAAAGACAGTTCCATTCTCAGCACCATTCTCACAAGCTGGAAATAAGGGTGTAGAATCATACAAGTATCTCAAGTTGCAAGATAAGACTGTAACGGCTGATGAGTATGAAAAAGCTAAAGAAAAATGGCTGAAAGAAAAAGAAGAATCCAATAAAAAAGCCCAAGAAGAATTAGCAAAACACGTTAAATAACCAGTCTATTCAACAGGAAAAACGATAGTTTCTCAGGAAGCTATCGTTTTTATATAGTTTGAAACTATAACTAGCTCTTGAAAAGAAGAAAATGAGTTGGTGAAAATAAGTGGTACAATAGTTACTATAGATTTGGAGGTATTGTATGAGCAAAGAACGACACATGAACACAATTTTGGCCCAGGCGGGTATCAAATCAGATAAGGCGACAGGTGCCTTGGTGACGCCACTGCATTTTTCAACAACTTATCAGCATCCAGAGTTCGGTCAGTCTACGGGATTTGACTATACTCGTACTAAAAACCCAACTCGTAGTAAGGCGGAGGAAGTCTTGGCGGCAATTGAATCGGCAGACTATGCCCTAGCAACGAGTTCAGGTATGGCTGCGATTGTACTGGCCTTTAGTGTCTTTCCAGTAGGAAGTAAGATCCTAGCAGTGCGTGACCTTTATGGAGGTTCTTTCCGTTGGTTCAACCAAGTGGAGAAGGAAGGTCGTTTCCATTTTACCTATGCCAATACTGAAGCAGAGTTGATTGCTCAGATGGAGAATGATGTGGATGTTCTCTATATTGAAACGCCAACCAATCCGTTGATGTTAGAATTTGATATTGCAAAACTAGCAAAACTAGCTCATGCCAAGGGTGCCAAAGTAGTGGTGGACAATACCTTCTACAGCCCCATTTACCAACGACCGATTGAAGATGGTGTAGATATTGTCCTTCATTCGGCTACCAAGTATCTAGCAGGGCACAATGATGTCTTGGCTGGGGTAGTTGTGACTAATAGTTTAGAACTATATGAACAATTGTTCTACAATCTTAATACGACAGGTGCTGTATTGTCACCGTTTGATAGTTATCAGTTGATTCGTGGTCTTAAGACCTTGTCACTGCGCATGGAGCGTTCGACAGCTAATGCACGAGAAATTGTGGCCTATTTGGAAGGTTCACCTGCAGTCAAGGAAGTTCTCTATACTGGTCGTGGAGGCATGATTTCCTTTAAAGTAGTGGATGAAAAACGTATTCCTCATATTTTAAACAGCCTCAAGGTCTTCTCTTTTGCTGAGAGTTTGGGTGGGGTAGAAAGTCTTATCACCTATCCAACGACGCAAACCCATGCGGATATTCCAGCAGAAGTACGTCACTCTTATGGTTTGACAGATGATCTTTTGCGTTTGTCTATTGGGATTGAGGATGCCAGAGATTTGATTGCGGACTTGCGCCAAACCTTGGAAGGATAAGACAGATATGGGAAAATATGATTTTACAAGCCTGCCCAATCGTTTTGGGCATCATACCTATAAATGGAAAGAGGCGGAAGCTGATCGAGAAGTTCTACCAGCCTGGATAGCGGATATGGACTTTGTAGTCTTACCTGAGATTCGACAAGCCGTACAAACCTATGCGGATCAGTTGGTCTATGGTTATACCTATGCCAGTGATGCTTTGATTGAGTCGGTTCAGGACTGGGAAGCCACACAACACGGTTACTACTTTGACAAGGACGCTCTCGTCTTTATCGAGGGAGTGGTACCTGCTATTTCAACAGCTATTCAAGCCTTTACAAAAGATGGGGAGGCTGTTCTAATTAACACACCTGTCTATCCACCTTTTGCTCGCAGTGTCAAACTCAACAATCGCCGATTGATTACCAATCCTTTGGTGGAAGAGGATGGGCTGTTTGAGATTGACTTTGACCAGTTGGAGAAGCAATTGGTCGAAGAGGATGTCAAGCTTTATATCCTCTGCAATCCCCACAATCCTGGTGGACGTGTTTGGGAAAAGGAAGTATTGAAAAAGATTGGCTATCTCTGCCAAAAACATGGTGTTTTGTTGGTTTCGGATGAGATTCACCAAGATTTGGTCCTCTTTGGTCACAAACACCAGTCTTTTAATACCGTAAATCCAGACTTCAAAAACTTTGCTCTTGTTTTGAGCAGTGCTACCAAGACTTTTAATATTGCTGGGACGAAAAATTCCTATGCAGTGATTGAAAATCCTAAACTTCGAGTTGCCTTCCAGAAGCGCCAGTTGGCCAATAACCAGCATGAAATCTCAGGCTTGGGTTATTTGGCGACAGAAGCTGCCTACCGTTATGGTAAGGACTGGTTAGGAGAGCTAAAAGATGTCACCGAGGACCACATTAACTATGTTGTGGATGTCTTGAGCAACGAAACTAAGATTAAGGTCATGAAACCGCAAGGTACCTACTTAATCTGGCTTGATTTTTCAGACTATGACCTAACGGATGACCGCTTGCAAGAGCTTTTGAAGAATGAAGCCAAGGTTATCTTGAACCGAGGTTTGGACTTTGGGGAGGAAGGAAAGCTACATGCCCGCCTCAATGTAGCCATGCCTAAGTCAATTCTGGAAGAGGTTTGCCAACGCATCGTGACTACTTTTGCTACACTTTAAAAATCCAGCCTTCTAGGGGAAAAGTCTTCTTAGAAGGCTATTTTCATAGGGGAAAATGTGGTATAATGAAGAGATAAGATAAAGGGGTAACTATGGCTAAATTGATTCCAGGAAAGTTGCGCATGGAGGGGGTTACTCTCTATGAAACGGGCAAGATTGAGATTATCAAAGAAAAAGGGAATCGACTCTATACACGTGTGGCAGGAGAAGAATTGCGCTACAGTTTAGAGGATGATCTTGTTTTTTGCGCTTGCGATTTTTTTCAAAAAAAAGGTTACTGTGTTCACCTAGCAGCGCTCGAGCATTATCTGAAGAATGATGAAGAAGGCCAGGTGATTTTACAAGCCTTAGAAAAAGGACATGAAGAGCAAGAAGAGGTCGAAACCAAGGTTAGTTTTGGTGGTAGTTTTTTGGAGCGTATTCAACCTCAGAAGAGAGAGAAAATCTACACTTTGTCGGCTCTAGGCCAGGTGGAAGCTGGAACCAATCGCCTCCTTTGGACTCTTCGAATTGGTTTGCTTGAGAGTCAAAAATATTACGTCATCCGTGATATTCCACTTTTTTTGAAGGTCTTAGCCCAACGCAAATCTTACATGATTGGGAAACACTATGAGAGTGACTTGTCTTGGGAGGCTTTTGATACAGCTAGTCAAGAAGTTCTTACTTTTTTACGGGGCTTGATTGAGGAGGGGCTCAGTCAGGAACTCTTTTTCCCAAATCAAGGTCGTCACCTCTTTTTTCCTCTGACCTTTTTTGAGCAGGGGGTGGGATTATTGATGAACTTGGAAGATTTTCATTTTGACCACCAGCTTGATAGTTATGAGAATCTCCTCTTTCACGATTTAGATCCGGAAGCGAACCTTTTCTCTTTTTCCGTGCAGGAATACCCAGATTATTTTGAGATGGAGATCTCTGAGACTGAGCGGGTCAATGTATTCTATGGAGGAGCAGTTCTCTTTCGTAAGGGGAATGTTTATCTCTTAAATCCGAAACAAATCAGTCTGTTGAAGGAAATCAATGAACTTCCTCAGGAAGAAAAAGGGAGAAAATGCCTCCAGTTTGATACTGGTGATCGGGATCGATTGGCTTCCTGTCTTCCGTTATTTGGGCAGCTGGGCAAGATTTCTGCTCCAGAACGTTTACAAATACGACCCTTTTCACCGATTTTTTACTTTGATAAGGAGAAGGATGGTCGTATCCGCTTGGACATCGAGTTTGATTATGGAGATAGTAAGGTGACTAGTCGTCAACAGCTGGAAGAATTATCTTTCGCTAGCGATGCTACCGTAGAAAGCCAGATATTTCAAGTCTGTCTAGGGGCTGGTTTTGAGGCTGATTTTCAGTCTTGGAGACAGGCTTTGAAGCCGGAAACGGTTTATTCTTTCTTTCACCACACGATTCCAGCTTTTGAGAAGTTGGGACGGGTTTTCTTGTCTGATGAGATGAATCAGCTATATAGCGTCCAAGCTCCTCAGGTTCAGATTGAGTCCAAGGGAGGACTGTTGGAAATCCAGTTTGACTTCCAAGGGATTGCCCAAGAAGAGATTGATCAAGCTCTCAAAGCTCTGACCAGCAATCAAGATTTCTATATCAGTTCTTCTGATCAAGTTTACTTTTTTGACGAGGAAACCAAGCAGATTCGTCAAAATTTGCAGGAACTGGGTGTTGAGCTAAAAGATGGTTCTTTCCAAGCACGGAAATCCCTAGCTTATAGTCTTTCTCAGCTTTTTGAAGGTCGCAATCGGATAGCATTTTCTGAGGAATTTCAGCATTTAGCTCATGATTTGACCCATCCTGAGGATTTTCCTTTAGGAGACATACAGGTTCAAGCGAGTTTGAGAGACTATCAAGAAAAGGGAGTACGTTGGCTCCAGATGCTTCATCGCTATGGCTTTGGAGGCATCTTGGCAGACGATATGGGGTTGGGAAAAACGCTGCAAACCATTGCTTTTTTGACAAGTCAGGTGACAGAGGATAGTCGTGTCTTGATTTTGGCGCCGTCAGGTTTGATCTACAACTGGGCAGATGAATTCAGGAAATTCGCACCACAATTGGATTTAGCTGTTGTTCATGGTTTGAAAGCAAATCGAGAAGTGATTCTTTCCGAAAATCATCAAGTCTATGTGACTAGCTATGCGAGCTTTCGTCAAGATAGCGAGCTCTATCAAGAGAAGTCCTTTGATTTTCTCTTTTTAGATGAGGCCCAGGTCATGAAAAATGCTCAAACCAAGATTGCCCAGAGTTTGCGCCAGTTTGTGGTGCCAGCAGTTTTTGCATTGTCAGGTACGCCCATAGAAAATCATCTAGGAGAGTTGTGGTCTATCTTTCAAATTGTGCTACCAGGGCTCTTGCCGAACAAGAAAGAGTTTATGAAATTACCAGCTGAGCGGGTGGCACAGTTTATCAAGCCCTTCGTCATGAGGCGTAAGAAAGAAGAAGTCCTAACAGAACTGCCTGATTTGATTGAAGTCGTCTATAAAAATGAACTGGAAGACCAGCAGAAGGCCATCTATCTGGCCCAGTTGCAACAGATGCGAGACCGACTAGCGCAAGTCACAGATCAAGAATTCCAGAGAAGTCGTGTAGAAATCTTATCTGGTCTCATGCGTTTGCGTCAAATCTGCGATACACCAGCTCTCTTTATGGACGATTATCAGGGTGCCAGCGGTAAACTCGATAGTCTCCGAGATTTATTGCTACAAGTGGCTGATGGTGGGCATCGTGTCTTGATTTTTTCCCAGTTCAAAGGAATGTTAGAAAAAATCGAGCAAGAACTCCCAGATTTAGGCTTGACCTCCTTTAAAATCACAGGCTCAACTCCTGCTCAAGCCAGACAAGAGATGACCAAGGACTTTAATCAAGGAGAAAGAGATGCCTTTCTTATTTCTCTGAAAGCGGGTGGTGTCGGTCTTAATCTAACGGGAGCTGATACCGTCATCCTAGTGGATCTCTGGTGGAATCCTGCGGTTGAAGCTCAGGCTATCGGACGTGCCCATCGTATGGGGCAGGAGCAGAAGGTAGAGGTTTATCGCTTGATTACGAAAGGAACTATTGAAGAAAAAATTCAAGAACTTCAAGAACAGAAAAAACATTTGGTTTCCCAAGTTTTAGATGGTACGGAGTCGCGTGCGAGCCTCAGTCTGGCAGAAATTCGTGAAATTTTGGGAATTTCTGAAGCCAGCACTTGAAAAATCAAGACAATACGCTATAATGAAGTGTTGAAAGGAAATACAAAATGAAACAAGATCGATTTCCATTGGTGTCAGATGACGAGCTCATGCTGACCGAAATGCCAGTCATGGACTTGTACGATGAGTCAGACTTTATTAGCAATATCAAGGGCGACTACCGCGATAAGAACTATTTGGAATGGTCTCCTATCAATGAGGAAGAAACCGTTGTTTCTCCAGTGGTTAGCACAGAGTCAAAGCCAAGCCCAAAACCTAAAAAAGTTGAAAAAACGTATGCTGAGTTGGCTCGAGAAGAGGCGCGTGCGGATCTAAAAAAGAAACGTTCAGCCAAGTATTTGACTCAGGATGTTAGTCATACCAGACGACACAATGGTTCAACCCTTGTTCGTCAGGGAAATCAACCAACAGCGCCATTTCAAAAGGAAAATCCAGGTGAGTTTGCCAAGTACAGTAAAAACTTGAGCCAGTCCCACTATATTTTAGCTGAAGAAGTTGGTCAAGTAGCGAATCCAGCTCCGAAAACCCAAACGGGAAAAGCTAAAAAGAACAACTATGATTTTCTAAAGAAGAGTCAAATCTATAATAAAAAGAATAAGCAAACGGAACAGGAACGTCAGGTTGCCCAAGAGTTGAATCTGACAAGAATCACTGAATAAGGGAGAAAAGCATGTCAAAGACATATCATTTTATTGGAATTAAAGGATCAGGGATGAGTGCCTTGGCCTTGATGTTGCACCAAATGGGACACAAGGTTCAAGGTTCAGACGTTGACAAATACTACTTTACTCAACGTGGACTAGAGCAGGCAGGGATTGCGATTCTTCCTTTTGATGAAAAGAATCTTCAAGGTGATGTAGAGATTATCGCTGGAAATGCCTTCCGCCCAGATAACAATGTTGAAATCGCCTATGCGGACCAAAATGGCATCAGCTACAAACGTTACCATGAATTTCTAGGGAGCTTTATGCGTGACTTTGTCAGCATGGGAGTGGCAGGAGCACATGGGAAAACTTCAACAACAGGTATGTTGTCACACGTCTTGTCTCACATTACAGACACGAGCTTTTTGATTGGGGATGGAACAGGCCGTGGTTCAGCCAATGCCAAATATTTTGTCTTTGAATCAGATGAGTACGAACGTCATTTCATGCCATACCATCCAGAATACTCTATCATCACCAACATTGACTTTGACCATCCAGACTACTTCACTAGTCTAGAAGATGTTTTCAATGCCTTTAATGACTATGCCAAACAAATCACTAAAGGTTTGTTTGTATATGGTGAGGATGCTGAGCTGCGTAAGATTACAGCCAACGCTCCAATCTATTACTATGGTTTTGAAGCTGAGGGCAATGACTTTGTAGCTAGTGATCTCCTTCGTTCAACAACTGGTTCGACCTTTACAGTTCACTTCCGTGGACAAGAATTGGGTCAATTCCACATTCCAACCTTTGGTCGTCACAATATTATGAATGCGACAGCTGTTATTGGTTTGCTTTACACAGCAGGATTTGATTTGGACTTGGTTCGTGAACACCTGAAAACTTTTGCTGGTGTTAAGCGTCGTTTCACTGAGAAAATCGTTAATGATACGGTAATCATCGATGACTTTGCCCACCATCCAACAGAAATTATCGCGACCTTGGATGCAGCTCGTCAGAAATACCCAAGCAAGGAAATTGTAGCAATCTTCCAACCGCATACTTTTACTAGAACCATTGCCTTGTTGGACGAATTTGCCCAGGCCTTGAACCAAGCAGATGCTGTCTACCTAGCGCAAATCTATGGATCAGCTCGTGAAGTGGACCATGGCGATGTTAAAGTGGAAGACCTAGCCAATAAAATCAACAAGAAACACCAGGTTATCACAGTTGAGAATGTATCGCCACTCCTTGACCATGACAATGCTGTTTACGTCTTTATGGGAGCGGGAGACATCCAAACCTATGAGTACTCATTTGAACGTCTCTTGTCAAACCTGACAAGCAACGTCCAATAAGGAAAACTAGATGGAAATTCCAATCACTATAAGGCAAGCCACCTTATCAGATTTAAAAGAAATTTTGGCGATTGAAGAAGCTAATTTTTCATCAGAAGAGGCAGTGAGTCGACAATCCTTAGAAGAGTGTATCCGCAAGTCTGCGGGTACCTTTCTTGTAGCTAGGGATGAAAATCAGATCGTGGGCTATATTCTTGGAACTTTAGTGTCAGGGTCTTACACTCAAACAAGCCTAAACCTTGAAATCAAGCGTGTAGTCATTCATCCTGACCATCGTGGACAAGGTTTGGGAACTCTTCTCCTAGCCACCTTGAAACAAGTGGCTGTAGAAGAAGGAGTCAAGTGTCTTCGTCTGACTTGCCCTGACGATTTCCTCTCTTACTTTGAGATGAATGGGTTTGTCGAGGAAGAAGTGCCAGAAGCCCTGTATGCAAGCTCTTCGAAATGGAATCTGATTTGGGTCAATCCTTTTTATCAGGAGGAAGTATGAAAATCAGACAAGCAAGATTTTCAGATTTAGATCGGATTATAGAGATAGAGCTAGAGAATTTCTCCCTTGAAGAAGCCATTCCTCGATCGGTCTTTGAGGCGCACTTACGTGAAATTCAGACCAGTTTTCTCGTAGCTGAAAAAGAGGGACGTATCCTTGGCTACATTGAAGGTCCAGTCGTCCCACACCGCCATCTACAAGATCAGTCCTTTACGGAAGAAGTAGAGGACCACAGTCACAGATCTGGCGGTTATATCTCCGTTACCTGTCTATCTATCGCCAAGGAAGCGCAAGCTTTGGGAGTCGGTAAGAGATTGCTGACCGCCCTAAAAGAAGTTGCTTTAGAGCAGGAAAGAGAGGGTATCAATCTGACTTGCCATGATTATCTTATTTCATATTATGAGAAACATGGTTTTGTCAATGAAGGACTATCCCAATCTACCTATGCAGGTGAGACCTGGTACGATATGGTTTGGGAAAATAAGAAATAAGCATAAGAAAGCTATCTATGGTTGCTTTTCTTTACTTTTTAAGATATAATATTATGGATTATCAACAAGGAGGTTGAACCTTTGAGCGAGAAATCAAGAGAAGAAACGTTAAGCTTTAAAGAACAGATTTTACGCGATTTAGAGAGAGTCAGAGAGAGAGAAAGAAGAGGGAAAGAAGAGGAAAGTCCGACCACTCCAACTCCCTCTTCTCAAGTAACTCCACCCGCTCCTTCTGAACAAGAACCAAATCTTGCCACAGAAGATTTAATGGTAGACTCTCTGTCAACTGTGGATGAAATCCTTAAAAATGCCCCAAGTGTGCCACCACGCCCAAGTTTTGAATCAAGCGAAGTGACAGTACCAGAACCAGAAGAGTCAAAACTAGAAGAGCCCGCACCAGCCAAGATTGATGCTGTAGAGCCTAAAAAGGAAGAGAAAGAGTTTAATACTACTCCGACTAAAGTGGCTGTTTCCTATAAAATGGATGACAAAAAAGAAGAATCAGTCCCTCCTGTTGTGGAGAATGTAGTCCCTGCTCCAGTTGAGAAAGTTGATAACCTAACAGATGCTCCAAGTCGTAGTCGTCGTGAAGGAGTAAAACCAGCTAAGAAAAAGAAGAAATCAAAAGCCAAAGGTTGCTTGCTAACTTTCCTAGTTCTCCTAGTGCTCGTAGGCATTGGTGGATTCTTTGGTTATGGATACGTTCAAGAATCCTTGAAACCAGTTGATGCGAGTTCTAAGGACTACGTAACGGTTCAAATTCCAGAAGGTTCAAATATTCAAGAAATTGGGAGCACTTTGGAAAAATCTGGTTTGGTAAAACATGGACTTATCTTTAGCCTTTATGCTAAATACTATAGTCATGCCAACTTGAAATCAGGTTATTACAACTTGAAGAAGAGTATGAGTACGGATGAGTTGATTCAAGAATTGCAAAAAGGTGGAACACCTGAGGCTCAGGCGCCTGTTCTCGCAAGTTTGACAATTCCAGAAGGCTATACACTAGAGCAAATCGCTCAAACAGTAGGACAACTTCAAGGGGAATTTAAAGAACCTCTTACAGCGGAAGCCTTCTTGGCAAAAGCTCAGGATGAGACCTTTATCTCACAATTAGTAGCCAAGTATCCAAACTTGCTTGGAAGTCTACCAACAAAAGATAGCGGGGTTCGTTATCGCCTAGAAGGTTATCTTTTCCCAGCAACTTATACCATCAAAGAAAGCACTACAGTTGAAAGTTTGATTGATGAGATGGTAGCTGCTATGGATAAGGCCTTGTCACCATATTACGCTACGATCAAAGAAAAGAATCTGACAGTCAATGAATTGCTCAGTATTGCCTCACTTGTCGAAAAAGAAGGGGCTAAGACGGAAGACCGCAAGAAGATCGCAAGTGTCTTCTATAACCGCTTAAACCTCGGTATGCCACTTCAGAGCAATATCGCTATCCTGTATGCCCAAGGTAAACTTGGTCAAAAGATTAGCTTAGCGGATGATGCTGGGATTGATACAAATATCGATTCGCCTTACAATGTTTATACACATCTTGGCCTCATGCCTGGACCAGTTGATAGTCCAAGTTTAGATGCTATTGAAGCAAGTGTAAACCAGACAAAGAGTGACTACTTGTACTTTGTAGCCAATGTTGAAGATGGTAAAGTATACTTTGCGACAACAAAAGAAGAACATGATCAAAACGTTGCAGAACACATCAATAGCAAATTAACACAATCAAGTAGTTCAAACTAAAATTATGTGGTTTTCCACATAATTTTGTTTTAAAAACAAATTAAGAAAAGAAAGTTGAGAAAAATGGCAGAAAAAACTTACCCAATGACCCTTGAAGAAAAGGAAAAACTTGAAAAAGAATTAGAAGAGTTGAAACTTGTTCGTCGTCCGGAAGTGGTAGAACGTATTAAAATCGCACGTTCATATGGAGACCTTTCAGAAAACAGTGAGTACGAAGCAGCTAAGGATGAGCAAGCTTTTGTTGAAGGACAAATTTCAAGCTTGGAAACTAAAATCCGCTATGCTGAAATCGTTAATAGCGATGCAGTTGCCCAAGATGAAGTGGCTATCGGCAAGACCGTAACGATTCAAGAAATCGGGGAAGATGACGAAGAAGTTTACATTATTGTTGGTTCTGCGGGTGCGGATGCTTTCGCTGGTAAGGTTTCAAATGAGAGCCCGATTGGACAAGCCTTGATCGGTAAAAAGACTGGTGATACAGCGACCATTGAGACACCAGTTGGTAGCTATGATGTAAAAATCTTGAAGGTTGAAAAAACAGCCTAAATAGGATGAAAAAGGAGTAGTGGAGGTTCTTGTCTTGCTCAACTCCTTTTTGGTTTTTTAGATGAAATGGGAGACTATATGAGTGAAAATAAGAAGAAAAATAAAATGGAGCGTGGATTAACAAATCGCCATGTTCAGGTAATGGCCATTGCTGGGACAATCGGAACAGGACTTTTCCTAGGCGCTGGTCGTTCTATCAGCCTTACTGGGCCTTCTATCATCCTGATTTACATGATTACAGGAGCCTTTATGTTTTTGATGATGAGGGCTGTTGGAGAGATGCTGTATCAGGATCCAGAACAACATACTTTTATCAACTTTATCACCCGTCATTTGGGGAAAGGCTGGGGTTATTTCTCAGTTTGGTCTTACTGGTTGTCTGTCGTCTTTATCGGTATGGCAGAAATCACTGCGATTTCGCATTATGTTCAGTTTTGGTTTCCTAGTTGGCCTAGTTGGTTGATTCAGATTGTCTTTTTAACGATTCTGGCCTTGGTCAATCTGATTGCGGTTAAGCTCTTTGGAGAAGTCGAGTTTTGGTTTGCAATGGTTAAGATTGTGGCTATTTTAGCTATGATTGCAACGGGAGCCTTCATGGTTTTAACTGGATTTGAAACGCCGCATGGGGCTGCAAGTTTGGCAAATATCAGCGACCAGTTCTCTCTTTTTCCAAACGGAGTCATGAACTTTGTCATGGCCTTTCAAATGGTATTTTTTGCTTATCTGATGATTGAATTTATCGGGGTGACAACTTCTGAAACGAAGAATCCTCGCCAGGTTCTTCCCAAGGCAGTTAAGGAGATTCCTCTCCGAATTGTCTTCTTCTATGGTGGAGCTCTATTAGCCATTATGTCTATCATTCCCTGGAGAGAACTTGCTTCTTCAGATTCTCCATTTGTAACGGTCTTTGAACTGGCAGGTATCAAGTGGGCAGCGGCTCTGATTAACTTTGTCGTTTTGACGTCGGCAGCGTCTGCTCTTAACTCGACTCTCTACTCAACAGGGCGACACTTGTATCAGATAGCCCATGATTCGCCTAATCGCTTCTTAAAAGCTATTAAGGCAGATACTCTTTCTCGTCACAATGTTCCGCAAAATGCCATCATCGCTTCAGCAATCTTGATTGCTCTAGCGGCCTTTATCAACGTTTTGCCAGGCGTTTCAGATGCTTTTGCTTTGATTACGGCATCCTCATCAGGTGTTTACATTGCGATTTATATCTTGATCATGGTGGCTCACCTCAAATACCGCAAGTCACAAGATTTCATGGCGGATGGCTACCTCATGCCTCAGTATCGCTTGCTCAATCCCCTAACGATTCTCTTTTTTGTCTTTGTTTTTGTGACTCTCTTTTTGCAAGAGTCTACTTTCATGGGGGCAGTTGGTTCTGCCATCTGGATCCTTGTTTTTGGGATTTATAGCCAGTGGAAATTTAGAAAATAAATCATCAACTCATCAACTCTGCTTGGTGAGTTTTTTCTTGTTTGACAGTCTATTGAAATAGGATTATAATCAACTGTAGTAGTTTATTAGGAGGTTTGAATGTACGTTAGATTGGAAAATAAGGAATCTCATAAAGCGCAAGAAATAGGGAATCTGATTCGCACTTATAATCGTTCCAAAAGAGAAGAGGCTGCAAGTGAGCCACTGAATCTTTATGTCGAAGACGAAAAGGGCAATCTCTTGGCGGGCTTGGTAGCTGAGACTTTCGGAAACTGGTTGGAAATAGAGTATTTGTTTGTGAAAGAGGAATTACGGGGACAAGGAATCGGTTCGAAACTATTGCAGCAAGCGGAAAATGAAGCTAAGAATCGAAATTGTCGTTTTGCTTTTGTGAATACTTACCAGTTTCAAGCGCCAGATTTTTATCTAAGCCATGGCTACAAGGAAGTTTTTACCTTGCAAGACTATCCCTACACAGGGCAAAGATACTATTACCAAAAGGATTTGTAAGGGGGATATGAAGCCATAAAATAAAGAGCAATTCGTCACCTAACCAAGGAGGTAGGCAAATGGATATAATATTGGATATGGGCAACGTCTTATTAGAATGGAACAAAGATAAGATTTTGCAAGGTGTTTCGGGTTCGAAGAAGGAATATCTGATGTTAGATAAGGCTATTTTTCAGTCGGGACTCTGGGAAAGATTGGATTTTGGGACCATGACGAGAGAAGAATTAGTGCTTAAAGTTGTGTCGATGATTGGAAAGACCTATCAACAGAAGGTTGAAGAGGTTATCTGGAACTGGCCTAACTATATTGAAATTTTCACAGAAGTATTTCCTATTTTGTCAGAAGCAAAGAAAAAGAGGCATCGCATCTTTGTCCTGTCCAATACCTCAAAGGTATTTTATGACTTGCTGGAAGAGCAACTATCGCCCATAAAAGAGCTTTTGGATGGTTTCGTCTTATCCTGTGATATAAAAGCTATAAAGCCTGATTTAGCAATGTTTGAGGAGATTCTCGACAAATACCAGTTAGATCCTACAAATTGTGTTTTTCTAGATGATATTGAGGACAATACAATCGCAGCTCAGAAATTGGGAATCAAGTCCTATCAGGTTAAGAAAAGAAGTGATGTCGTTGATATTTTGAAATCCTATATTTAAATTCAGAACTCTCTATTATTTTGTGATAGAGAGTTTTTTTGTTAATAAAATGTTACAAAATGACATTTATATATTGCATTAAGTTAGATATATGGTATAATATTTTTGAAAAGAAACGCAACTTTTTAAAAATAGAAGGAGGATACTAGTGGCTAAAAATTTAAAGTTAAAACTAGCTCGTGTGGAGCTTGATATGACACAAGGGGATTTGGCAGAAGCTGTGGGTGTTACGCGACAGACTATCGGCTTGATAGAAGCAGGGAAATATAATCCTAGTCTCTCCCTTTGCCAGTCCATTTGCAGATGCTTAGGCAAAACATTAGATCAACTATTTTGGGAGGAAGAAGATGAAAAATAGAAAAAAACTTGTTATCAAAGATGAACGTACGGAAAAATTGGATGGAAAGATTTCAGGAGAAATTCTCTTGGGAATGTACCTATTTTTGGCACTGGAAATTTTTGCCAAAGTTTATATTTTTAATTTAACACTTCTGTCCTACTTGCCAGAATTACTTTTATTGATCGGAGTTGGTTTGTATGCCATTATTCGCCGCATGTATGTAGGAATTGATATTCGGGATATTGTTGAAAATACTGGAAAAGAAAGAGTTTTATCTGCTTTGGGATTTTCTATAGTGATTTTATTGATTGATATCGTAGGCAATCGCGAGGAACTGGTCAGTATATTGACTTGGAAGTACTCCCTAAAAGTGGTTCTAGCAGTTATCATCTATCTCGTTGGGAGTTATTCTATGGACCGAGTTATCCTATACTTGAATCGCAGAAATCAGCAAGTTTGGGAGGAAGAAGATGAAAAATAGGTTTTTTTATTATCAATTATTAGACGAAAGAGAAGAACAACTGATCAACAAAGCTGGGACAGAGTCTTTTTATGTGTTTATCGGGCTCATTCTGCTAAGTTATTTGGTGGCGGCATTAACACCTGCTCTTTTTAATCCTAATATTCTTCTGGTTACCCTTTTATTAGGAATTTTCTTCTTTTTCAATCGTGCACGACAACTTGGAGTGACCTACTATAGTCGTTTTCATTTTACGATTGGAGGGTGTTTGCTGGTAACTCTCGCTATTACGACTCTTTTGATGTTGCAGAATTATCAATTCAACATAGAAATTTATCAGCACAATCCTTTGAACTTTAAATACTTGTCTGCTTGGGTGATTACTTATCTAATTTACCTTCCTTGGGTTTTTATCGGCAATCTAGGCCTTAAAAGTTATGGCGAATGGGCTCAAAAAAAGTTTGAGCAAGATATGGATGAGCTTGAGAGTGGAGAATAGTTTGTTAGCTTTTTATCAATATCAATAAAATGTGTTATAATAGTACTAATTTATCAGATGGTTGGAAAGCGACTAAAGGCTTTCATGGCTTATAAACAAGGAAGAAGGAAAACAGATGTATCCAGATGATAGTTTGACATTGCACACGGACTTGTACCAGATCAATATGATGCAAGTTTACTTTGACCAAGGGATTCACAATAAGAAGGCGGTCTTTGAAGTTTATTTCCGCCAGCAACCGTTTAACAACGGCTATGCAGTTTTTGCTGGTTTGGAAAGAATTGTACAATATCTTGAAGGCTTGCGTTTTTCAGATAGCGATATCGACTACTTGGAGTCACTTGGCTATCATGGAGAATTCCTGGACTACCTCCGAAATCTCAAGTTGGAGTTGACGGTTCGTTCCGCTCAGGAAGGGGATTTGGTTTTTGCCAATGAACCGATTGTGCAGGTAGAAGGACCTCTAGCCCAATGTCAATTGGTCGAAACTGCTCTCTTAAACATCGTTAACTTTCAAACCTTGATAGCGACCAAGGCAGCACGTATTCGTTCGGTCATTGAAGATGAACCTTTGATGGAATTCGGGACACGTCGTGCGCAAGAAATGGATGCGGCTATCTGGGGAACACGCGCAGCTGTAATTGGTGGAGCCAACGGAACTAGCAACGTGCGAGCAGGAAAGCTCTTTGGCATTCCTGTCTTGGGGACCCATGCCCATGCCTTGGTACAGGTTTATGGAAACGACTATGAGGCCTTTAAGGCCTATGCTTCAACTCATCGTGATTGTGTCTTTCTAGTAGATACTTATGATACGTTGCGAATCGGTGTGCCAGCTGCCATTCAGGTTGCTCGTGAACTGGGAGACAAGATTAATTTTATGGGTGTGCGGATTGACTCTGGGGATATTGCCTATATTTCCAAGAAAGTCCGTCAACAGTTAGATGAGGCTGGATTCACAGAGGCTAAGATCTATGCCTCCAATGATCTTGATGAAAATACCATCCTCAACCTCAAGATGCAACACGCTAAGATTGATGTCTGGGGTGTGGGAACCAAGCTGATTACTGCCTATGACCAGCCAGCCCTTGGAGCAGTTTATAAGATTGTGGCTATCGAAGATGAAAATGGTCATCTGCGCAATACCATCAAGCTTTCAAGCAATGCTGAAAAAGTGTCGACACCAGGTAAGAAGCAAGTATGGCGCATTACCAGTCGTGAAAAAGGCAAGTCAGAAGGTGACTACATCACCTATGACGGTGTTGATGTTGCCAGCATGACTGAAATCAAAATGTTCCATCCGACCTATACTTACATCAAGAAGACTGTTCGAAATTTTGATGCTGTTCCTCTCTTGGTGGACATCTTCAAAGAAGGGAAATTGGTTTACGATTTGCCTAGTTTGACTGAGATTCAGGCTTATGCTCGCAAGGAATTTGACAAGCTTTGGGATGAGTATAAACGGGTACTCAATCCACAGCACTATCCAGTAGATTTGGCGCGTGATATTTGGCAAGATAAGATGGACTTGATTGACAAGATGCGCAAAGAAGCTCTTGGTGAAGGAGAAGAAGAATGAGTTTGCAAGAGACCATTATCCAGCAACTAGGTGTCAAGCCAGTGATTGACGCCCAGGAAGAAATCCGTCGTTCCATTGATTTCTTAAAAAAATACCTGAAAAAACATCCCTTCCTTAAAAGTTTTGTACTAGGAATTTCTGGAGGACAAGACTCCACCTTGGCAGGGCGCTTGGCACAATTAGCTATGGAAGAAATGCGAGCAGAAACTGGAGATGATAGTTACAAATTTATCGCAGTGCGTCTGCCGTATGGAGTTCAAGCTGATGAAGACGATGCTCAAAAAGCCCTTGCTTTCATCCAACCAGATGTCAGTGTGGTAGTCAATATCAAGGACTCTGTTGATGCTATGGCCTTAGCGGTAGAAGCTACAGGCAGTCCAATGACGGATTTTAATAAAGGAAATATCAAGGCTCGTAGCCGTATGATCGCTCAATATGCGCTTGCAGGAGCCCATAGCGGAGCGGTCATTGGAACAGACCATGCTGCGGAAAATATCACAGGTTTCTTTACTAAGTTTGGTGACGGTGGTGCGGATATTTTACCCCTTTTCCGTCTCAATAAACGCCAAGGAAAACAACTCTTGAAGGAACTTGGCGCAGATCCTGCCCTCTATGAAAAAGTACCCATCGCAGACCTAGAAGAAGACAAACCAGGTCTAGCTGATGAAGTGGCACTTGGGGTCACTTATGCAGAGATTGATGACTACCTAGAAGGTAAAACAATCAGCCCAGAAGCTCAAGCAACTATCGAAAACTGGTGGCACAAAGGCCAACACAAACGCCACTTACCAATCACCGTCTTTGATGACTTTTGGGAGTAAAAAGGTCCAGTGGACCTTTTTAGCCTCTCACCTTGAAATAAAAAAGTGAGAGTAGGTCCACCGAACATTTTTACCCCAAATAAGGAAACAAGTAAGCGAGGTAGCATCATGAAAGCAATCGGTACGCAAATGTTACAGACAGAACGTTTGATTTTAAGAAGATTTGTGGAGAGTGATGCGGAAGCCATGTTTCAAAATTGGGCTTCATCTGCTGAGAATCTGACCTATGTCACCTGGGATCCCCATCCGAATCTTGAGGTAACTCGAAACTCGATTTGCAATTGGGTTTCCTCCTATGCCAAGCCCAACTATTACAAATGGGCGATTTGTCTCAAAGAAAAACCAGAGCAAGTGATAGGAGATATCAGCATCGTTGAGATGAATGAGTATGATTCTTGTTGTGAAATTGGCTATATTTTAGGAAAAAATTATTGGGGTTGTGGTATGATGACAGAGGCCTTGAAAGCTGTGTTAGACTTCTGTTTTACTAAAGCAGGCTTTCAAAAAGTCAGAGCAAGATATGCCAGTCTCAATCCAGCTTCAGGCCGAGTCATGGAAAAAGCTGGAATGACCTATCTAAAAACCATTGCCAATGGGGTTGAGAGAAAAGACTACGTTGCGGATCTTATTTATTATCAGATTAAAAAGAACTAAGAAATGACCTGAGCTTCAAAAGTTAGAGTTTGATGCTCAGGTCATTTTTTCTGCTCTTTTATTTTAACTCATAAAGCCAGTCATCGCCGTCTTTATAGTAGAAGAATTCACTGAGACCCTCTTCTAGAAAAACACGAAGCATATCAGACATATCCTCAGTTGCAAGTTTTAGATGAGATAGATTGTCAAAATCCTCCCACCAGACTTTCCCTTCGTCTGAAGACTGGAGTTCACCAGTAAAGTGTTCTGTTTTGTAAAAGAGGACGACATACCGATAATCCTCGTCGTCGTACCAGTTTTTGATTCCACAAAGTTGGGGTCTGGAAATGGTCAGACCAGTTTCTTCCTTGACTTCTCTGATAACTGCATCGGTAAAAGATTCCCCGCGCTCTACATGCCCGCCAGGAAAAGTGATGCCGGGCCAGTCGGGACTAACTCGATCTTGGACCAGAACCTTGTCACCGTTTTTAATCATGCACATATTGACAAATTCGACTGTCTCGCGTCTGTTCATCTTGTTCTCCTATTTTGCTAGTAATTTTTCTACTACGTTTAACTTTCTCATGGTTAAATCCACGCCAAAAAGTTTTTCAAGATAGTTGGTGTTGAGCTTTTTTTGTTTTGCAGTTCTAGGGAGATAGAGGTAGAGACAGTGATCGCCTATACAGATTTCTTCCTCGCCATAATCAGCTTTCAATTTTTCTAGTGGTAGACTTTGGATAAAACCTTGATAAAGAATCACATGTACACGATCATGAAGATAGCCTTCTTTAAATGGATTCTCATGAACAATCTTTTCAAAATCGTTCTTAGTCTTGATAACCATTTTTAAGTCGGCCCCAATTTTTTCCTTTATCAGAGTATGAACGTGTTCTCGTATTTCTTCTAAATCTAAGTCACTTTCAAGAATGATATTCCCGCTTTGAATATAGGTTCGAACGTGTTGAAAACCAGCTTCTGTCAAAATATTTACCAAATAAGACATTTTCGGGATAACATTTTTTCCATTAGGAGTAACACCTCTTAGTAAAATAATATGTTCCAAAGGACTTCCTTTCTTATCTGATACTTATTGGATTTGAGCCTGCCACCCAGCCAGTACAGAGGGCAGAAGTGATGTTAAAGCCACCCGTGTGGGCATTGATGTCTAGGACTTCTCCAGCAAAGTGGAGGCCAGGGACCAGCTTACTTTCAAGGGTTTTAGGGTTGATTTCCTTAAGACTGACACCTCCTTTGGTAACAAAGGACTTAGCAAGAGACATTTTGCCAGTAACAGGGATTTTGAGGGTTTTGATAGACTGGAGCAGTTGCTCGCGTTCTTTTTCAGTTAGCTGTTTGACTTTTTCTGGATATCCTTGAACAAAAAACTCAGCCAAGCGTTCTGGTAACAAGGTTTTCAAAGCATTTTTCAATGATTTTTCCCGATTTTCTTCTAGAAATGTTGCTAAGTCATCCACTGAAAGTTGAGGCAAAACATCCAGTGAAAGAACTTCCCCACCCTTGACAAAACTAGACATACGCAGAGCAGCAGGACCGGATAGACCAAAGTGGGTAAAGAGCAGATCGTGGGTGATGACATGCTTGCCATAGCTTAAGGTCACATCGTCTAGTGAAATCCCCTGAAGAGCTTTGTGTGGAAAATCAGTCAACAAAGGACTCTCAGCAGCTTCAAGTTCAGTAATAGTATGCTTAAAATGGCGGGCGATCTCGTGACCGAAACCAGTCGAACCAGTAGAAGGATAGGATTTTCCACCAGTTGTGACAATGAGTTTATCACAAGTGAAGCTTTGGTCTGCGGACTTGAGGATAAACTGGTTATCTACCTTCTTAACCGAAACAACCTCCGTTTGAGTGGCAACCTGACCACCGAGTTCAGTGATTTTCTTTTCTAGCGTCTCGATAATGGTCCGAGACTTGTCACTAGCAGGAAAGACACGGCCGTGGTCCTCGACCTTAAGTTTAACACCATTTTCCGTAAAAAAGTTGATAATATCGTGGTTATCAAACTGGGAAAATACACTGTATAGAAAGCGCCCGTTACCAGGAATTCCAGCCATTAGGTCATCTAAAGTTCCATTGTTGGTCACATTACAACGACCACCGCCCGTTCCAGCTAATTTTTTGCCAAGTTTTCGATTTTTTTCGATGAGAAGAGTTTTTTGACCATAAAAGCTACTGGAAATTGTAGCCATCATGCCAGCAGGTCCACCACCGATGACAATAGTATCAAAATGTTTCATAGCTCTATTGTACCACAAAAAACAAGAGATGCTTGGCATCTCTTGTTGCTCATAATCTTAGTTAATTTCATATCCCATCAACAAACCGCCATCTTCTGCATAGAAACTGCAGAGACCAGACGTCGGGATGATTTTGATATCCGCTTGCGGGAAGGTTTCTAGCAAGCGTTCTGACAATTGCTGACAGAATTTTTCATTACTGCGATGAGCCATGACAATTCGACCACCAGCATAGCCAGCTTTGGTGAGTTCTTCATAGGCTGCTTGAAGGGATTTTTTTGGTCCACGCACTTTCTGGAGCAGTTCTAAGGTTCCAGTTTCACTTGCTTCCCCAACCATACGGATGTTGAGAAGACCAACAACTGCACCGATAAGCTTACTCAAACGGCCATTTTTGACCAAGTTATCAACTTTAGCAAGAACAAAGAGTAACTTCGTTTTTTCTTGGTAGGCTGTAATAGCTTCAACAATTTCCTCATGAGAAAGTCCTTGGTCAATCAAGTCATTGATTTTCTCGACAATTAAATCAACTTCCCCACCTGCAGATAAACTATCAATCACATGAATCTGAGTGTCAGGGTGTTCTTCAAGGTAGATATTTTTAGCGAGTTGTGCACTATTATGACTACCTGAAAGAGTACCAGTGATAGTAACGACAAAAATATGTTTGGCACCTTCAAATGCACGCAAGTAATCATCAGGGCTAGGGCAAGCTGATTTTGAAGCCTCAGAAGTCGCATACATGGTTTTCATCATGTGGTCAATGTCGAGATTGGCATCATCAATAAAGACCTGATCAGCTACTTGAATGGTTAAAGGAACACTAACAAATTCAGTATCAATAGCAGGAGTTGCCAGTTGACGATAATCACAACCAGAGTCAGCTACAATCTTCCAAGTCATAGAAATTCTCCATCTTTGTCACTTATACATTGACAAAGGTTCTGTCTTTTTTTACAATTATATCATGAAAGCCCTTGAAACAAAAGTACCACCTCTCTGTTGTCACAAGTAGAAAGAAATTGTTATGTCTGAACGTAAAATATCTGAAAAATCTCTTGAAAATCTCAGAAAATCAAATCAAGAATCCAATTTCTTGACCAGAGAAGCGATTGAGACTGCACTTTTGCAACTTCTAGAAAAAAAAGACTTGGCTAAGATTAGTATTTCAGAGTTGGTCAAGCGGGCGGGTGTCTCTCGTGCTGCCTTCTATCGAAATTATGATTCTAAAGAAGAGATTTTGGAAAGCGTCTTTAAACGGAGTGTTCATAATATCATGGAACAGTTGAGCCATTACGATGTCAAAACCGACCTCTATCTGGTCTGGGTTCACCTTTTCCGAGCAGCAAAGAAAGAAGCTAAGGTTATCCAACTTGCTTTGGACTACCACTTGGAAAAGATTTTTGTCCAAGCCATGCAGGAATTTCTGGAAAAATACCACGGAAAATCAAAAGGTGTCAGCAGCTACCTTCATTCGTTTTGGAGTTCTGCCATCGTATCGGTTCTACTCAAATGGATCAAGGATGGCATGAAGGTTCCAGCTGAAAAGATTGCAGATTTACGCTTGCCATTTTTCAAAAAATAGAGGAAAAGGAGAAGACTTATGACAGAAAAAAGACTGGCTTGGGATGAGTACTTTGCGGCTCAAGCCTTACTGATTGCCAATCGTTCTACTTGTAAACGCGCCAAAGTAGGAGCTGTCCTAGTCAAGGATAATAAGGTCATTTCAACAGGTTACAATGGTTCCGTATCAGGAACTGAGCATTGTATTGACCACGAATGTCTTGTCATTGAAGGACACTGTGTCCGAACCCTTCACGCCGAGGTCAATGCCATTTTACAAGGAGCCGAACGAGGGGTCCCTAAAGGATTTACAGCTTATGTGACTCATTTCCCTTGTCTGAACTGTACAAAACAACTCTTACAAGTTGGCTGCAAACGTGTAGTTTATATTAATCAGTATCGTATGGACGACTATGCCAAATACCTCTATCAAGAAAAAGGGACCGAGCTGACCCATTTACCGCTTGAGACTGTTCAGACAGCTCTTCAAGAAGCCAATTTAATTTAGAATTTATAAAAAATGAATGGTTTAGAAAGCTTTTTAAACCGTTTTTTGATATAATAAGAAGAATAAATTGAAAGAAGGAATTCAGAAAATGGGAAAAATTGAAGTCATTAATCATCCACTGATTCAACACAAATTGTCAATCTTGCGTCGTACAGACACTTCTACAAAAGCTTTTCGTGAGCTAGTTGACGAGATTGCAATGTTGATGGGATATGAAGTACTTCGTGATCTTCCACTTGAAGATGTGGAAATCGAAACACCAATCACAAAAACAGTTCAAAAACAATTGGCTGGTAAAAAATTGGCGATTGTCCCAATCTTGCGTGCAGGTATCGGAATGGTCGATGGACTATTGAGCTTGGTTCCAGCAGCAAAAGTTGGGCACATTGGTATGTACCGTGATGAAGAAACCCTTCAACCAGTTGAATACTTGGTGAAATTACCTGAGGACATTGACCAACGTCAAATCTTTGTAGTGGATCCAATGTTGGCAACAGGTGGTTCAGCTATCTTGGCTGTTGACTCCCTTAAAAAACGTGGGGCATCAAACATCAAGTTTGTCTGCCTTGTAGCTGCTCCAGAAGGAGTAAAAGCTCTTCAAGCAGCTCACCCAGATGTCGAAATTTTCACAGCAGCCTTGGATGAACATTTGAACGAACATGGCTATATTGTTCCAGGTCTCGGAGATGCTGGAGACCGCTTGTTCGGTACCAAATAAGATTCCAAAGTGAATACTGGAACTCGAAGTTCGTTTTTGACTCGAAAGGAGGTTGAGTTTTTGTTTCTGGTTAGAGAATAGAGCAAAAATTTGACCTTTTTTGACTAAAATATTATAATAGTCATATCCTCAGTCATGTGACTAACAAAAATAAAAGTTAAAAGGAGAAATGAATGATTCCTGTAGTTATTGAACAAACAAGTCGTGGAGAACGTTCATATGATATTTACTCCCGTCTTTTGAAAGACCGCATCATCATGCTAACAGGGCCAGTCGAAGACAACATGGCCAACTCAGTTATTGCCCAGTTGCTCTTCTTGGATGCCCAAGATAGCACAAAAGATATTTACCTTTACGTCAACACACCTGGAGGTTCTGTGTCAGCTGGTTTGGCAATCGTTGATACTATGAACTTTATTAAGGCTGATGTCCAAACCATCGTGATGGGAATGGCTGCATCTATGGGGACTGTTATTGCATCAAGTGGAGCAAAAGGCAAACGCTTCATGCTTCCAAATGCAGAGTATATGATTCACCAACCAATGGGTGGAACAGGTGGTGGTACCCAACAAACAGATATGGCAATCGCTGCAGAACACTTGCTCAAAACTCGTAAGACATTGGAGCAAATCCTTGCCGATAACTCTGGTAAATCAGTTGAGCAAATTCATGCAGATGCGGAACGTGATTACTGGATGAGCGCCCAAGAAACGCTTGAATATGGCTTTATTGATGAAATCATGGCCAACAATTCGTTAAGCTAAGCAACCTAGAAAGCAAACTCGACGGAGTTTGCTTTTTTTGATATAATGGGATAAGATTTCTTAGAAAGAGGATTCCTCATGTTTGAAAAAACAAATCGATCAGGATTAATTATCTATCTCTACTATAATAGAGATGCAAAAAAACTACAAGAATATGGAGACATTTTCTATCATTCCCAAAAGCATCGCTACCTGCAACTTTATGTCCCGACTGAGAATCTAGAAGGCTTGGTTGAGAAATTAACTAAGGAACGATTTATCAAAAAGGTAAGGCCTTGTCATATTCAAGAGTTAGAGACTCCCTTTGTTGGCAATCTCTATCGAGAAGAGGAAAACGTTATCATTTAAAAAAGTGAAACAAAAGTATTGACAATTTTCTGATAATTCGGTATATTCTTAACATACTATTTTTGAAACAACTATAAGGAGATTAACATGAAGAAAAAATTTGCCCTATCTTTTGTGGCTCTTGCTAGCGTAGCTCTTCTTGCTGCCTGTGGAGAGGTCAAGTCAGGAGCGTCAAATACAACTGGTAACCCAGTAGACGAAAAGACTATCAAAATCGGTTTTAACTTTGAAGAAACAGGTGCTGTAGCTGCCTATGGTACTTCTGAACAAAAAGGTGCTCAACTTGCTGTTGATGAAATCAACGCTGCTGGTGGTATCGACGGAAAACAAATCGAAGTTGTAGACAAAGACAACAAATCTGAAACTGCTGAGGCTGCCTCTGTTACAACTAACCTAGTGACCCAATCAAAAGTTACAGCTATCGTAGGACCTGCGACATCTGGTGCAACTGCTGCAGCTGTAGCCAACGCTACTCAAGCAGGGGTTCCATTGATTTCACCAAGTGCGACTCAAGACGGTTTGACCAAAGGTCAAGAATATCTATTTATCGGAACTTTCCAAGATAGCTTCCAAGGGAAGATCATTTCTAACTATGTGACAAACAAATTGAATGCTAAGAAGGTTGTTCTATATACTGACAATGCAAGTGACTATGCTAAAGGTATTGCTAAATCTTTCCGCGAAGCATACAAAGGTGAAATTGTTGCAGACGAAACTTTTGTGGCAGGTGATACAGACTTCCAAGCAGCCCTTACTAAAATGAAAGGGAAAGAGTTTGACGCTATCGTTGTTCCAGGTTACTACACAGAAGCAGGTAAAATCGTAAACCAAGCGCGTGGTATGGGAATTGATAAACCTATCGTTGGTGGTGACGGCTTTAACGGTGAAGAATTTGTTCAACAAGCGACTGCTGAAAGAGCATCGAACATTTACTTCATCTCAGGATTCTCAACCACAGTTGATGTTTCTGCAAAAGCTAAAGCTTTCCTTGAAGCCTACCGTGCTAAATACAACGAAGAGCCTTCAACATTCTCAGCTTTGGCCTATGACTCAGTTTACCTAGTAGCCAATGCTGCAAAAGGTGCTAAAAACTCAGGTGAAATCAAGGACAACCTTGCTAAAACCAAAGACTTTGATGGTGTGACTGGTCAAACGAGCTTTGATGCAGATCACAACACAGTGAAAACGGCTTACATGATGACCATGAATAATGGTAAAGTGGAAGCAGCAGAAGTTGTAAAACCATAACATTAGAATAGTAGTTGAAATAGGGAATGAGCCTTTGACTCACTCCCTGTTTCGGTGTTTATGAACTTGTGAAAATTGAGAAATTTTCTAAAAAATAACGATAGAAAAGAGTGAATGCGATGCTCCAACAACTTGTGAATGGTTTAATTCTGGGTAGTGTTTATGCACTTTTGGCCCTGGGTTATACCATGGTTTATGGAATTATCAAACTCATCAACTTCGCCCACGGTGATATTTATATGATGGGAGCCTTTATTGGTTACTTTTTGATTAATTCTTTCCAAATGAATTTCTTTTTAGCTTTGATTATTTCAATGGTAGGAACTGCATTACTTGGTGTTGTGATTGAGTTTCTTGCCTACCGTCCTTTGCGACACTCTACACGTATTGCTGTATTGATTACTGCCATCGGAGTGTCTTTCCTACTGGAATACGGGATGGTTTACTTAGTTGGTGCCAATACTCGCGCCTTTCCTCAAGCCATTCAAACAGTTCGCTATGATTTGGGGCCAATCAGCTTGACAAATGTTCAGTTAATGATTTTAGCAGTTTCTGTACTGTTGATGGTTTTATTGCAATTGATCGTCCAAAAAACAAAAATGGGGAAAGCCATGCGTGCGGTATCAGTTGATAGTGACGCAGCTCAATTGATGGGAATCAATGTAAATCGTACAATCAGTTTTACCTTTGCTTTGGGTTCAGCCCTTGCTGGTGCAGCGGGTGTCCTCATTGCCCTTTACTACAACTCTCTTGAACCTTTGATGGGTGTGACTCCAGGTCTAAAATCATTCGTTGCGGCCGTTCTTGGTGGTATCGGAATTATTCCTGGTGCAGCTTTAGGGGGATTTGTGATTGGCTTGTTGGAAACTTTTGCAACTGCCTTTGGTATGTCTGATTTTCGTGATGCTATCGTATATGGAATCTTGCTTTTGATTCTGATTGTTCGACCTGCAGGTATCCTTGGTAAGAATGTGAAAGAGAAGGTGTAAACAATGAAGATAAATCTTAAAGTAAATATTCTCTGGTTATTCCTTCTGTTAGCAGGTTATGGATTGATTAGTGTACTGGTTTCTGCTGGTGTTCTCAATCTATTCCATGTCCAAATTTTAGAACAAATTGGAATTAATATCATCCTTGCAGTCGGTTTGAACTTAATCGTTGGTTTTTCAGGACAATTCTCACTCGGCCATGCAGGTTTTATGGCGATTGGGGCTTATGCAGCAGCGATTATTGGCTCAAAATCACCAACCTATGGTGCCTTCTTTGGAGCAATGGTCTTGGGGGCCTTGATTTCTGGTGCAGTCGCTTTGCTCGTTGGGATCCCAACACTACGTTTGAAGGGTGACTACTTGGCTGTTGCGACACTAGGTGTTTCAGAAATCATTCGTATCTTTATCATTAATGGTGGAAGTTTGACCAACGGTGCTGCTGGTATCTTGGGTATTCCAAACTTTACCACCTGGCAGATGGTTTATCTTTTTGTGGTGATCACAACTATTGCAACTCTCAATTTTTTACGTAGTCCGATTGGGCGCTCTACTCTATCTGTTCGTGAGGATGAGATTGCTGCAGAATCTGTTGGGGTAAACACTACAAAAATCAAGATTATCGCTTTTGTCTTTGGTGCCATTACAGCAAGTATTGCTGGTTCTCTTCAGGCTGGTTTTATCGGATCTGTTGTACCTAAAGATTACACTTTTATTAATTCCATCAACGTGTTGATTATCGTTGTCTTTGGTGGACTTGGATCTATTACTGGTACCATTGTTTCTGCGATTGTTTTGGGGATTTTAAATATGCTCCTTCAAGATGTGGCTAGCGTACGTATGATTATTTACGCTTTGGCTCTTGTATTGGTGATGATCTTCAGACCAGGTGGACTTCTTGGGACATGGGAATTGAGTCTATCACGTTTCTTTAAAAAATCTAAGAAGGAGGGGCAAAACTAATGGCATTACTTGAAGTTAAACAGTTAACCAAACATTTTGGCGGTCTAACAGCTGTTGGAGATGTCACTCTTGAACTGAATGAGGGAGAATTGGTTGGTCTAATTGGCCCAAACGGTGCTGGTAAAACAACACTTTTCAATCTCTTGACCGGTGTTTATGAACCAAGCGAAGGTACTGTCACACTAGATGGTCACCTCCTAAATGGGAAAACTCCCTACAAGATTGCTTCGCTTGGACTCAGTCGTACTTTCCAAAATATTCGTTTGTTCAGGGACTTGACAGTTTTGGAAAATGTTTTGATTGCATTTAGTAATCATCATAAACAACATGTCCTAGCTAGTTTCTTACGCTTACCAGCTTTCTATAAGAATGAGGAAGAATTAAAAAACAAAGCTTTGGACTTGCTTAAGATTTTTGATTTGGATGGTGACGCAGATACTCTTGCAAAGAATCTTGCCTATGGTCAACAACGTCGATTGGAAATTGTTCGTGCCCTGGCAACAGAACCTAAGATCCTCTTTTTGGATGAGCCTGCAGCTGGAATGAATCCACAAGAAACAGCTGAATTGACAGAATTGATCCGTCGTATCAAAGATGAATTTAAAATTACCATCATGCTCATCGAACACGACATGAATTTGGTTATGGAAGTCACTGAGCGTATCTATGTTCTTGAATATGGCCGTTTGATTGCTCATGGTACTCCAGATGAGATCAAGAACAACAAACGTGTTATCGAAGCTTATCTAGGAGGTGAAGCCTAATGTCTATGTTAAAAGTTGAAAACCTCTCTGTGCATTACGGTATGATCCAAGCAGTTCGTGATGTAAGTTTCGAGGTTAATGAAGGTGAAGTTGTTTCTTTGATAGGTGCCAATGGTGCCGGTAAAACAACCATTCTCCGTACCCTTTCAGGTTTGGTTCGTCCAAGTGCTGGTAAAATTCAGTTTTTAGGAAAAGAAATTCAAAAGATGCCAGCGCAAAAAATCGTGGCAGGTGGGCTTTCACAAGTTCCTGAAGGACGCCATGTTTTTCCAGGTTTGACTGTTATGGAAAACTTAGAAATGGGAGCCTTTTTAAAGAAAAACCGAGAAGAAAATCAAGCCAACTTGAAGAAAGTCTTCTCTCGTTTTCCACGTTTAGAAGAACGCAAAAACCAAGATGCAGCTACCCTTTCAGGTGGTGAACAACAGATGCTGGCTATGGGACGTGCTCTCATGTCCACGCCCAAGCTTCTCCTCTTGGATGAGCCGTCTATGGGACTTGCCCCTATCTTTATCCAAGAAATTTTTGATATCATCCAAGACATTCAGAAGCAAGGAACAACTGTTCTCCTAATTGAGCAGAACGCTAACAAGGCTCTTGCTATCTCTGACCGAGGTTATGTACTTGAAACAGGTAAGATTGTCCTATCAGGAACAGGTAAAGAACTCGCAGCATCAGACGAAGTCAGAAAAGCATACCTAGGTGGCTAAACTAGTCTGGGAGACTAGTTTAGGTTGCAGATGGAGATTACGAAGTAATCATCATTATAGCCCGGGGGACCTTTTTAGTCGGCGGATGGAGATTGCGTAAGCAATACCCTATAGTCCGGGGAACCTTTTTAGTCGGCAGATAAAGAAATCATCAAATCCAGTGGATTGTTTTGTAGATGAATTTGAAGAGCTCCAAATTGGGGCTCTTTCTTCGTTTGGTCACTAGTTTGATGGACTTGATTTGAGCACCCGTTTTCTTAATATAGAATCTAACTTGACAAAAGCATGTGTTCATTATATAATTAAATAAATAAATATATTGAACAAAAGAGGCTGAAGATATGCTATCAGAAAAACAATTTAAACTTTTACGTTTTTTATTGACTCATAAAGACGAAAGCTTTACGCAGAGACAATTGGCTGAACAGCTAGACATCTCTTTGGGGGCGGTGAATAACCTTTTCAAGGAATGTAAAGAAAAGAAGTGGATCGGTGAGGAAAATCACTTAACTGACCTAGGTGAGGAGGCTCTAACTCCGTATCAGGTGAAGAATGCCATTATCATGGCTGCAGGAATGAGTAGCCGCTTTGCACCTCTGTCTTATGAGCTACCAAAAGGATTGCTCCAAGTTAAAGGTGAGCGCTTGATTGAGAGAGAAATCAAGCAGTTGCAAGAAGCTGGGATAGAGGATATTACAGTTATTGTAGGTTATCTGCAAGAAAAAATGTTCTATTTGGCAGAAAAGTTTGGCGTTAAAATTGTTGTAAATAATGATTACTACAAGTACAACAACTGTTCTTCTCTCATGCTAGTCAGAGACCAACTTTCTAACACTTATATTTGCTCTTCGGATAATTATTTTGTAGAAAATCCGTTTGAACGATACATTTACAGGGGTTATTATTCGACTATATTTGCAGAAGGGGACACAGACGAATACTGCTCTAAGGAAGACTCCAATCACACAATCATCGATATCCAAATTGGTGGGACGAATACTTGGGCTATGGTGGGGCATGTTTATTTTGATCGTGCATTTAGTGAAAAGTTCGTAGATATTTTAGAAACTGAATTTAAGCATGAACCGTATCGCGAACAGCTATGGGAAGATTATTATAGTCGTCACGTCAAGGAGCTTCCTTTGGAAGCTCGGCATTATTCAGCAGACATTGTTAAGGAGTTTGATTCACTAGATGAGTTGCGTCAGTTTGATGAACACTATTTGGTGAATACTAATTCGGAAATCATTGATAACATCTGTAAGACATTAGGATGTATAGCTTCAGATATTGTCAATATTAAACCCCTGAAAGATGGTCTAACCAACACTTCGTTTTCATTTGACTGCCTAGGAAAGAAATATGTTTACCGTCATCCAGGTAGAGGAACGGAGAATTATATCGATCGTGCTAGTGAAGCGGCTTCCATGGAAATTGCTGCAAAATTGAAGATTGACCGTACTTTTGTTGCCATGAACAAGGATGAGGGCTGGAAAATTTCAGAATTTATCCCTAATGCCAAGCAACTAGATTATGATAATTGGGATGATGTAGCAAAAGCAATGGAGCTCTTGAGACGCTTGCACCAATCTGGAGAAAAAACGGATCATTCTTTTGATCAATTTGAGGGAATTGATGATTTTAGACAAAAATTAAAGGCTAGCAATCGTTTTGAATTTGATGGGCTTGAAGAGTTGGATCAGAATGTCTCAGTTCTCGAGAAGCTTTTACAAGAAGATCAAGCGAAAAAGGTTCTCTGTCACGGAGATTCTTATAGCCCAAATTTCTTGTTGAATGAAGCTGGCGAAATGAGCTTGATTGATTGGGAATATTCTGGTATGGGAGATCCAGCAGGAGATTTAGGAACCTTTATTGGGTGTTCAAATTATACAGTAGAAGAAGCTGAAAAGGTACTTGAAATCTATCTACAAGAAGTTCCAGACAAGAAAACCAAACGCCATTACTTTGCCTATGTATCAGTGACTTCATATTATTGGTTTTTGTGGGCCCTGTTCCAAGAAAGCGTTGGAAAACCAGTAGGTGAATTTCTTTATATCTGGTATCGTTATACCAAGCAGTATGGAAAACTTGCATTAGATTTGTACTTAGAGGAGAATTGAGATGAAACCGACATCAGAAATTGAAGAATTAGTGGCAAATGAAACGAAAAGAAGGCTAGAAGAAATGGAATCACCAAACTATGTCTTTGCTCAGCCATTTTTAAAAAGTGATTTTATTATAGTCATCGCCCTAGTTATAGTCAATCTCATTTTGATTATACTAGCCATGACAGGAGGTATTCAATAAAATGTCTAAGATGAATGACTTTATTCAACAGGAGACGATAACGGGAATTGTTCCCATGACCAACAAGGATCGTCAGTATTCTTTCTGGGATCTCTTCCTGTCAACAAGTGGTTTTGCCATCGCAACTTGGTGTTATACCCAGGGAGCCTATGTAGCTCAATATTTGACCTTTAATCAAATGTTGATTAATATTTTTAGTTTCAACATCATCTGGGTTTTTATCGAATGTCTCCCAATTTTGTTTGCGGTTAAATATGGAATTGATTTGTGGATTTGGTTGAGGGCTGTCTTAGGAAAAAAAGGGGTAGCCTTGCTATCAACCATTATTAGCTTGGCTAACTTTGGCTGGTACGCCGTTGCGGCTAATCTTTTTGCCAATTCTATGATCCACTTGGGAAATAATTTTGGACTTGGTTTAGATAAGGGAGTATGGGCACCGATTTTAGGTACTCTCTGTGTTCTTCTTGGAACGCTGATTGCTCTAGGAGGTCCAGAAGTAATCAAATGGACCAATCGATTCTTGGTTATCGCCCTGTTGATTGTCGGTCTGATTATCGTTGGAATCTGTTTTGTAGCTGTGCCTATCACTGACATTATGAACATTCAACCAGCTACCCAAGGAGATTTGACGCCCTTGGAACGCTTCATGCTCTCTGGGGAAGGAAATGTTGCTTTTGCCTTCTCTTGGTCTACACAAGCATTGGTTTTACCGCGTTTGGCAAAATCAGAACGCAGTGGTTATTGGGCTACAGCCTTATCATACGGGGTTGTCGCTCCATTCTTCGTTGCGACAGGTGGAGTCATGGCTCTAGCCATGTTTGTCAAAACAGGTGTTTATGAAAGTGATCCAACGACGATGCTTTCAACTCTAAGCACACCTGCCTTTGCCCTCTTAAGTCTACTACTAGTAGCCTTTGCCAATATTGGAACCCAGGGGACAGGATCGTACGTGAACTGTATGATTGTAAAAAGCGGGATGCCAAAAGTAAGCTATAAACTAATGGTTTGGATTGCCATGGTATACGTGAGCCTACTCACCATCTGGGGAGGGGTAGAAGAGTATTTCGGTTCCTTCATCTCACTAGCCGCCTATATTCAGGGGCCAATTATTGGTATGATCGTTGTCGACTACTTTATCTTAAGAAAACGAAAACTTGATTTGCGCTCAGCCTATTTCCTTGAGGGACATAAAGCTTATGAGTTTACAAATGGTTTTAACTTGGTGGGATTATCTTGTGTAATCATTTCTTTATTAGTTGCGGTACTATTTGTTTACAACCCTGTAACTGCACAAATTCAAAGTTCAATCTTTTTAATCACAACTGGTAGTGGCTTTACTGCGATCTTTGGTGGTTTATTGTACTGGTTAGCTAGCTTAACTCCGTTAAAACGCTATATGATCAAGGATCGGGACTCTGTTACGATTTAAGGATAGAGAGAGGATTGATTAGAAATACTCAAGTATGCCCCCTGCTGGAGGCTTTAGGAAACCTTTGTTGATACGATGATAGAATAGGCTGAACAGGTACTTGAAATCTCTTTAAAGAAGTTCCAGATGTGAAAACGAAATACAGCTATCTAGCTCGGATGTTTGGGGCATCATACTATTACTCCTTTGTGAGGATTGTTTCAGGAGAGTGTCTGTAAATCTATTAGGGGAGTTCTTCTATATTTGGTACCACTATAGTGGGCAGTATGGTCAACTAAAATTAATTTTTAGTCGGAGAACTGACAAAATGAGAATTGGTATTGAACTTGAACAATTAGTTGTAGGTGAAACTAAAAAATGAAAGCCTTAATCTATGTGTATTTATCTCCCCTTTCTTAAAAGTTTATTTTACATAAGTAATTGATATGATTCTAGTCAATCATATTCTGATCATCTTAGCCATTACAGGAGGTATTCAATAAAATGTCCAAGATGAATGACTTCATTCAACAGGAGACGATAACGGGAATTGTTCCCATGACCAACAAGGATCGTCAGTATTCTTTCTGGGATCTCTTCTTATCGACAAGTGGTTTTGCCATCGCAACTTGGTGTTATACCCAAGGAGCTTATGTAGCTCAATATTTGACCTTTAATCAAATGTTGATTAATATTTTCAGCTTTAACATTATCTGGGTCTTTATTGAATGTCTCCCAATTCTGTTTGCAGTTAAATATGGAATTGATTTATGGATTTGGTTGAGAGCTGTTCTAGGTAGAAAAGGGGTAGCTGTTCTATCAACTGTGATTAGTCTGGCAAATTTTGGTTGGTATGCTGTTACCGCCAATCTTTTTGCCAGCTCCATGATTCATTTGGGAAATAATTTTGGTCTTGGTTTAGATAAGGGAGTATGGGCACCGATTCTAGGCACTCTCTGTGTTCTCCTTGGAACGCTGATTGCTCTTGGGGGTCCTGAGGTGATTAAAGGCACTAATCGCTTTCTAGTGGTAGCCTTGTTATTTGTTGGGCTAATCATCGTTGGAATCTGTTTTGTTGCGGTTCCGATTAGGGATATTATGAATGTCCAACCTGCCATTCAAGAAAATTTGACACCGATTGAACGTTTTATGATGTCAGGGGAAGGAAATGTGGCCGTAGCCTTTTCTTGGTCTACACAAGCCTTTGTCTTGCCACGTTTGGCAAAATCAGAACGTAGTGGCTATTGGGCTACAGCCTTGTCATACGGGGTTGTTGCGCCATTCTTTGCTGCGACAGGAGGGGTGATGGCTTTGGCTATGTTTGTCAAAACAGGTGTCTATGAAAGTGACCCAACGACGATGCTTTCAACGTTGAGCACTCCTGCCTTTGCGCTTTTAAGTTTACTACTGGTAGCTTTTGCTAATATTGGAACCCAAGGTACAGGATCGTACGTGAATTGTATGATTGTAAAAAGCGGGATGCCCAAAGTAAGCTATAAACTAATGGTTTGGATTGCTATGATTTATGTGAGCCTACTCACCATCTGGGGAGGAGTGGATGAATACTTCGGTTCCTTCATCTCGCTGGCTGCCTATATTCAAGGACCAATTATCGGAATGATCGTTGTCGATTACTTTATCTTAAGAAAACGAAAACTTGATTTGCGTTCAGCCTATTTCCTTGAAGGACATGATGCCTATGAGTTTACAAATGGTTTTAACTTGGTGGGATTATCTTGTGTAATCATTTCCTTGTTAGTTACGGTATTATTTGTTTACAACCCTATAACAAAGCATATCCAGAGTCCTATGTTTTTGCTCACAACTGGTAGTGGCTTTACTGCGATCTTTGGTGGTTTATTGTATTGGCTAGCTAGCTTAACTCCTTTAAAACGCTATATGATCAAGGATCGGGATTCCGTTACGATTTAAGTTTAAGAGAGAAGGCTGTTTCTCTCTTTTTTTGTGATTGAATGTTACAAAATCTTGAAAAAGAGATGAAAGCGTTTGATAGTTTTTGTAAGAAAGTGTATAATTATAGTAGCAATAAAGAAGGAGAAGTCTCATGGCAGTTAAAGATTTTATGACCCGTAAGGTAGTTTATATCAGTCCAGATACGACTGTAGCACATGCAGCAGATTTGATGCGCGAGCAAGGCTTGCACCGTTTACCTGTTATCGAAAATGATCAATTGGTTGGTCTTGTAACAGAAGGAACCATTGCTGAAGCCAGTCCGTCTAAAGCAACCAGTCTCTCCATCTATGAGATGAATTATCTTCTCAATAAGACCAAAGTCAAAGACGTCATGATTCGCGATGTTATAACAGTCTCAGGTTATGCTAGTCTAGAGGATGCGACCTATCTCATGCTGAAAAATAAAATCGGTATTCTTCCAGTTGTTGATAACCAGCAGGTGTATGGAGTTATCACGGATCGTGATGTTTTCCAAGCCTTTTTGGAAATTGCTGGTTATGGAGAAGAAGGGATTCGTGTTCGTTTTATTACGGAAAATGAAGTCGGGGTTTTGGGCAAGATTGTGAGCTTGATTGCTGAGGAAAACTTGAATATTTCACATACCGTTAATATTCCTCGCAAGGATGGTAAGGTCGTGATTGAGGTTCAAATTGATGGGACGATTGATTTAACCTTCCTGAAGGAGAAATTTGAAGCGCAAGGTATCCAAGTAGAGGAGATTGCTCGAACCTCTGCTAAAAAGTTATAAAATGGAGGGTGCAAGCCCTCTTTTTTGTATACAAATTGAAATATCAAGCAAAATATGGAAAGAAATGAGAGAATGTGGTATAATGGAACGATGTGATAAAGGAGTATTTATGGACATTTCAGAAATTCGTCAAAAAATTGACGCAAATCGTGAAAAATTAGCTTCTTTCAGGGGGTCTCTTTGACCTCGAAGGCTTAGAGGAAGAGATTGCCATCTTGGAAAACAAGATGACAGAACCTGATTTTTGGAACGATAATATCGCGGCCCAAAAAACGTCGCAAGAATTAAATGAATTAAAAAACACCTACAACACCTTCCGTAAAATGGAGGAGTTGCAGGATGAAGTTGAGATTTTATTGGACTTTTTAGTAGAAGACGAGTCAGTCTATGATGAACTGGTAGAGCAGCTAACCGAGTTGGATAAGATGATGACCAGCTACGAGATGACCCTTCTCTTGTCAGAACCTTATGACCATAATAATGCAATCTTGGAAATCCATCCAGGTTCAGGCGGGACTGAGGCTCAGGACTGGGGCGATATGTTGCTCCGTATGTATACTCGTTATGGAAATGCCAAAGGTTTTAAAGTAGAAGTCTTGGATTACCAAGCTGGTGATGAAGCGGGTATCAAGTCTGTGACCTTGTCCTTTGAAGGTCCAAATGCCTATGGCCTTCTTAAGTCGGAAATGGGTGTTCACCGTTTGGTCCGTATTTCACCATTTGACTCTGCCAAACGTCGCCATACCTCTTTTACATCTGTTGAGGTTATGCCAGAGTTAGATGATACCATCGAAGTAGAAATCCGTGAGGATGATATTAAGATGGATACCTTCCGTTCGGGTGGTGCTGGTGGACAAAACGTCAATAAAGTTTCAACAGGTGTGCGTTTGACACATATTCCTACGGGGACAGTCGTTCAATCTACAGTCGATCGTACCCAGTATGGAAATAGAGATCGTGCTATGAAGATGTTGCAAGCCAAGCTCTATCAAATGGAGCAAGAAAAGAAAGCTGCGGAAGTCGATTCCCTCAAAGGTGAGAAAAAAGAAATCACTTGGGGAAGTCAAATCCGTTCTTACGTCTTCACACCTTATACAATGGTAAAAGATCACCGTACGAGCTTTGAAGTTGCCCAAGTAGATAAGGTTATGGATGGAGACCTTGATGGTTTCATCGATGCCTATCTCAAGTGGCGAATCAGCTAAGAATAGAAAGGAACTCACATGTCAATCATTGAAATGCGAGATGTTGTCAAAAAATATGATAACGGAACGACTGCCCTTCGAGGCGTCTCTCTTAGTATTGAACCAGGAGAATTTGCCTACATCGTAGGACCTTCTGGGGCAGGTAAGTCAACCTTTATTCGAGCTTTATACCGAGAAGTGAAAGTCGAAAAAGGCAGTTTAACAGTAGCAGGCTTTAATCTGGTTAAAATCAAAAAGAAAGATATCCCTCTGCTCCGTCGTAGTGTAGGGGTTGTCTTCCAGGATTATAAACTCTTGCCTAAGAAAACCGTTTATGAGAATATTGCCTACGCAATGGAAGTTATCGGGGAGAATCGCCGAAACATCAAAAAACGTGTTATGGAAGTGTTGGACCTAGTAGGTTTGAAACATAAGGTTCGTTCATTCCCGAATGAACTTTCAGGTGGAGAGCAGCAACGGATTGCCATTGCCCGTGCGATTGTCAACAATCCCAAAGTCTTGATTGCCGATGAGCCGACAGGAAACTTGGACCCAGATAATTCATGGGAAATTATGAATCTGTTGGAACGCATCAATCTCCAAGGTACTACTGTCTTGATGGCGACCCATAATAGCCAGATTGTAAATACCTTGCGCCACCGTGTCATTGCCATTGAAAATGGCCGTGTCGTTCGTGACGAAGCTAAAGGAGAATATGGATACGATGATTAGTAGATTTTTTCGTCATTTATTTGAATCATTAAAAAGTTTAAAGCGAAATGGTTGGATGACAGTAGCAGCAGTGAGTTCGGTTATGATTACCTTGACACTCGTTGCCTTGTTTGCGTCCGTAATTTTTAATACAGCTAAACTGGCTACCGATATTGAAAACAACGTTCGTGTCATGGTTTACATTCGTAAGGATGTAGCGGATAATAGTGAAACGATTGAAAAAGAAGGTCAGACAGTTACCAATAATGACTACCACAAGGTTTATGATGCCTTAAAAGCTATGCAAGGTGTTAAAAATGTCACTTTTTCAAGCAAGGAAGAACAGTATCAAAAATTGACTGAAACGATGGGAGACGATTGGAAAGTCTTTGAAGGGGATGCAAACCCTCTCTATGATGCCTATATCGTTGATACAAATTCTCCGAGTGATGTTAAAACGGTAGCTGAAGAAGCTAAGAAAATTGAGGGAGTATCAGAAGTTCAAGATGGTGGAGCCAACACTCAACGACTCTTTGAACTGGCTTCCTTTATCCGTGTTTGGGGATTGGTTATTGCAGGGCTCTTGATTTTTATTGCAGTATTCCTCATTTCCAATACCATCCGTATCACCATTATTTCACGTAGTCGTGAGATTCAGATCATGCGTCTAGTAGGGGCTAAAAATGGCTACATTAGAGGACCATTCTTACTTGAAGGTGCCTTTATCGGTTTATTTGGTGCAGCTATTCCTTCAGTCCTTGTATTCTTTGTCTACAATATGGTTTACCAATCGGTCAATAAATCTTTGGTGGGGCAAAACTTGTCGATGATTACACCAGATGTATTTATTCCTTTGATGACAGTTCTATTGTTTGTGATTGGTATTTTCATTGGGGCAATTGGATCAGGCATTTCTATGCGTCGATTCTTGAAGATCTAGTTGGATATAAATGCAACTTGCAGACCAAATCAGAAATAATACAATTTTAAAAGAGAAGTTTTCTTGAGCTTCTCTTTTTTCTTTTAGCGCTTGTATAAAAATTTAAGAAAAATGGAAAAAATTTTTTATAAAAGCCTTTACAAAAAAAAATAAAGTGGTATAATTAGAGTATAAACAAGTGCAAACGTTTTCGTAAAACGTTTGCCTAAATAAAATAAAGGAGATTTGAATGATGAAAGCTACATTCAAAAATGTCTTGTCTTTCGAGTTTTGGCAGAAATTCGGTAAGGCTTTGATGGTGGTTATCGCTGTTATGCCAGCCGCTGGATTGATGATTTCAATCGGTAAATCACTTGTTATGATTAACCCTAACTTTGCACCACTGGTAATTACTGGTGGAGTACTAGAGCAAATCGGTTGGGGAGTTATCGTTAATCTTCATATCTTGTTTGCCCTCGCTATCGGAGGAAGCTGGGCTAAAGAACGCGCTGGTGGTGCTTTTGCTGCTGGTCTTGCCTTTATCTTAATCAACCGTATCACTGGTACAATCTTTGGAGTATCAGGTGACATGTTGAAAGATCCAAATGCTATGGTTTCAACACTATTGGGTGGGTCAATCAAAGTTTCTGATTACTTTATCAGTGTTATGGAAGCTCCAGCACTTAACATGGGTGTCTTCGTAGGGATTATTTCTGGTTTTATAGGGGCAACTGCCTTTAACAAATACTACAACTTCCGTAAGCTTCCTGATGCACTTTCATTCTTTAACGGAAAACGTTTTGTACCGTTTGTAGTTATTGTTCGTTCAGTAATTGCTGCAATTGTTCTTTCAATTTTCTGGCCACTTGTTCAAACAGGTATTAATAGCTTTGGTATCTGGATTGCAAACTCTCAAGAAACAGCTCCAATTCTAGCACCATTCTTGTATGGTACTTTGGAACGCTTGCTCTTGCCATTTGGACTTCACCACATGTTGACTATCCCAATGAACTATACAGCTCTTGGTGGTACTTATGATATCTTAACTGGTGCAGCAAAAGGTAGCCAAGTATTTGGTCAAGATCCACTTTGGCTTGCATGGGTAACAGACCTTGTAAACCTTAAAGGTACTGACGCTGGTCAATACCAACACTTGTTAGATACAGTACATCCAGCTCGTTTCAAAGTTGGACAAATGATCGGTTCATTCGGTATTTTGATGGGTGTGGCTGCTGCTATTTACCGTAATGTTGAAGCAGACAAGAAACACCAATACAAAGGAATGATGATTGCAACAGCTCTTGCAACTTTCTTGACAGGGGTTACTGAGCCAATCGAATACATGTTCATGTTTGTTGCAACACCTCTTTATCTTGTTTATTCTGTTGTTCAAGGTGCTGCCTTTGCTATGGCTGACATCGTTCACCTTCGTATGCACTCATTCGGTTCAATTGAATTCTTAACTCGTACTCCACTAGCTATCAACGCTGGCCTTGGTATGGATATTATTAACTTTATCTGGGTAACTGTCCTCTTTGCTGTGATCATGTACTTCATCGCGAACTTCATGATTAAGAAATTCAACTACGCAACTCCAGGACGTAACGGAAACTATGAAACTGCTGAAGGCGCTTCAGAAGAAGTTGCTTCAGGTGAAACAAAAGTTGCAGCTGCTTCTCAAGCTGTAAATATCATTAACCTTCTTGGTGGTCGTGCAAACATCGTAGATGTAGATGCATGTATGACTCGTCTTCGTGTAACTGTTAAGGACGCAGATCGTGTTGGTACTGAGGAACAATGGAAAGCTGAAGGAGCTATGGGTCTTGTCATGAAAGGACAAGGTGTCCAAGCTATCTACGGACCAAAAGCTGACGTGTTGAAATCTGATATCCAAGATATCCTTGACTCAGGTGAGGTTATTCCTGAAACTCTTCCAAGCCAAATGACTGAAGCTCAACAGAACACTGTACACTACAAAGGTGTAACTGAGGATGTTTACTCAGTAGCTGACGGTCAAGTCATTGCCTTGGAACAAGTGAAAGATCCTGTTTTTGCTCAAAAAATGATGGGTGACGGATTTGCGGTAGAACCAGCAAATGGAAATATCGTATCTCCAGTTTCTGGTACTGTATCAAGTATTTTCCCTACAAAACATGCTCTTGGTCTTGTGACTGAAGCAGGTCTTGAAGTACTTGTTCACATCGGTTTAGATACAGTAAGTCTTGAAGGAAAACCATTCACAGTTCACGTAGCTGAAGGACAAAAGGTTGCTGCTGGTGATCTTCTTGTTACAGCTGACTTGGATGCTATCCGTGCAGCAGGTCGTGAAACTTCAACAGTGGTTGTCTTCACAAATGGTGATGCTATCAAATCTGTTAAATTAGAACAAACTGGTTCTCTTGCAGCTAAAACAGCAGTTGCTAAAGTAGAATTGTAATATACTTGAGGTTGGAAGCTGTTTTCCAACCTCTTGTTTTAGGAGAAAAGCATGAAATTTTTAACACTCAATACCCACAGTTGGATGGAGAAGGAAGCGGAGGAAAAATTCCAGCTCTTGCTCCAGGATATTCTTGATAAAGACTATGATTTAATTTGTTTCCAAGAAATCAATCAGGAAATCACTTCTCCTGAGGTGGAGGTTAATGACCTCTATCAAGCTTTGCCAGCGGCAGAGCCAATTCACCAAGACCACTATGTGAGACTTTTGGTTGAAAAATTGTCTGAGAAAGGAAGAAGCTACTATTGGACCTGGGCCTATAACCATATCGGTTATGACCGCTACCATGAGGGGGTTGCTATCTTATCTAAGACACCGATTCAAGCACGCGAGATTTTAGTTTCGGATGTAGATGATCCAACAGACTACCATACTCGCCGTGTCGCCTTGGCTGAGACAGAAGTTGAAGGGAAGGAACTTGCTCTTGCAAGCGTCCATCTTTCATGGTGGGATAAAGGTTTCCAGGAAGAATGGGCACGATTTGAGGCAGTACTGAAAGATTTGAATAAACCTCTAATATTAGCAGGTGATTTCAATAATCCAGCTGGACAGGAAGGTTATCAAGCTATCCTAGCAAGTCCTCTAGAGTTACAAGATGCTTTTGAAGTTGCTAAGGAGAGAAGTGGTAGCTATACAGTACCACCAGAAATTGATGGATGGAAAGGCAACTCTGAACCACTGCGAATTGACTATGTTTTTACGACAAAAGAGTTAGAAGTAGAAAGCTTGCATGTGGTTTTTGATGGGCAGAATAGTCCACAAGTCAGTGACCACTATGGTTTGAATGCGATTCTAAATTGGAAATAAAAGTAAAAAATGAAAGGGAGCACTTCCTTTCATTTTTTTACTCCCTATAATCACTATTTTAGAGAAGGAGTTTTTTTGTATATTTGTATATTATGAGAAAACATCCACAAATAAGTTTTTAAAAAATTACAGTCAAAAAATCTATAATATCAACTATTTATGATAAAATGGAAATGATAAAATAAAAGGAGGACTGGAATGTTTTTTCAGGATAGAAAGATAAAATATTCAATCCGTAAATTGTCAGTTGCTACTGTGTCCCTTGCGATTGGATTTTTGTTTGCGCCTGCGGTCATGGGAGCCGCTCAAGTAGTTCAAGCCGATGAGCTTACGGCTACTGAACAAGTGGAGAATAAAACAGAGAGTCAGCAGGTCTCGGTGGGCTCTTCTACAATAGAGCAAGCAGAGCCTCAGAAAGAAAACCAAGTTACTTTGAAATCTGCTGAATCTGCGGTAGTAGAGACAAGTCAAGCGACAGATTCGACTGCTTTTAAAAATGCTCAGCCAGCTACAGGCACAAGCCAGCCAGCTGCAGCTACTGCTCAACCAGCGTCAGCAAATGCAAGTCTAAACAAGAGCACTTTAGAGAACTACCTCAAAAACTTGCGTAGCAAGGACTTTTCAAGTAAGACAGACGATAGTCTAGAAATCTTGAATGGTGTAATGACAGCTGCCGATGGTGTGCTTCAAACTGCGACAAAGCAAGAAGAAATTGATAAAGTTTATCGCAATCTCGTGACTTTTGTCAATTCAGGTCTTCGTGATAAAAATCCGAAGTTCATCCCAGACAAGGATAAGACTCCTCGTTCGGCACTTTATGAGTTTGAAAGTGCTACACCAGGAAAAACGGTTCCGTTTGGTCTGAACTACTTGAAGCCAGAAGACACAAAAATCTACAAAAAGGGCGATAAAGTAAAGGCCATCCAGCCAACTGAAACAACTTATGTAGAGAATGATGGAAGTGGTAGATGGACCTTTAAGGGCTATGACTATGATAGTCAGGTGGTTGACAAAGATGATGTTTTCTTCACAGGTAAGTGGGAATATACACCAACACCATACAAGGCTACCTATAGAGCAGTTAATGGTTCACCTGGAAAAACTCCGCCACCTTATGTTGCAAACTGGAGTCCAGAAGATAAAAGAAGATTTGCTGAGGGCGAAGTAGTAAAAGCACAAGAATTTCACTATGTTTTTTATACTTCAGAAGAATATCCTAACCGAAAAGGCTATTGGGCTTTGACTGGCTTTGATGCTCCAAGTAAAGTGGCAAACAATGGCGATGTAGAGTTCGTAGGAACTTGGAAATACTTTGAGGATGTCACTGTATCCTACAAGCCTATGAACCAGTATGATTTTGAGAATTTTTATAATTTACCGAGTAGTCCTAAGACTTCACGTGACGAATATAAATTACCTCTTCCTAAGGAGATAAAGGATCTAGAAAGTAAGCTATACGATTACAAGCTTTCTCTCAATCAGTTTGATAAACGTCATGAGCATTTACCTAAAGATATACGGGATACGGTGGCAGCTTTGCTCCGCTACGATGAAGTTCAAGGTGTCTACAAACCTTTTTATGATGCAGAACATGAAGGGAATTGGACCTACGAGGAAGATTCAATAGATTTAACCTTCAGTCGTGAACTGGAACGTGCGGCTACATATGGGGAATTGCCAAAAGTTACAATGCCATTGATGTTTAAATTTACACCAGTTCCTCGGAAACCGACTTATGAGTTTGTCAGTGGAACGGCTGGCAAATCACTACCTGCTGAGATCAATAATCTGAAGCCGGTAGATATGCCTGAATGGGAGTATGCAAAGAGAAAGAAATACCCGAAAGGTGAGATGGTTCAGTCTGTTAGACCGACTCAAGAGTCCTACTATGATACAGTTAACAAGGGTACCTGGACCTTTACAGGCTACGATTTTACTGAAAAACCAGTAAGCGAGTGGGATCACAAAGGATGGAACCTTAAGTTCACAGGTACTTGGACTTTTGTAGCGGATAAGTACTCAGAAAACTATGAGTTTGTCAGCTCAGATCCTAGTCGATCTCTACCAGCTGCAGTTAAGGCCTTGACGCCAAGTAATACAAATACTTACGATAATGGCGAAACTGTATTTGCGGAATATCCACGTGAGACGACCTACATGGACTTTGATAACGAGGGTACTTGGAAATTTAATGGCTATGACGCTAATAGCAAGGTAGTTAATCAAGATAAAGTTCTCTTTATAGGTAAGTGGTCTTTCGCACCACACAGAGATAAGACTGTTTCCTTTGACTTTGTCAGTGATACCCCAGAGAAGACTATTCCAGATGATCTGAAGGCACAAATTCCAGCTCCTATCACGACATCTCCGAAAGATTATTCTGATAATGTTAGATATGTCATTGGAAGTTTTTATACATACACAGATGATGATAATGATGGAACTTGGAAGTTTATTGCTCCTGAGAAGATAGAAAATCCAACTGATGATGAGGACTCTACTTACACTTTCCACTGGGTCTTTGAACCGACTAAGCATAGTGTCTACTATGACTTCTATACAGATTCAAAAGATTCTTCTGGTAATTTAATCTACCCACCATCAACTTTGTTTGATCTAATCACTTATGAAAGAGAATTTGTCAAGGGTGAAAAAGCTCGCGTTAAAATGCCGTCTAAAACAAGAATTGAGGATCCAGATGGCAGAGGAACTTGGGTATTTGATGACTACTATGAAGATGATAATACGACTATTTCTCCACGTGTGAAAACAGTAGGGACAGGAGACGTTATCTTTAGAGGAAGATGGATTTTGGTTCCTAATGATCAGTCTGATACAATCTACAGAGTGGAGTATAAATTCACTAACTTGACTCCTGCTTATCCTCTTCCAAATAAGATTCGCGATATGCTTCCAGCTGGTACTGATTTCGTTGCACGAGCTGACGATTACAAAGATGCAAGCAAACTTGACATATCCACAGTAACTGTTCCGACAGGTACATGGACCTTCCATGGTTTTGATGCAGATAAATACGGAAAAGCTATTGCAGGTACGAAAGTGAAGACCATCACAGGATCTTGGAGCTTTACGCCAAATGGTGTGGACTATCAGTTTAAGTCAACTAATCCTGATTTCGTATTACCAGATCATATCACCAAGTTGACTCCGAAAAACCCAATTGATTATAAACTGAATCCTAAGGAAGTAGTTGCGGAACAACCAAGTGAAACGACTTATGTTGACAAAGCAAACAAGGTAACTTGGACATTTGCAGGATACGATAAAGAAAAAATCGTTGTAGCAAAAGGTAGACAGACTTTCCTTGGAAGCTGGGTACCTACTCCAAATCCAGAATATGTATTCGAATCATCTAAAGCGGGTGTTCCATTGCCACAAAGTATTTTGGGAATGCTTCCAAATGATGAGGCTTCTTATAAGGTTGGAGACACCATTGTAGCCAAACAACCTGCTGAAGAATCAGTAGTAGAAGAAGAAAAAGACTATGTCTGGACCTTCAAAGGTTATGATCAGAAGAATGCGACGTATAATGGCAAGCGCGTGACATTTACGGGTATCTGGGAAGCAACGCCTAGACCACATCATGTAAGCTATACTTTTGTAAGTGTTACGTCTGGTGTTGATTTGCCTGAATTTATCCAGAAGAAAGCACCAAAAGATAGTTCAACTTACTTCAACGGGACGAGAGTTTTTGCAGAAGAGCCGACAACAACAACTTACACAGATGATGTGAACGATGGTACATGGACTTTTGATGGTTACGATGCCAAAAGTAAGATTGTGAAAAAAGCTGATTTGACTTTCACAGGTAAGTGGAAGTTTGTAGCTAACAAGTACCAAGCTACTTACAGTTTCGCAAGTGCAACGGCAGGTAAGCAACTTCCAGCAGGTATCGCAACGCTGCTTCCAAGCGACAGTGCAACATATGAGAATGGTAACTCTGTTTCAGCTCAACAACCAGCGCAAACCACTTACACAGATACTGTGAACGATGGCACATGGACCTTCAAGGGCTATGATGTGACTAGCGCCGTTGTCAACAAGGCCAATGTATCCTTCGTCGGAAAATGGACCTTTGAAGCTAACAAGTACCAAGCTACTTACAGCTTCGCAAGCGCAACATCAGGTAAATCCCTTCCAGCAGGTATCGCAACGCTGCTTCCAAGCGACAGTGCAACATATGAGAATGGTAACTCTGTTTCAGCTCAACAACCAGCGCAAACCACTTACACAGATACTGTGAACGATGGCACATGGACTTTCAAGGGCTATGACGCAGCTAGCGCCGTTGTCAACAAGGCTGATGTAGAGTTTGTAGGTAAATGGACCTTTGAAGCTAAGAAGTACCAAGCTACTTATCGCTTCGAGAGCGCAACGGCAGATAAAGCACTTCCAGCAGCTATCACCACTTTGACTCCAAGCGACAGTGATTTGTATGTGAATGGTGCCTCTGTTACCGCTCAGCAACCAGCGCAAGCGACCTACACAGATAGTGTGAACGACGGCACCTGGACCTTCAAGGGTTATGACGCAGGCAATGCAGTCGTTAACAAGGCTGATGTTAAGTTTGTAGGCAAATGGACCTTTGAAGCTAAGAAGTACCAAGCTACTTATCGCTTCGAGAGCGCAA
>CAUULS010000016.1:0-39479 GCA_963546055.1 uncultured Streptococcus sp.
CGACAATTTGAAACTACAGAGTAAAAAGACCAAGGTTCTGTCTATACAAAACCTTGGTCTTTGATTTATGATTAATTGCATGAGTCACTCTTACTCAATATGAGTTGTTTCATTTGCAAAGGAAATGATAGCTTCCTTGAGCTCATCTCCACTGAGTGAACGAAATTCTTCAATTTTTTGATTGATGGCTTCTAGAGGCATGACATTTACCTTACCAACGAAAATCTTGTCCATGACTTGGTTATCAACCAATTCGGTTGAAACCAAGAGTTCCTCATAAAGTTTTTCACCTGGACGAATCCCGACTTCAACGATTGGAATTTCACTTTCGGTGTGTCCACTTAGAAGGACCATTTTCTTAGCCAAATCATAGATCTTGACAGGTTTGCCCATGTCAAGGATAAAGACTTCTCCGTCCTTGGCATAAGCGCCAGCATGGATTACCAGACGACTGGCCTCTGGAATGGTCATGAAATAACGTGTCATACGGAAGTCTGTCACCGTTACAGGACCGCCTTCAGCAATCTGGCGTTCAAAGACAGGAATCACGCTACCACGGCTACCGAGAACATTCCCAAAACGGACTGCACAGTAGGTTGATTTGCTACGTTGGTTAAAGCCAGTGACAATCAACTCTGCCACACGCTTGGTTGCGCCCATAACATTCGGTGGATTGACCGCCTTGTCAGTAGAAATCATGACCATCTTAGGCACCTTGGCTGCATCAACAGCCTTGGCAACATTGTAGGTTCCGAGGATATTGTTTTTGAAGGCTTCTTTTGGATTGCGCTCCATCATCGGAACGTGTTTATGAGCGGCAGCATGATAGACAATGGCTGGTTTATACTGTTCAAACACTTGTAAAAGGCGATCATAATCCTGAATATCTGCGATAACAGGAACATAATCAATCCCTTGGAATGTACGGATCAATTCATGATAAACGAGATAGATTGAGTTTTCACCATGTCCAAGCAAGACGATACGCTCTGGATTGAAGCGGCTAACCTGACGACAAATCTCCGAACCAATCGAACCACCAGCTCCTGTCACCAAGATAGTCTTGCCTGTAAGCTCTGCACCCAGACGGGATTCATCGAGACGGATTTCCTGACGCCCCAAAAGGTCTGTGATGTCAATTTTCTGGAAACCACTACCTGGTTGGTGAAGCCCCTGAACAACTGTCTCAACCTTGGGCATCTTGTAACATTTGATACCGAGTTTATTACACATCTGCAGGATGCGTTCGTACTCTGATGGGTCAAGGGAAGGGATGGCTACGATGACACGCTCGATTTGGTGACGTTTAGCCAATTCAGGCAGATTATCATAGGAGCCCAAGACTGGGATCCCACCTAGTTTTTGCCCTTTTTTCTTTTCATCGTTGTCCAAAATCCCCACTAACTCGAGGTCACTAGTTGGGTGTTGGTAGCTATTCATAAAGAGAGCACCACCATCGCCAGCACCAATCAAAAAAGTACGACGATGCTCGCCATCCCCACTACCTTGCTTGCGTTTGGAGTAAATCAACTGCCAAGTGATACGAGGGAGCAAGATCAGGAAGGTACTCAACAAGATAAAGAGCACGATGAACCGGATAGAAAATAGAGGAAGAAAGGCGTAGCAAAGTCCGTAAGAGACAATGCTACTAACGGTTACGCCAAAAAAGATTTTTAAGAAATCCGTAATCTTGCTGTAACGACTAATACTCGCATTGAGCCCCCAAAATCCAATCATGATTTGATAGAAGAGGAAGGCCAAACCAGTATAGATAACATAGTCCACAGGCGCTGGGTTAATCAAGCCATAAAAGAGAATGTAGGACACAATGATGGAAACCACCATACTAACAATGTCAAATACACCCCAAAACACCTGTTTTTGCTGTTTATTTAAAATTTCAACCAGATCAATCACATAATCTGTTAGTTTTTTATTCATAGGAATTTACTCTTTCTTAAAAGAATGCAAATAAATATATTGTCATTATAACATCTTTTAGCTATTTTATCTTTTACAAGCCTATTTATTTTTTCTTAATAATTTCACAAAAATAAACTGACGTACAAAACCTGGACAAAGTGCGACGACCGCCTGAATGGCAATGCTTTTCACATATTCCATGTAGGAAATTTGCCCTCTCTCAAGCATGCGCTGACGAGCCTGACGATAGAGTTTCAGGTAGCGCAAGCCACCACGACGTTCAAACATCCCTGCACCGACACGAACCTTACACAAAATCTGATCGAGGTTTCCAGTCTTGGCTCCTGCGGCAATCATATTGAGCCAGAGAAGGTCATCTTCCATATAAAGTCCATCTTCGTAGTTACCTGCCTTGAGAACCATATCCTTCTTGAACATGACAGTCATGTGATTGAAGGCACTTCTCATCCTTTGATAAGCCACAATATCTGCGTGCTGAGTTGGAACACGACGGTAAGAAACAATCTCGTTAGGATTGTCAATAAATTCTGCAATATGTCCACCTAAGAGATCGAGGTCTTCTTTCTCCATTAGTTGAAGCTGTTTCTCAAAACGATCCGGAACGGCTAAATCATCCGTATCCATACGAGCGATGATATCATACTGACACTGTAACACACCGTATCGAAGAGCCAAACCTAAACCTTGATTTTCTTCTAAGGGGCAACGCTTAACTGGAATCTCTGACTGAGCTTCCACTTCATCTAGCACCTGATAGAGTTCTGGTGTAAGAGGCCCATCCTCTACGAGAACAATCTCACTTGGTTTCAAGGTCTGGTTTTGAACACTTTTGATGGCATCTCTCAAAAATGTCGGATTTTCCTTTACATAGACCGACATCAAGACGCTGATTTTTTGCTTTTCAGACACAGTTTTTCTCCAATTTATAGATTTCCTTCCACTATTTTATCACAAAATTTCCTAGTTTCCTATTTTTATATCAAATCAAGGAAAATTCTAGTAAAGAGATCCGTCTCCTTTCACTCTATTTTCAGTTAAATCGTTCTAGCTTTCTTAGCAGTCCTCTCCTTGACATTATAAGAAAAAAAACTTAAAATAAGCTGTTATTAAAATCATCTTATCGAGGTTTTTATGAAAAAACAATCACTCTTTTTTGTTCTAGGAATTGTCTTAATCGGGACTGTTTTACGCTCTCCTTTTACTGCTCTTCCAACCATTTTAGGAGATATCGCTCAGGGGCTAGGAGTCGAGGTCAGCTCTCTTGGGATTTTAACCAGTCTCCCTCTCTTGATGTTTGCTCTTTTCTCTGCTTTTGCAAGCCGCTTGGCGCAAAAGATTGGGCTAGAGCATCTCTTTACTTACTGTCTCCTTCTCTTAACTATTGGCTCTGTCATTCGTATCTTTAATCTTCCCCTTCTCTATCTAGGGACCTTGATTGTTGGAGCGAGCATTGCTATTTTTAATGTTCTTCTCCCTAGTATGATTCAAGCAAATCAGCCTCAAAAAATCAGTCTCCTAACGACACTCTATGTCACTGCTATGGGAGTTTCCACCGCTATTGCTTCTTATCTTTCTGTCCCTATCACCCAAGCTAGTTCTTGGAAAGGCTTGATCCTCGTTCTCAGCCTCCTCTGCTTGGTCACTCTGCTAGTCTGGTTGCCAAATCATCGCCACAACCACTATCTAGAAGGGCACCAAGAAAAGAAATCGAGAGAAAATGTTCTAAAAAGCAAATCTGTCTGGGCCATCATTGTCTTTGGTGGTCTTCAGTCCTTACTCTTTTATACAAGCATGACCTGGTTGCCAACTATGGCTATTAGTGCTGGTCTTTCTAATAAGGATGCGGCTCTTCTGGCTTCTATCTTCTCGCTGATCAGCATTCCTTTTTCCATGACCATCCCAAGTCTGACGACTCGTTTGTCAGACGGCCACCGTCAAATCATGCTGGCAATTATCTCTATCGCTGGTATGATAGGAATTGCCATGCTCTTGTATCCGAGCAGTAACTTCCTCTACTGGCTAGTCACCCACCTCTTGATTGGGACTGCTTGTAGTGCTCTCTTTCCTTATCTCATGGTTTGCTTCTCACTTAAGACCAGCTCGCCTGAAAAGACTGCGCAACTCTCAGGTCTAGCGCAAACAGGGGGCTACATCTTGGCAGCCTTTGGTCCTACCTTGTTTGGTTATAGTTTTGACCTTTTCCAATCTTGGATTCCAGCTGTCCTTGCCCTTCTAGCCATCAATATCATCATGACTATCTCACTCTTTATGGTAGATCGGGCGGATAAGATCCTCTAAACTTCTAGTTTTTACTAGGAGTTTTTTATATATAAAATTTTTACACATATTTCTTGACAGGGCTTTCATATTGAGATACAATATATTTGAAAAGAGTATATATAAAATTTTTATATAATATAAAGGAGGTTTCCCATGTACTTCCCAACATCCTCTGCCTTGATCGAGTTTCTCATCTTGGCTGTACTGGAGCAGGGGGATTCTTATGGTTATGAGATTAGCCAAACTATTAAGCTCATCGCCAATATCAAAGAATCTACGCTCTATCCCATTCTCAAAAAATTGGAAGCCAGTGGCTTTCTGACCACCTACTCTAGAGAGTTTCAGGGGCGTATGCGCAAATACTACTCCTTGACCAATCGGGGCGTAGAGCAACTCGTTACTCTAAAGGAAGAGTGGACGCTCTATACCGACACCGTCAACGGCATCATAGAAGGGAGTATCCGCCATGACAAGAGCTGACTATCTGACTCAGTTAGAAACCTATCTCCATAAACTGCCTAAAGCTGACCGCATCGAAGCCATGGACTACTTTAAGGAATTATTTGACGATGCAGGTCCAGAGGGCGAAGAAGAGCTCATTGCTAGTCTAGGAACACCAAAAGAAGCGGCTCATGATGTCCTCTCTAACCTCCTCGACAAAAAAGTCAATGAAGCCCCTGCTCAAAAGAATGACCGCCAACTGCTACACATTGCTCTTCTAGCCCTGCTAGTAGCTCCTATCGGAATTCCGGTCGGAATCGGCATTCTCATGGCAATCATCGGTATTTTTATCGCAGCTGCATCCGTCATTCTAGCCTTCTTTACCGTCTCTGTGACAGGTATCCTACTAGGCGGACTCTTTATCGTAGAGAGCTTTAGTGTCCTAGTCGAAGCCAAATCTGCCTTTATCTTGATTTTCGGGGCTGGTTTGCTTGCTATCGGTGCTTCTTCTCTTGTTCTACTAGGCATCTCCTATGTAGCTCGTTTCTTTGGTCTTCTGGTCGTCCGTTTGGTGCAATGGATTCTTAAAAAAGGAAAGAGAGGTGACAGACATGCGTAAATTGACGAAAGGATTTCTCATTTTTGGTGTGGTTTCTACGATTCTTGGTTTTATCATGATAGTTGTAGGCGCCCAGTCCAATGGTATTCAAAGTTTGCTTGCCATGTCAAAAGACCCCGTCTATGACAATCGCACCGAAGAAGTAACCTTTGGAAGTGAAGTGGAAAAACTTGATTTGACCCTTGAGGAACATAGCCTAACCATCACAGAGTCTGTAGATGACAAGATCCATATCACCTATCATCCTTCGGTGTCTGGTCGTCACGATCTGACTACTGGCACGAGTGACAAAACACTGAGCGTCACTGACAAACAAGCCTCCCAACATCGTTTTCTCGGTTCAGGAATCGAAGGCCTACTCCGTATCGCCAGCAGCTATTCTCATCGTTTTGACGAAGTCATTCTCTCCCTACCTAAAGGAAGAACTCTGAAAGCTATCAATGTCTCAGCCAATCGTGGACAGACCACTATCATAAATGCTACCCTTGAAAATGCGACCCTCAATACAAACGGATATCTCCTCCGAATTGAAGGAAGTCGTATCAAAAACAGCAAATTCACAACGCCCAATATCATCAATATCTTTAAAACAGAATTGACAGATAGCCAGGTCAAGACGGAGGGGGGACACATCTATGCTGAAAACATCAAGGTTCAAGGCAAGGTTGAACTAGACTCTCATAACGACTTAACACTCTTTCTTTCTAAGACAGAATTCGATCGTATCAATCTAGATATTTCTTCCAAGCATGGCGGTATTTATCGTAAGGCACAAAGAGAGCATCCTAAACAAAAAGAGAATGAACTTACCAATCCTTATAAAACAGAAAAAGCCGATGTCAAGGACCTACTCATTATAAAAGCCAATCGGGATATCTACCTCCCCAAGGAAGAAGAGTACTCTGCTCCACCTAGAAATCATTGACAAAAACGCTTTCATCTGCTAGTCTAAAAATAGAAAAGTACCATAAAAAAGGAGGTTCCACCATGACACAAGAATGGTTTGAAAGCGCCGATCTTGAGAAGAAATCAGCTCAGACGAAATCGGAAATCCAGCCCGACCAACCAGAGACTTCGGAAACTGTGGAAACTGAACCACAAGCAAGCCAAGAAACTCCTATCTCATCTAAAGAGTCGGAAAGGCATGAGGAGGAAGCTCCTCAAATAATGGAGGAGACCCAAACCGAGGAAGAGAGAGAAGGGAAAGCTGAAGAGGAACGCAGCCAAGAAAACTCTGTAAAAGAGAAAAGTATTCTCAGCAAGGCTTTAGAGAGTCCCTATATCCCAGACATTGACCCCCGCAAAACTGCTCGATTCAAAGAAGAAATCGCACTATTTTGGACTTGGCTGCTGGATGCCATCCAAGAACCAACTGCCAGCAAAACTAGGGACCAAAAGCATCGTTATAGTGTCTTTGCCCTACTCACCTTGCTGTCATCAATCAACCTTTTCTTTAGTATCTATCATATCAAGCGCCTCTACTATGGCTATATGGTCTCTATTGCTAATAGTTCTCCTAATCAGCTCCCACCTTTAGATCTCTTTGCTGGACTTTCGATTCTGGTCGCTAGCGCTCTATTTTACTTTTCCATCATTTTGGGAGGCTTTACTGTCCGACGTGTGCTGGACCAGGAGAGCGACTTTACATTCCAAGAAGCCTTTGATCGGTATAGCAGACTCTTTGCTATCCCACTTGTCCTAACAGCTCTAGCAAGTTTCTTTGCACTCTTTGGTGGCTTACGATTTGCTGGCATCCTCACTCTTCTAAGCATGGCCATCTTTGCCCTTGGCAATCTCTTTGTGATTAGCAAGCCAAGTAAGACCAGTAGCCTCGACCCATTTTATCGATTCCTGCTAGCTGTCTTACTTGATGGTGCCATTCTCTTGCCCTTCTTCATTGCAGAGCTTGCGCTGACAGTGGACTACCTTCGCATCCTGACATTCTTTTAACCAAAATCCCTGCCATTTATTAATGACAGGGATTTTTATGCTTACTCTTTTTTGAACAGTGTCTATTCAATGGTTGCCAATCCTTCAAAATCTTGTCCTAGGATGGGTTGAATTTCTAATTGATTAGCATCTAATTGCTGGTAAAATGCTTTTGGTAGTGACTCTAGGAATTTTGCATAGTCCAAGCGAGCAATGGCTTCATAGTCTTCTGCTTTTGAGCCATCACCAGAAATCTTCACCAGGTCAATCTCCCAAACAAGCTCCTTGCCCGCCAGCTGCTCGGTATAAGGAGCTGGTACAAAGGGTTCCTTTGGCAAAATCGTCTTGACTCCCTGGGCCAGGTGATAGATACCGTGCACCTTGCCTTGAGCATCTGGGTAAAATTTCACACTGGCAAGGTAGGCATCAGAGCCTTGGACCTTCTTGACCAGCTCTTCAAAACGTGCCAATCCACCCTCTGCTAAAAAGCTCTCGAGGTAGTCCTTGTTGAGATAGATAGGGGACAAGAGCCCTTGGCAATATACTAAACGAATCGCCTTATCAGCTAGATAATGCTTGACCGTTTCTCGGAAATAGGTTTCAAAGTCAAATCCTTCTAGCCCTTCTACCGCTTGCCCCAACTTGCCAGATAGGGCCTGGAGGAGAGTCTCTACAATCTCCCAGTCCGCTCTAGTAAGGAAATCTGGAATCACCACTTGATAACCTTTTCGACTATCCGCATAGTTGACCTTGAAGAGAAATTGCGACTGGCCTACAAGCCCACACTCGATATACTCGAGACGGTTAAGAGGCTGACGGAGATAGACCGCATCATAACTGTGTGACTCCAAGCCCTCCACCAAGGACAAGATAGACTTGGCAGTCAAAATCTCCTGTTGTCCTAGAATGCTTTCTTTATTTGGGATAAAAAATGTTTTCGCCATAACTGGCCTCCTTTGAAATCGTTTACACATAGTATAACCTATTTTCCTGAAAGATACAGAAACAAACTTTAGATTTTTAGATAAAAAGCATAGAAAAACAGCCCCTGAAGGCTGTTTGCTTTATACTGTAGCGACTTGATCCAAGCTTTCACCGATAGCTGCTAGGCGCTCAACAACTTCTGCTTGTGTCAATTCATTTTCTGAAACATAGCGGTTACGTGGGTGAACACGACACTCGTGTGAGCAGCCACGAAGGTACTTGTCTTCATTTTCTTCTGATGTTAGGATACGACGGTTACAGAAAGGATTTCCACAGTTGACATAGCGTTCACATGGTGTTCCATCAAACCAGTCTTTCCCTACGATGGTTGGGTTAACATGGTTGACATCGACTGCGATACGCTCGTCAAAGACGTACATTTTCCCATCCCAAAGTTCACCTTGAACTTCTGGGTCTTTACCGTAGGTTGCGATTCCTCCGTGCAATTGGCCAACATCTTTGTAGCCTTCACGAACCATCCAGCCTGAGAATTTCTCACAACGAACTCCACCTGTACAGTAAACCACGACACGTTTGTCCATGAATTTTTCCTTGTTGTCACGAACCCATTGTGGCAACTCACGGAAGTTGCGGATGTCTGGGCGAATAGCTCCGCGGAAGTGTCCTAGGTCGTACTCATAATCGTTACGTGTGTCAAGGACAACTGTATCTTCGTCAAGAAGGGCTTCTTTGAACTCTTTTGGAGACAAGTAAGCACCTGTTGTTTCAAGTGGGTTGATGTCGTTGTCAAAGTCGTTGTCTTCCAAACCAAGGTGGACAATTTCTTTCTTGTAGCGAACAAACATCTTCTTGAAGGCTTGTTCATTTTCTTCGTCAATCTTGAACCAGAGGTCTTCCATTCCTGGGAGGCTGTGAACGTAGTCCATGTATTTTTGAGTTGTTTCGTAGTCACCCGAAACGGTTCCGTTGATTCCCTCGTCAGCGACTAGGATACGACCTTTGAGGCCGATTGATTTACAGAAAGCCAAGTGATCTGCCGCAAATTGCTCTGCATTTTCAATTGGAGTATAGAGGTAGTAAAGTAAGACACGAATATCTTTTGCCATAAGATTTGTTCTCTTTTCTATTCTTAAATTTTCAGAATTTTTCATTCAACTACACTAGTATACCCACTTGGGAAAACGAATGCAATTTATTTGACCGGAAATTTATAGAAAGAGGCCTATCCCTGCACTTCATCAGTAGCCATAGCGAATCGCAGATAATTCTCTCAATTTTTTGATCTGATCGGTTTGACTTTCTGATAAAATCAGCTTATTGTCAATCAACGCACGTGAGATGTCAACATTCATTTGACTCAATATAAATGGAGTAGAAGTCCCATCGTCCTCTAAGCGTCTTTTATAAATCACTAACTGATTTTTCAAGGGAGTCAGTTGAGGCACATCCTTTATATCTTCCAGTAGATGATCTATGATAGTCATCGCTTCACAACGCCTTTCACTTCCTCCTGTAAACCATTTTAATGGTGTCATTCTTATTTTTCCTCCTTAAATTGAAAAACTATCATTCCTAACTCTCGTACCAATATTTTACCCAAATACCCTGTGTAAAAAAGTCAGCAAAAATGGTAAAGTCGCGACAATATTATTGATAACATGCACCGCATAGGATGGATAAATGCTCTTGGTATAGCGTGTCAAACCAGCAAAAATGATTCCAAATGTTGTAAAAACGAAAATATCTAACAGACTAGGCAGACTTGAAAAATGAGGAAGAGCAAACAAAATGGAAGGAAGAAACAAATCAAGGCCAAATCGCGAATGTTTAAAGAAGGCGTGTTGAAGTAATCCTCTATAGATCAATTCTTCCATCAGTGGCACTAGAAAGAACAGAGTTATATAGATACCTAGCTCAGCAAAATTGGTTTCACTATAACCAATCAATACGGCCCAACCTTCAGCAGTTGACTGAACATGTTTAGCTGTCTGAACGTTAAAAGAGATATGGACCACTACCACTAATACTGTCAAAATCGAATACCAAAGCCATTTTTTTCTTGGAATGCGAAAAAGATAACCATGGCCTGTCTTAACAAGAATCCAAATCATGACTCCACTAAATAGCAAACTTAAGAGATTTCGAATCCAGAAAAAATTTCCTACCTGAGAAGAAAATTGCCAATAATTTTGGATGATAAGCGTTAGCTGAGAGAGGCCAAATACGAAAAATAGATAGGATAAAATTGCACTACTTTTTAAAATAAGATGGTATTTTTTCATATGTCTGTGTCCAATGTTATATGTAAGAGCAAATATCTAGATACAAATGCAAATAATTATATGCATTTACCCTAAAAAGAATCACTACCTCCCCTAGAGAACTAGGGAAGGCAGTGATTGTATTTTTAGGAATTAGGAATGAATACACGAAATCAGTTTATCTTATGATTTTTTGCTTTTCAAGAATTCGTCGTATTGTTTTTGCATTTCATCCAATACTTTTTGGTATGCGCCCTCAGATTTCAATTTTTCCATCAATTCTGGAATCGCTTTATCTGGGTCTACAGTACCAGTGTTGATAGCTGTATCGAATTGTTGCATTGTGTTAGTGATTGCAGAGATTTCAGATTTTACGCTATCAGTGTTAAAGATGAATCCAAGCGCTGGAGATTCTTTAGCTTCTGCCAATTGTTTCTTAGAATCTTCGATTTGTTGGTCTGTAACGTTTTCGTTGATGTAAAGGATCCAGTTGTTACCAGTGTTCCATCCACCCATGTGAGTGTTTCCTTTGTATCCTTCAAGGACACGAACACGGTTTTCTTTACCTTCAATTTTCTCCCAGTTCTTGCCTTCTGGACCGTAAACAAGTCCGTTCAAGAGTTCTGGGTTAGTGTTCAAGAGGTTCAACACTTCCATTGATTTTTCTTTGTTCTTAGAGTTGTTTGAGATAACAAAGTTAGCAACTTGAGTTGTTTGGTTTTTCTTGATGAAGTTAGTGAATGGTTTGATTTGGATATCTTTGTTAGCAACACGTGAGAGCAAGCTGTTACCGTAGTCAGCTGGTCCTACTGTTTCTTCACGAACGAACCAAGTATCTTGTTGAAGGTCAAATGAAGTGTCGCTTGTTGCTACGTCTTTTGGAATGTATCCTGCTTCGTAGAATTTGTGAAGAGTCTTCAAGTGTTCTTTGAAACGAGGAACGTCGTAACGGTTTACAATCTTAGTAGTATCCCCTTCAAGGTCGATAACGAATGGAAGTCCGTTTGCTACTGGGTAGTCAAAGTTTTCAGAAGGGATGAAGTTCTTAGTAACTGCAAATGGTACTACATCTGGAGCTTTTTCTTTGATTTGTTTCAAGACTGGTTCAAGTGTTTCGTATGAGTTTACACCTGAAATATCGATACCATATTTAGCAAGAAGAGTTCCGTTGAAGGCAAAGTTTTGTGAAGATGCAACGTTAGCCGCAACTGGAACAGCGTAGATCTTGCCGTTTACAGTGTTCCCTTTGATGTAAGCTGGGTCAAGTGCTTTATAAAGCTCTGCTCCTTCTTTCTTGTACAATTCTGTCAAGTCAGCATAAGCACCTTTTTGAGCGTTTACGATGTAGTTATCTGCAAAAGCGATATCGTAGTTTTCACCTGATGATGTGATAACTGACATTTTCTTACCGTAGTCACCCCATCCAAGGTATTGGATATCCAATTTAGCACCAACTTTTTCTTCGATGATTTTGTTTGCATTTTCTAGCAATTCATCCAAGTTGTCTGGTTTGTCACCGATTTGATACATTTTGATAACAGGTTTTTCTCCTGATCCTGAGTCTGCAGCTTTTTTGTTGTTACCTGAAAGGTTTCCACAAGCAGCAAGACTTGCAGCCAAAGCTACTACGCTAGCAGATGCAAAAGCATATTTTTTCCAGTTTTTCATGATAAAAACTCCTTTTTTTATTTTTAAACTTATAAACGATTTAATGATTTTAACTTCAGTCACTAAGATGAAGTTGGGAAGGGAGAAACGGTGTTTCTCAGTAAGTGCTATTCTTTCACACCACCGATTGTCAAACCTTTAACAAAGTAGCGTTGGAAGAATGGATACAGAATGGCAATCGGAAGGGTTGCAACCACAACCATGGCCATACGTCCTGTTTCCTTTGGAAGAGCGACTCCCAGTTGACCAGAAAGGCCGACTGCTTTGGCAATGTAGTCCATATTTTGCTGGATTTGCATGAGCAAATACTGCAATGGATACAAGTTGTCACTCTTGATGTAAAGAAGGGCGTTGAACCAGTCGTTCCAGAAACCAAGAGCTGTCAAGAGCGTGATGGTTGCAATACCTGGGAGCGACAATGGTAAACAAATCTGGAAGAAGATCCGAGCTTCACTAGCACCATCGATACGAGCAGATTCGAGGATTGCTTCTGGGATAGTCTTCTTGAAGAAGGAACGCATCAACATGATGTTGAATGGTGATAGAAGCATGGGAACAATCAAGGCCCAAATGGTATCACCAAGGTGAAGCAACTGAGTTACCACGATGTAACCTGGTACCAAACCAGCATTGAATAACATACTAAGCAGTGCGAAGATTGTAAAGAATTTACGATACTTAAATGTTGAACGTGAGATGGCATAGGCGTAAGTTGTAGTAATAAAGACGTTTGTCAATGTACCGACAACTGTCACAAATACTGAGATAAAGAGCGCTTGTAAAATTTTAGCTTTGAATTGAGCCAAAAACTCAAAACCATCTAATCCAAACTGTGATGGGAAGAAGCTATATCCATATTGAATAATACTCTTCTCATCTGTAATTGAGATAATGATGACAAAGATGAAAGGCAAGATACAAGAGAAGGCCAGCAAACCAGATATAAGACTAAAGAAAATATCTGCTTTTTTGCTGAAGGAGTGTATGCCAACATTATCAATTTTTTCTTTTTGAATTTTTTTTGCCATATGCTCCTCCTTTCTAGAATAGTGCTGAGTTAGGATCAACACGTCTTGCAAGTAAGTTTGATAGGATAACTAGAATCAAACCGACAACTGACTGATAGAGACCGGCTGCTGAAGCCATACCAATATCTGCTGTCTGAGTCAAACCATTAAAGACATAGACGTCCAATACGTTTGTTACACTATAGAGCTGACCAGCGTTGTGAGGGATTTGATAGAAGAGACCGAAGTCTGCACGGAAGATATTCCCGACTGCAAGGATGGTCAATACTGTCACAAGTGGTGTCAACTGAGGAATCGTTACGTTGCGGATACGTTGCCATTTGCTAGCACCGTCCACTGTCGCTGCTTCGTAGTAAGTTGGGTCAATACCCATGATGGTTGCGTAGTACATAACACTACTATAACCAAAACCTTTCCAAATACCTAGGAAGAGGAGAAGATAAGGCCAGATACTGACGTCAGCGTAGAAGTTAATCCCCTTCATGCCAAGAGCTTCCAAGGTGTGGTTAATAAGCCCTTTATCGATATTTAGGAAAGCATCTGTAAAGAAACTGATGATAACCCAAGACAGGAAGTAAGGGAACAGCATAGACGTTTGGAAGATCTTAACCATTCTCTTAGAGCGAAGCTCACTGAGGATGATGGCAATCCCTACTGATACAATCAAACCGATAAAGATAAAGCCGAGATTGTAGAGGACAGTATTTCGAGTGATGATAAAGGCATCTTTCGAACTAAACAAGAATTTAAAGTTATCTAGTCCGACCCATTTACTATTTATAATACTGTGGACGAATCCTTCACCAGTCATATGGTAGTCTTTGAAGGCAACCACATTCCCAAGAACTGGAATGTAGAAGAATAGAATCAACCAAAGTGCCCCTGGTAAAACCATCAAGAGAAAAATCCAGTTATCTCTCAAGGTCTTTGAAAACTTTTTCATAATTTCCTCCCATTTTATTCCTAAAAACTGATTTCATCGAATTTTTAGGTTTGATAACGATTACATTATTAGTATACTCCTATTTGAAGGTTAGGTTAAACTACTAATTATAGAAAAAACTCCACAAATTATTTTATGTGGAGAAGTTTTTTATATAAGAAGGATGTTTCACGAGAAACGCTTTGCATGCGATAAGTGTATTTCCGCTTTACTAATTGAAAACTTGTTCCAATATTGGGTGATGAAACTCGACAAAATGAACCTGGGCATTTATGATAGCCCCTGATTCATTTTTCTCAATCTCTGGCTGTCCTTCTGTGTGTAAAAGAGCAGGATTGCCATCCTTATAACCAAAGAGAATCACCTCTGTCCCTGCTTCATTCACATAGCAAGCTAGGATTTCAAACCGCCCAGAACCTGAACCTGCAATATAGCCATACCATTTAAAAGTATAATTCACCCCATCCACTTGACCAAATTGCATTATCTGATCTGGCACTGCAAGCCCATAGTACTTACCATAGGTGGCCAAATTGGGTGACTTGAATACTTCACCTTTGCTATCCGAGTAGGATTCCATGGCTTTTTTTATCTTGTCTCTTAGAGACCTATTATCTGCAACCGACTTGTCCTCTACAGTTACACTAGTTTTGAAAAGGAACTCCTTAAAACGTTGCGCTAAATCTGTGTTCTCAGTCTCTTCAAAATTTGCAGAAGGGATATTTTCCAGTGTCTTATCGGTATGCAAAACCTGTGCTTGCCCATCCTTCAGTGTAAATAGGTAGAAATGTTTGTCCTGATTGTCATAGTAGGCATCCAAAACCAAGTAATCATAGGCATTGTCACTGGATACCCCAAAAACATTCCATTTGACACTTTTCTGAGAGACTGTTGTTGTTTCTATTTTTTTGATGAGTTCATTTTTTTCATCAAAGTTTGTATGCTCTAGTCTATGATAGGACTGCCCCATAGAAGAAGCCCAGCTTGCAAACTCTTCCTCCCACTTTTCGGTGTTGTATTGGATTAGCTTCTGAAAATCCGAGTAGTTCTTCATAATCAAGGCTTGGTCAGTCGGATTAGACAACTGAAGCTCTTCCATGGCTACAACTGTAGCAGCCATAGGTGATTGAACAGCTGTATCCTTGGATTCTTTTTCGAGGGAAAGAGCCTTTTGATAGGAATCTGCTAAGTAGTGAAAATAGTTGGTTGTTTCCTTTGTTTGTTGGTCCCTCGGTGTTGATGGATTAGTTACGCTATCCTCTGTCGTTTTATGGCAGGAAGATAAAACTAGCACACTCGCACCTAGGACTAGTAGTAGCTTTTTCATGTTCAAACCTCCAAACTATCTTTATACTTTCATTATACTCCTTCCCTATCTCCAAATCAAAAAACATCTCCATGTGTTTAAAAGGAGATGTTTAACTGTTTGTGATAAATGCCTATGTCGTATAAATCGTCGATGCGGTCGCAATAGTGTGCCACTGGTTGGCTGTTGTAGCTGCAAAATCCTTATCTCCATAGAAATCATTAAATGGAAGGATTTCAACTTCTAGTTCGTCGATGCGGTCAATCTGGCCTGCCAGATAAGCCTCGATGCGACTCTCTGCTCGCTTGATCCTTTGCAAGAGTCCACCCATACGGATATCGACTGTATCCAAACCAAAGACCCTGTTTTCTTTCAACCATTGGTGGCTAAAGAGTTTGTGGAAGGTTTCTATCTCACTTCTGAGTTTTGGTAATTCTTCTCTAGCGATTTGCTGCAAGCGGACTTTGTCACCGGCTTTGTAAGCTTCTCGGATGCGTCGTCCCACATCCACTTTACTGCTTAAAATCTGGTTCAACTGAGCCTGAGTTTCAAAGAGATAGGCATAGTTCCCAGCTTTTTCTTTAATGTCAGAGAGAATCTCAGCTGCCTGAGCGAAGTGAGGTTTGTCCTGTTCAGGTGTCATGTGCTGGTCAAGGATTGGGCAAAGAACATCCTGATAAAAGACATAGCGGTTGGGATTGATGCCACTGAGATTGTCTGGTAGATCTGGCAAGAGATTGGCTAGGTCAATCTGCATAAAATCCTCAACCGAAAGACCTGTATTAGTCTTAAAGTGAGCAGACAGACAGTCTAGGTCATTGCGATAGCTGAGTTCTGCCCAAATTTGCAAGCTTGGTAGGATAGAGAACTGGGCTGTTTCCCCACCATTATCCCCCCAACCCGTCACGATGACTTCTTTGATGTCATTGGCACGACAGGCTTTATTGGCCTCTATAGCAATAAGACGGCTGAAATGGTTGTTGGGTGTGAAACCAATCCACTTCCAAGCTCCCCCTGCAAAGGCAATATCTTGGCTAATCTTGTGATGGTTGTGGAAGTTACGGTTGTACTTTTCTTCGCTGTCTTGATAATAATCCCAGTAAACCAAGGTTACACGGTCTTTGAGACGGTCTAGGTAGACACGGGTTTCCTCAGGAATTTCCACATCACGGTCGTACTGGCCATCCGCTGACATGAGTTTGAAGAACATATCGCTCCACATCTGGCAGTGGAAACCATACTTATCAGCGATATCCAGCACACGCTCCAAGTGTTGGCACATGAGGAGACTACGGTCCACAACACCGTTCAGAATTAAGTAACGACCTAAACCAACCAAGTGGGCCTCGTCCATCCCGATATTGGCCTTGCGTGTCTGCAGTTTAGACAGAGTGGCAAACATGCCATCAATCAGGTTATAAACCTTTTCTTCGCCGATAAGGAGGATATCCTCAACATCACGGAGTTCCTGCACTTCCTTGACACCCCATTTAACGAAGGCTGACAAGTGGGCCAGAGTCTGGATACATGGCACAAAGGTCATGTCAAACTGCTGGGCGTAGGCTTCGATTTCCTGTAACTCCTCAGCCGAATAAGCTCCACGGAAGTAACCAAAATAAGGTTGCCCCTCAATCTGATAGGTGTCTTCCATGTAAAGTTCAAAAGTTGAGTAACCCATGAGAGCCAAGACCTCAATCATCTGCTTGGCAGAAGCCACATTCAGCACTGCATTTCGGGAACAGTCTGCCATGTAGGCCAACTCTTCATAAGCAGCTTGTTCTTCAAGGTCTACCTTATCACCTTCTGCTAGAGCTGCTGTCAACAAAGACAAGGCTCGGTAAAGTTGGTGAGGTTTGCCATAAGTCAGGTGATAGTGTCCACCCTCACCCTTGATAGAGATAGAGGCTTGGTCAGACTGAGCGACAGCTACCTCTACATCTGGCAGAGAAATGTGATTTTTTAATGCTTCAATAGCTTGCGTTTGTTTGGGATTAAGTCCTGTAAATGTTACCACTGATTTTCCTCCTGTAGCCAGTTGACAAGGGCACCGTAGAGATTGGCATCTGCATGATAGGTGCAAGCTTGGATAACAGGTGTGACCGTGTATTCTTCGTAGCTTTCGACAAATTCATCGACAGCTTTTTTGACACCTTGGATAAAGTCGGGGTTTTGGCTGATAGAGCCTCCCAGACTAATGATATCTGGATCGATAAGATACTGGATATTGAGCAAGCCTTGCGCCAGATTACGGTTCATGCGCTCAATAGCTTCTTGGCAAAGGGCATTGCCAGCTCCAGCTTCTTGGTAAACCTTGCGTCCGTCCCAGTCAGTCTGACCAGATTTTTCAATCACGTATCGAACCATGTTCCCTGTAGATGCTAGTTGCGACCAGTTGTTGAGTTTTTCAGCTGGTTCAATGGTTGTCATATAGCCAAACTCACCACCCAAGCCGTGGCGACCTCGGTGAAGTCTGCCATTGATAATCATAGCTCCGCCAATCCCTGTCCCAATCACGACACAGGCTGCATTTTCAAGCTCTGGATGTGCTAGCAGTTCACTAAGTCCAACACAGTTGGCATCATTTTCTAGATGGACAGGTAGCTGATGATGGGCAAGCGCCTCATACCAAGAAAAGCCATGGATGTAGGGCACAGCACTGATGCCCTCAATCACACCTGTTTCTTGATTGACCGCGCCTGGCACACTCATAGCAATGCCGTTATAATCTTGCTCTGATAGACGTTGGTCTAGCCATGCCAGTAAATCTTCTAGGGTTTCTGGTGTTGGGATACTTGTCTTATCTAGTATTTTCCCATCAGGAGTCAGACTGGCAAACTTAATCCCAGTCCCTCCGATATCAATGGTTGCAATCGTCATATTTTCACCAAAAAAGGGGCGAATCAGTAGTTAGTCCTTACTCTTTCGCCCCTCCTTTCTTTTCTTATTCACTTCATTTGAAATTCTTCTCAGCGGGAGTTCCGTCTCCTCATTCTAGAGAAGTTTCAAATCTCTTAAATTTCTTCTTTTTTAATCAATTCTGTACGAATTTCTTGTGGAGCCAATAGTCCTGAATGAACTGGATATGGTCGCTCAAGTAAGTCAAGAATGATTTGTTGGTGTTCAGATATGCGCACATTTTCTTGACTCATATTGTAGTAACGGAGTACATATCCTTCTTCATTTTCCGCTACTTTAAAGGCTGTTGGGCAAACTTGTGGTAAGCTGAGTGCCGCATGACTCAAGAGGCTACCAGTCGCAGCAACACTTCCTTCTTGTTTAGCGACCTGAAGACTAGTGAATGGTGTTTGGAAGGCTTTGGCACGACGGAAAGCTGAGAAGCGTTCTTGTGCTTGGTGGCATTCAAGCGCAAACTCGACTTCAAACTCACGCAAACACTGAGCCTCTGGCGTTGGGAAGTAACCCCAGTCTCCTAACTCACCCGAGGCACGAAGAATGGTTACGGCAATGGTATCGTCGCCAAGAATTTCATACTCGTGCAATCCTTTATTGGCCACCGTCACTCCTTTTTCATCATCATAAAGGCTGACAAAGGCTTGTTGGTGTTGAGGATTTTCAGGATTTTCCCATGAAGCTGCTGGTTTGTTTGGTCGTTTCACCACCTCATAAATGCTTTCAGAGTCATTGCTTGAACACGTGTTATGAGTCTTAACCAAGAGACGGATACGGTGGTCCTTGGCTGTGTTAGTAAAGCGAGTCTTGAAGCGGATTTGTGGATTGTCAACAAAGACGGTCATCTCTGTTTCCAGAGGTAGGGTTGTCAACTCTTCTGAACGTCCAGCCTCACGCTTCATAAACTCGATGATGCCTCTTTGTTCCGCATCCAGTTTTTCATCTGCACTTACTGGAATTGTCAATTCATGCTTGAGCAAGATCTTGGCAAAACGAGCTGTATTTTCCAAGACTTCATAGCCTTTCAGCTCTGCATAGATAGGCTCTGTTCCTTTTGGTTGGAAATAGATGTACTCATTTCCGATGTCACCACGGTCTTCAAAGCGAATAACATCTTCATAAGCTTCATGAGTTGTCTTGTCGTAGACCGTGATGTTTTCATCCACACTTACCGTTACAAATGGCGTATCAATCACTCCATTTTGGTAAATACCATCCCGATGCTCTTGTTCTCCTTCAAGCAATTGGAAGGTTGTCCAAGAGAGAGGTGCTAGATGAACAGGCACTGTCACGCGCACTTGTCGAGCGATACGAGCTTGACGGAACTTGTCTTTTGGTAAATCGTACTCAAAGTTAGCTCCCAAATCTTCAATTTTCGCTTCTACAGCATGACCTTCCAAGTCTTCGACACGGTAGCTTGGTAAGGTCAAGGCTGCCATTTTCTTGTAGCCTTCTGTTGGATGCAATTCCTTGAAATCACAAGTCGCCACATCAATCACCGTGCTGACAGTATCAACCTTGTCATGCAAGCCTGTATTGATAACCGTAAAGAGATGGTCGCTTTGAGCTTCCTGAGTTGCGATTTTACCCTTCCACTCATTGAGAAGATTGGTTTTAACAAAATTTCCGACTTGGTTGACCTTGGCAAAACGTGTCTCCATCTCGCGGTGAACTTCGTCCACACTACAGCCACAGATACTATCATGGGGCGCATTTTGTAGAAGGACTTTCCAAGCATAGGTCAACTGGTCCTTGTGGTTATGCCCGCCAGTAATGACAGTCAATGGTTCCACTACTTGCTCTAGGAGGTTACTATTTTCTTGGAAGGCTTGTTTGAGGTAAATACGGGAAGAAGAAGTGTTAGCCAGTGTGTACCAGCCGTCTGTTTCCTGACTGGTCAACTCGCCTGTAACCGTTGATAACTGCTCAGGCAGGGCACTTTCCACGGCTTGAATATATTCATCAAAAGAACTATGAACAAAGGTTACATCTGGGAAGAGTTCATTTGCCACACGAATGGCCTCACTCAGATTTCGCTGTACAGGCTGGTGGTCACATCCGTTCATCATCAACCATTGGTTGGTCGAAGCGTAGTCACGCACGTCTGCCAATTTTTGTTTCCAGAAAGTCAAGACCTCGTCTTTATCCACTGGAATTTCATTCCCATTGCTGTACCAGTTGGCAAAGAGGATCCCGAGGACACGACTTCCGTCTGCACCCTGCCAGTACATTTCTGAAAACTGGGAAGTGAACTGCTCATCTTCGAGGACTTGGTTGTCAAATCCAATCGGCTTGACACCACGGCCAAAGGCTGCCACGTGAATGCCTGATTTTTGAAGGATTTGAGGCGCTTGCCCCATATTTCCAAAGGTATCTGGGAAGTAACCAATCTGGGTTGATTTGCCCCATTTTGCACATTCTGCTTGACCAATCAAGGTATTGCGGACGTTAGCTTCACTTGAAATCAAGTAATCATCCTGCAAGATGTAAAAAGGACCAATCTTGAGCTTGCCTTCGTCGATATAGCGCTGAACCTTGTCACGGTTTTCAGGGCGAATTTCTAAATAGTCATCAAGGACAATGGTTTGACCATCCAAGTGGAAGCTCTTGAACTCAGGATCATTTTCAAAGAGGTCAAAGAGATTGTCAAACAACTCCACCAACTGCATGCGGTGGCTTTCAAAAGGTAAGTACCACTCACGGTCCCAGTGACTGTGAGAGATAATATGTACAACAACATTTTCCATGAAGTAAAACCTCATTCTAACTTAAATTTAAAAATATATTTGTGATTCTTTACCAGAATCTATCGAGCTAAAACTCATTATCGAATATCTAGGTAATCCAAGACTAATTCACAGAACATCATGTTGGCCCAGGAGAACCATTCGCGAGAGTAGAGCGTTGGATCATCTACGTGGAAGCTTTCATGCATGACGCCTGTCCCACCATCACAAGCAACCAGCTGATCCAGCAAGAATTTCTTCTCCGCCTTATCTCTTGTTGTTAAGCCTTGGATAGAAAGGGCGATTGGCCAGATATAGCGATAGAAGGTATGAGAACTTCCGAGACCGCTAGCGTATTCTCCTTGGTAAAAGTAGGGATTTTCAGGGCTCAGAATGGTGCGACGAGTTGCTTGGTACACTTCGTCGTCAATATCGCAGTAACCAAGATAGGGAGCAGCCAGTAGACTCGGTACGTTTGGATCATCCATGATGCTAGCATTGCCTAAGCCATCCACTTCAAAGGCGTAAATCTTTTCACCCTTGCTGTTGGTGGTATAGGCGTAGTTTTCGATCCCTTCTTGGATCTCTGCTTGCAGACGTTTAGCGTCTGCGATGATGTTTTGGCTATCTGTTAGGTCTAGTTCTGCAAAGATTTCTTGCACATAACCCAAGACAACTACGGCAAACATATTGGATGGAATCAAATAGCTATACTGACAGCAGTCATCACTCGGACGGAAGGCTGACCAGGTCATACCTGTCACGGCAAAGTCAGGTCCAAAGCCATTATTTACCAGAGTGTCTTCCTTACGGTCGGTATCCCGAACAAAACGATAAGGAGAGTTGTTGTGGTCTTGCTCTACCGTCCAGAGATGAAGGATTTCCTTGGTTGCTGTGACAAAAGTTTCATCAAACTGACTGGTTTCGCCAGTTTCTTTCCAAAGGAGATAAGCCAACTGCAAAGGATAGCAAAGCGAGTCCACCTCATACTTGCGTTCCCAAATCCAGCCGTTAAGGTCTGTGTGGTCAGTCTCATGGTGACCCTTCCAGTTCTCCTCAATGTTAAAGGAATTGGCATAAGGATCCTTGAGCACCAAGGTCATCTGGCGCTTGACCAAACCTGCAATGGTCTGGCGCAAAAGAGCATCTCTTTTAGCCACATGAAGGTAGGGTCTTAGTTGGGCGGTCGAGTCACGAAGCCACATGGCAGGAATATCCCCTGTCAAGACAAAAGTTGATCCATCTTCTAGGATCTCGACCGTATTATCCAAGGTGTCGGTGTAGCAACGCTCAAAGACATCCACCCACTCCGGATGGTCCTTGGCACGCTCTGCCACTTCATCCAGCCATTCTCTAACAATCTCTTTCGAATAAACCATAATCGATTTTACCTCTTTCAAACAAGTTTCATGTTCAGTATATAGTTTTTATGCTAGAAAATATATACACAAATGTTAGTCTTTTTTCTACAAAATTGCTTTCTTTTGAACCTCCTATCTAAAGCTCCTCTGTTTCTGATATAATGTAGAAAAACAGCTGAAGGAAAGACTATGAAACCAATACTTGAGACCATTGATACCCGCTTTGGCACTGCTAGCAAGCAGGCCTTCTCTCGGGGAAATACCCTGCCTTACACAGGCGTGCCTTTTGGGATGAATTATTTTGTGCTTCAGACTAGCGACCAAGAAGGAGCTTGGTTTTTCGATCCGCATCTGCCTATCTTTCAGGGGATTCGATTGACCCACCAGCCCAGCCCTTGGATTGGCGACTACTCTTGGCTCCTCCTAACACCTATCACAGATCAGTTAAATGGAGACAGTCTCTTTTACCGCCAGTCTTCTTATGATATCGAAAAAGCCTCTTTCCAACCTCATTATCTGAGAATTTTCTCTCTGCGCTATCAGATTGAAACCCAGCTCACACCGACTTGCTACGGTGCTTCTATTCGCCTAGAACAAAAGCAAGGTAAGGCTCTCTCCCTCAATCTTCATACAGCAGATGAACTGACAGTCAAGCAGGTAGATAAGCGGACTCTGGCCCTAAGACAAGAAGGAAAAACAGAGACCAATAAAAATCCACTGATACTCTTCACTGCCCTACAAATGAATACGGATATTCTTGATGTCAGCCAAAAAAGCGGAGACTGGCGAATTGACTTAGCAAGTAGTCATGCTGAGATCCAATTAGCGACTTCTTTTATTTCTCCTTCTCAAGCGTTGCTTAATCTACCTCAAAAGGACTTTGATAGCTGTAAAGCAAATGCCCAAGCAGACTGGGAAGATCTCCTCCATCGTTTTGATGTACTTAAGACAGGAGAGGCTGACCGAACCTTCTTTGACCACTGCCTCTACAGACTCTTCCTCTTCCCACAGACATTTTATGAGGTGAACGAGTCAGGGCAGGCCATCCACATGGATTTGTCTACTGGTACTGTCAAGCCCGGTGTCCTCTTTAGCAACAATGGTTTCTGGGATACCTTCCGCACCACCTTCCCCCTCTTTGCCCTTATCATACCGGAACACTATCACCGCTTTCTAGAAGGTTTCCTCAATAGCTACCTCGATACTGGATTTCTTCCAAAATGGCTAGCCCCAGATGAACGTGGCATGATGCCTGGTACTCTATTGGACGGCATTATCGCAGATAGCGCCTGCAAGGATATGGCTCCCGACTTGGAAGAAGAATTTCTCCAAGCTATGCTTGAGACGGCCACTAAGTCCGACCCTCTCGGCATCAATGGCCGCCACGGACTAGCCCAATACCAAGAACTTGGCTACCTCTCTACCGACCACCACGAAAGCGTCAGCCACACCCTAGACTACGCCTATAGTGATTTTTGCATCGCCAGCTGTGCCGAAAAACTAGGTCAGAATGACATCGCGGAAACTTATAGAACTTCGTCACAAAATTACTGCCATCTATTTGACGCTGCGACGGGTTACATGCGTGCGCGAGATAGCCAAGGCAACTTCCGCCCTGACTTCTCCCCTTATAGTTGGGGACGCGATTATGCCGAATGCTCTGCCATTCAAGCGACTTTAGGCGTCTTACATGACATCCCAGGTTTGCGTCAACTCATGGGTGGAAAAGAAGCCTTCAGCCACTATCTTTTGAAAGCCTGTCAGGGTGCTCCCCTCTTTGAAACCACTGGCTATGGTTACGAGATTCACGAGATGAGCGAGATGGCTACCGCTCCTTTTGGGCAAATCGCCATTTCCAACCAGCCTAGCTTCCACATCCCTTATCTCTTCCGCTACAGTGACTACCCTGACTACACTGCTCTACTCATCAAGACCCTGCGTCAAAAAGCCTTTCACCCAAGCTGGCAAGCCTATCCTGGCGATGAGGATAATGGCAGTCTCTCTGCTTGGTACATCTGGTCAGCTCTTGGATTCTACCCGACCTGTCCAGGCAAACCCAGCTATGATCTCGGAATCCCTCTCTTTGACCACCTCCGTATCTACCTGGCTAAGGAAAATAAATGGCTGGATATCCATGCCAAGCAAAACTACAGCCATTTCAACTTTGTCAAGGAATGCCGACTGGACCAGACCCCAGTATCTAGCCTTCAACACCAAGACCTCTTGAAAGCTGAGCAACTGACCTTCACCCTCAGCTGGCTACCAAATCACTCATAACCAAAAGAACCTTTGCACGATGCAAAGGTTTTTTTATGAAACTTGAACCTGAAGTTGATCTACAAGCTGACCACCCACCGTTAGGTTCAGATAGAAATCCAAGGTTTTATCCCCTGTATAATACAAGGTTGGAAGCGTCAATCTTTTTTCAGTCTCGCCAACTTGAAACGCAAGGACTTGGATCTCGTCCCGATAAGCGACACCATGGACACCTGTCCCTGGTTGAATCGAAATCTTAGCTTCCAAAGGACCACTAGATTCTCTGCGCTTAACTGTAAAATAGGCATTTTCTCCCTTGGTCACAGCGAGATTTTTTTCTGAAAACTCTAGTTGCTGAACGGCTTCTTTTTTTGACAAGCTAGGTATTTTATAAAGTGAAATCTTGCTTAACAAAGGCAAATCCTGTGCCTCTGTGATGATTACACGCACCTTCTGAGCCTCTACCACGGGACCTCGCAAAAGGCGTTTATAACCCACTGTAAAGCCTGACCCAAACTCCTGCCAGACACTATCCAACTCTACCTGCACACGGAAAGTAGCGATGCGTTGCCCTAGCTTCAACTCTTCCCTCAACTCGATCACATCAAAAGTTTTAGATTCCCCTAAATCAATCTCTAACTGAATTGGCAATTCTGCATCACTTGCCCAAGAACTGGTCTCTAGTCCATCTGTCAGATGATGACAGGCAAAGTCTGGGGATAGAGCCGGACCAGATACCTTGGCTCCCAGAGCCAAATCTTCTCTATAGAGCTCATCACGATAGGCAGCAAATTCATACAGTCGCTGGCTATCCCTTTCATCAAAGAGACCATCTTTGTTTGGCGGAATATTAAGCAAGAGGGGAGTTCCCCGCCCCACTGAGTGAAAGTAGATTTCGACCAATTCCTCGAGAGACTTAGGATCCTGATCCTCATGGTAAAACCAACCCGGCCGTAGGGAAACATCTGCTTCACCAACTGAAAAAAGTGTCCCCAAAGGATCTCCGTGCTGTAGGTAATCTAATGCAGCCTCTGTCCCCAACTGATCGGGCTTGACTTTTTGCCACAAGGGATCCCCTGCATAGCCCCGTTCGTTTCCAATCCAACGAATACTAGTTCCCTCTGTTGAGAATATCAAACAATCGCCCTGCAAGTCACGAATGGTTTCAAACCAAGTCTCAAACTCATAGTTGACCTGCTGGGCCCCTTCCCCTCTGGCACCATCCATCCAGACCTCAGTGAACTTACCAGCATTCCCATAGTCAGGATTTGATAAAATCTCCTTCAACTGAGCCAGATAATAGGCATTGTAGTCCACTTCTCGGTCCACATGATAGAGGGGACTATGGGCATCCCAAGGAGATAAATAAACTCCCATATCCATGTCAAACTCAGTTGCAGCTTGGGAAACTTCAAGGAGCAAGTCTCCCTTTCCATCCCTCCAAGGGCTAGCCTTAACCGAATAATCGGTATGAGCAGTTGGGTAGAGGACGAAACCATCGTGGTGCTTGACCACCAAAATCAGCTTTTTAAAACCTGTTTCTTTGAGTACCCGAACCCACTTCCGCGCATCCAACTTGGTCGGGTTAAAGCGCTCAGACTCCTCCTGACCTGTCCCCCATTCCTGGTCATAAAAGGTATTGGGGCCAAAATGGATGAAAGCAGCTAGTTCATCTCCCAGATAAGCTAGCTGGGCTTGACTTGGTAATGGTCCATGTGGTTTTATTTTCGTCATCATCTCATGCTTCTTTCACTGATTATTTCTCTTGTTCCCAAAGTTATCCACAGATTGTGGATAAGAAAACATGCTAAAAACTAGCTTTTACAGAATCCAGCTCTTATACTTTGAACCTGTCACTCTCAGGCAGACCTGCTCAAATCCCCACTACAATAGGATTTCTACTAGAAGGCTAGCCAGTTACTAGTTTCTGGTACTATTATCAAGATCCCTCTAGGATATTAGCTGAGTGTCCTGCTCTAGCCAGACTTATCCACAACTTGTGAATAAAGCATTCTTCCTAGTTGTTACCTCGTTGACTATAACAAAAAATATATGTACCGTCAATAAGACAAGGCTGTCTCCCTAAATACTCAGAAAAGATTCTATAATTTGTACAATATACATTTAAAGTGGCCTATAGGGAAAACTTTTCTGATAGATTTCATATAATTTTCTAAGCAACTTTCAATCACAGTTCCTCTCAATTCCTCGTCAGAACTGAATTAAAATCTGGACATTTCTTCTTAAAATGTGAAATTTAGCATAATTTTTTCAAAAAAAATTATATTCTTTTTAGTAGAAGTTTATACATTTATTTCCTGTAATCCCTTTTGCTATCGTATAATAACATAAAATACTACTAAAACCTTATTTTATCCAAATTTTTAATCATTTTTTACTATTGACACGCCTCTGAGAATGTGATATAACGTAAATGTAAGCGGTACCAAAAGGTGCCACCGTAAAAATTAAGGAGGAAAACACATGTCTTCACATCCAATTCAGGTATTCTCAGAAATTGGGAAACTGAAAAAAGTTATGTTGCACCGCCCAGGCAAAGAGTTGGAAAACTTGTTGCCGGACTATCTCGAAAGGCTTCTTTTTGATGACATTCCATTCTTGGAAGATGCTCAAAAAGAACATGACGCATTTGCTCAAGCTCTTCGTGATGAAGGAATTGAGGTCCTTTACCTAGAGCAATTGGCTGCTGAGTCATTGACTTCCCCAGAAATCCGCGATCAATTTATCGAGGAATATTTAGACGAAGCCAACATCCGTGGTCGTCAAACCAAGGTGGCTATTCGTGAATTGCTTCACGGTATCAAGGACAACCAAGAATTGGTTGAAAAAACTATGGCTGGTGTTCAGAAAGTTGAATTGCCAGAAATTCCTGAAGAAGCAAAAGGCTTGACTGACTTGGTTGAGTCAGACTATCCATTTGCTATCGACCCAATGCCAAACCTCTACTTCACTCGCGACCCATTTGCAACCATTGGTAATGCCGTATCGCTTAACCACATGTATGCAGATACTCGTAACCGTGAAACTCTTTATGGTAAATACATTTTCAAACACCATCCAATCTATGGTGGAAAAGTGGAGTTGGTTTACAACCGTGAAGAAGATACACGTATTGAAGGTGGAGATGAGTTAGTTCTTTCTAAAGACGTTCTCGCAGTGGGTATTTCTCAACGTACAGACGCAGCTTCGATTGAAAAACTCTTGGTGAACATCTTCAAGAAAAATATTGGCTTCAAGAAAGTATTGGCATTTGAATTTGCTAACAACCGTAAATTCATGCACTTGGATACTGTCTTTACCATGGTTGACTATGACAAGTTCACAATTCACCCAGAAATCGAAGGCGATCTTCGTGTGTACTCTGTCACTTATGAAGATGAAAAACTCAAGATTGTTGAAGAAAAAGGTGACTTAGCTGAACTTCTTGCGAAGAACCTCGGCATAGAAAAAGTTCATTTGATCCGTTGCGGTGGTGGCAATATCGTAGCAGCTGCACGTGAACAATGGAATGATGGCTCCAACACTTTGACCATCGCACCTGGTGTAGTAGTCGTTTATGCCCGCAATACCATTACCAATAAGATCCTAGAAGAATACGGACTTCGCTTGATTAAGATCCGCGGAAGTGAATTGGTTCGGGGCCGTGGTGGACCTCGTTGTATGTCTATGCCATTTGAACGCGAAGAAGTATAATCGCTGTTTAGTATTTGTCAATAAAAAATGTAAAAAATAGAAAGAGGAAATAATAGAATGACACATTCAGTATTCCAAGGACGCAGCTTCTTAGCAGAAAAAGACTTTACTCGCGCAGAGTTAGAATACCTTATCGGTCTTTCAGCTCACTTGAAGGATTTGAAAAAACGCAATATCCAACACCACTACCTTGCTGGTAAAAATATCGCCCTCTTGTTTGAAAAAACTTCTACTCGTACACGTGCAGCCTTTACAACTGCAGCTATTGACCTTGGTGCTCATCCAGAATACCTCGGAGCAAATGACATTCAGTTAGGTAAAAAAGAATCTACTGAAGATACTGCAAAAGTTTTGGGTCGTATGTTTGACGGGATTGAATTCCGTGGTTTCAGCCAACGTATGGTTGAAGAACTGGCAGAATTCTCAGGTGTTCCAGTATGGAACGGTCTAACTGACGAATGGCACCCAACTCAAATGCTCGCTGACTACTTGACTGTTCAAGAAAACTTCGGTCGCTTGGAAGGCTTGACATTGGTATACTGTGGTGATGGACGTAACAACGTTGCCAATAGCTTGCTTGTAACAGGTGCCATCCTTGGTGTCAATGTTCACATCTTCTCACCAAAAGAACTCTTCCCAGAAAAAGAAATCGTTGAATTGGCAGAAGTATTTGCTAAAGAAAGTGGTGCACATATTCTCATCACTGAAGATGCTGACGAAGCAGTTAAAGGCGCAGACGTTCTTTACACAGACGTTTGGGTATCAATGGGTGAAGAAGACAAATTCGCAGAACGCGTTGCACTTTTGAAACCTTACCAAGTCAATATGGACTTGGTGAAAAAAGCAGGCAATGAAAACTTGATCTTCCTACACTGTTTGCCAGCATTCCACGACACTCACACTGTCTATGGTAAAGATGTTGCTGAAAAATTTGGCGTAGAAGAAATGGAAGTAACAGACGAAGTCTTCCGCAGTAAGTATGCTCGTCACTTTGATCAAGCAGAAAACCGTATGCACACTATCAAAGCTGTTATGGCTGCTACTCTTGGAAATCTCTACATTCCTAAAGTATAAAAACTTACTCATATACACAACACAGGGGTTGAGACGAAAGCTATGATAGCTTATCAGTTCTAGCGAAAGAAAGCACAGATTCTTTTTGACAGATTTGCCACCTTACTCTTGTCATCTTCCTGCTTCCTAGTCTCATTCTGATAAACGTCGGCTATGCGTTCAGCCCCTTTTGGTTCGTGGTAATGACTAATTTATCCCTTAAAAGACGTTACCTCCACTTCATATCTTATCATTATACCTGCCTGTAGCTCTTAGAGTTCTGTCAGGTTTACCATATTAAAGAAAGGAGAGCTCATGTCTCATAGAAAAATCGTCGTTGCTTTAGGCGGAAATGCCATCCTCTCCACTGACCCGTCTGCTCAAGCTCAACAAGCTGCTCTGGTAGAAACAGCTCGTCATCTGGTCAAGTTGATTCAAAACGGAGATGAACTGATCATCACTCATGGAAATGGTCCTCAGGTTGGCAATCTCTTGCTTCAACACTTGATGGCAAATTCGGAAAAAAATCCTGCCTTCCCCCTTGATTCTTTGGTTGCCATGACCGAGGGTAGTATCGGTTTTTGGCTACAATGTGCTCTTGATAACGCATTGCTCGATGTAGGACTTGATAAAAATGTCGCTTCTGTTGTTACCCAAGTTATAGTAGACAAAGAAGACCCTGCCTTTATCAATCCAACCAAACCAATCGGTCCATTCTACTCAGAAGAAGATGCCAAAGCTGAGAGCGAAAAAACAGGAGCAACCTTCAAAGAAGATGCCGGTCGTGGCTGGCGTAAAGTAGTGGCTTCACCAAAACCAATCGACATTAAAGAAATCAACAGCATCCGCACCTTGCTCGATAATGGTCAAGTTGTCATCGCAGCAGGTGGAGGTGGTATCCCTGTTGTTAAAAATGAAAACGGTTACTTACGTGGGGTCGAAGCCGTTATTGATAAAGACTTTGCGTCTCAACGACTAGCAGAACTCGTCGAAGCTGATCTCTTTATCGTCCTTACTAGCGTAGACTATGTTTATGTCAACTACAATAAACCAGACCAAGAAAAACTTGAACACGTTACTGTCAGTCAACTAAAAGAATACATCAAACAAGGACAATTCGCGCCGGGTAGCATGCTACCCAAGGTCGAAGCTGCTATCGATTTTGTAACCAACCGCCCAGAAGGCAAGGCTGTTATCACTTCCCTCAGCAATCTAGGCGCCTTGATCGAGTCCGAAAGCGGAACAATTATTGTTAAAGACTAGCCATTTTAACCCAAGTACAAGCTCTAACTAGGAGCACTCAGGTAAACCAACATCATTCGTTTTTATACTTTGTGGCATAGTTTAGGAGGAAAAACAAATGAGTGAAAAAACAAAAAAAAGGTTCCAAATGCCTTCATCTTACACTGTTTTGATCATTATTATTGCTATCATGGCAATCTTGACTTGGATCATTCCAGCAGGTAAGTATGACACGAACGAAGCAGGTGGCCTCATTGCAGGTACCTATCAAACTGTTGACTCTAATCCCCAAGGGATTTACGATATTCTAATGGCTCCAATCCGGGCGATGCTCGGTCACGAACCAACTAAAGCCGCTATTGACGTAGCCTTCTTCATCCTCATGGTTGGAGGATTTCTAGGTGTCGTCAATGCGACAGGCACACTCGATGTTGGTATTGCCTCTATTGTTAAGAAATACAAAGGACGCGAAAAAATGCTGATCCTCATCCTCATGCCCCTCTTTGCGCTTGGAGGAACAACTTATGGTATGGGTGAAGAAACCATGGCATTTTATCCACTCCTTGTTCCTGTTATGATGGCTGTTGGTTTTGATAGCATTACTGCCGTTGCCATCATCCTACTAGGTTCTCAAGTTGGCTGTCTTGCCTCTACTCTCAATCCCTTTGCTACTGTTATCGCTTCTGATACCGCAGGTGTGTCATCTATGGACGGGGTTATCCTTCGTATCATCTTCTGGTTTGTTATGACAGGTATCAGTACTTACTTTGTCTACCGCTATGCAGAAAAGATCCAAAAGGATCCCACAAAATCACTTGTCTACTCTCAACGTGAAGAAGACCTTAAACACTTCAATGTCACTGATAACGAAAATGCTCCATCTGTCTTGAACAAGAAACAAAAACATGTTCTTGCCTTGTTCATCTTGACTTTCATCATCATGATCGCCAGCTTTATCCCTTGGGTAGACTTGCATATCACTCTATTTGAAGACTTCAAGAATTGGTTGATTGGTCTTCCTGTTATCGGTGGAGCTATCGGTTCATCTGCTCTACCATTCGGTAGCTGGTACTTCCCAGAAGGGGCTATGCTCTTTGCTGTGATGGGTATTCTTATTGGTGTTGTTTACGGTCTCAAGGAAAGCAAGATTATCTCTACTTTTATGGCTGGTGCAGCAGATCTTCTCACCGTAGCCTTGATTTGTGCAGTGGCTCGTGGTATCCAAGTTATCATGAACGACGGTATGATTACCGCAACTATTCTACACTGGGGTGAAGTCGGACTTCAAGGTCTCTCTTCTCAAGTCTTCATCGTTTTGACTTACCTCTTCTACCTTCCTATGTCATTCCTTATCCCATCTTCATCTGGACTTGCTAGTGCTACAATGGGAATCATGGCACCGCTTGGTGAGTTCGTTAACGTAAAACCTAGTCTCATCATCACTGCCTATCAATCTGCATCTGGTGTACTAAACCTTGTCGCTCCAACCTCTGGTATCGTTATGGGTGCTCTCGCGCTCGGCCGTATCAGTCTAGGAACTTGGTGGAAATTTGTTACGAAACTCATTGTCGTTATTGTCATTGTGAGCATACTTCTTCTTATCCTAGGTACCTTCCTTCCATTCCTTTAGAACAAAGTGTGAGGTAAAACGAATGACCGTCTACATCACTGACTCCATTAAACAGAGCTTTATACAGAGTCTAAGGACTCTCATCTCCTACCCATCTGTCCTTCACGAAGGGGAAAATGGGACACCTTTTGGACAAGCTATTCAAGACGTTCTAGAAAAGACGCTAGAAATCTGCCGTGAACTTGGCTTTCGAACCTATATTGATCCCAAGGGCTATTATGGTTATGCAGAGGTTGGTGAGGGAGAGCTCCTTGCCATCCTCTGCCACTTGGATGTTGTACCTGCAGGAGATTTATCAGATTGGCAATCTCCTCCATTTGAAGCAACTATCAGAGAAGGCAAACTCTATGGACGAGGAGCACAGGACGATAAAGGTCCTTCACTGGCAGCTCTCTACGCAGTGAAAAACTTGCTTGACCAAGGCATCCAATTTAAGAAGCGCGTGCGTTTTATCTTTGGTACGGATGAAGAAACTCTTTGGAGATGTATGGCACGCTACAACGCCCTCGAAGAGCAAGCCAGCATGGGATTTGCACCGGATTCGTCATTTCCTTTGACATACGCTGAAAAGGGGCTCCTTCAAGTCAAGCTTCATGGACCCGGCTCTGATCTTCTCAAGCTCGATGTCGGAGGTGCCTTTAATGTTGTACCAGATAAGGCAAGTTACCAAGGCCCTCTTTATGAAGCGGTTTGTAGAGGTTTAAAAGAAGCTGGTTATGATTACCAAACTGCAGACCAAACTGTGACCGTACTCGGGGTACCTAAGCACGCCAAAGATGCTAGTCAAGGTGTCAATGCAGTCATTCGGCTTGCTAGTGTACTCGCACCTCTCCAATCCCACCCTGCCCTCCATTTTCTAGCCGACAAAGCAGGGCAAGATGGTAGGGGGCTTGAAATCTTTGGAGAGGTTACTGATGAACCGTCTGGTTCCCTTTCCTTTAACGTTGCGGGCTTGACTATCAATCCCGATCGCTCCGAGATTCAGATCGATATACGCATACCTGTGCTAGCAGATAAGGAGAAACTGGTGGCACAGCTCACTCAGTGCGCCAAAGACTATCAACTTGACTACCAAGAATTTGACTATCTAGCACCCCTCTATGTCGCAAGAGATAGCCAACTTGTTACTACCCTTATGCAAGTCTACCAAGAAAAAACCGGAGATAAAACTCCTCCTCTCTCATCAGGTGGTGCTACCTTTGCCCGCACCATGCCAAACTGTGTAGCCTTTGGCGCTCTTTTCCCAGGAGCACAACAAACTGAACATCAGGCAAATGAAGCAACTGTCCTAGACGACCTTTATCGTGCTATGGACATCTACGCAGAGGCGGTTTACCGTCTCGCAACCTAACCAGATAAAGGTTTCTACCAAAAAAATCCCGCAGATTTGCGGGATTTTTTCTTACATCAATGCGCCAACATTTCTTGGGCGATTTCTTGGCCAGATAGGTTATCTGGATAGTAGGTTGGCCAGTTATCCATCTCTTCAAAGAGGGCTTCTTGGCTGGTGCCTCCAAAGAAGATATGGAAATGTTCTGCCTTGACTGGAGCGATATTGTGGTCACTAAACTGAACATACTTGAACTGTCCAGCATCAGCATCTGTCGCTTCAAAGAGGAAGCGCACGCCACGATTGCCTTTCTTATAAGTCAAGATTTTCTTGCCGACATACTTGTAAGTGAATTTCTTGCTTTGGCCAGCTTGAACAAATTCCATAGTGTTATCAGTAATGTTGATCTTAGTCACATCTGTCTGATAGCCTTTTCTATAGTAGGCCTTGTACTCATCCTTTGTCATCTTGCCAGTCAACTTAGCCTTGTAGTCAAAGACTTGATCAAAAGTTCCGTCCTCAAGGAAGGGATAGACAGACTGCCAGTTGCCAGCATAGTCACTCAAGGTGCGGTCCTTGACATCAGCATCCTCAAAGTAACCATTGTGAACTGTCTTGGTATTTTCTTCCTTCTCTGGCTCAATTTCTGGTCCTTCTTGGTCCGTTGTCTGTTTCAAAGCCTTGAGGTTTTTCTCCATCACGGAGATATAGTCCTCACCAGCCTTGGTTGCTTCTTCTGTTAGGCTCTCTAGCGGATTGAGCACATCTAGTTTGACACCTGTTTCTTTTGAGAGGGTATTTGCGAGGGCTTGTGAGGCATTTTCTTCAAAGTAGATATAAGAAATCTTGTTTTTCTTGATATACTCTGTCAATTCTGCTAAACGTGCTGCTGATGGTTCTGCATCTGGTGAGAGCCCTGAGATCGATACTTGCTTGAGACCGTAGTCTAAGGCAAGGTAGTTAAAGGCAGCGTGCTGGGTCACAAAACTCTTTTGTTTGGCTTGAGACAAGCCATCTGTGTAGGCCTTGTCCAAGGCTTGCAATTTTTCGATATAGGCAGCAGCATTCTTTTCAAAAGTCTCTTTTTTGTCATGATAGTCTGCTGACAAGCTGTCACGGATATGTTCTACTAGTTTGATGGCGCGTGCTGGTGATAACCAAACATGGGGATCATAGTCATGATGGTGACCTTCACCACCGTGATCATGGTCTTCCTCTTCTTCCTCACCTCCTGGTAAGAGCAGCATATCACCTGTCGCCTTGATGGTTTTCACCTTTTTCTTATCCAAGGATTCTAGCAATTTGGGAACCCAGGTCTCCATGTTTTCATTTTCATAGACAAAGGTATCTGCATCTTGGATTTTGGCAACTGCCTTGGCAGATGGTTCATAGTCGTGGGGTTCTGTCCCAGCACCGACTAAGAGTTCCACATTAGCGGTATCTCCTGCGACTTGCTTGGTAAATTCGTAGACAGGGTAAAAAGTTGTCACGATATTTAGCTTCCCATCTGCCTGTTTTTGATTGGAACAAGCCACTAGAAACAGGGCACATAGACTAGCTAGTAGTAAGCTAAGTTTTTTCATTTCATTCTCCTATTTGATAAAACGTTTCAATAGACTGACTAACAAAAAGACAGCTACAAAGATAATGGTGATACTTGCGCTAGCAGGAGTCTCCGCATAATAGGAGATGTAGAGTCCCGCTACCATTCCCAAAAAGCCAATACCGCTAGCTAGCAACATAACGGATTTGAAGTTTTTTCCCAGACGAAGGGCAATACTAGCTGGCAAGACCATAATGGTTGATACCAACAGAGCTCCTGCTGCTGGTATCATAAGGGCAATGGCCACCCCTGTCACCATGTTAAAGAGGATGGACATAGTACGAACTGGCAAGCCATCCACAAAGGCCGTATCCTCATCAAAAGTCAGGATATACATTGGTCGCAAGAACAAGAAAGTCAAGAGTAAAACGACCGCCGCAATGGCAAAGAGGAAAATCACCTGCTCCTGGCTAATGGTCACAATCGAACCAAAGAGGTATTGATCCAGACTCATAGAACTCGAACTTTTCCCCTTACTCATCACGATAAGGGAGACTGCAAGCCCTGTTGACATGAGGATGGCAGTTCCGATTTCCATAAAGTTCTTATAGACTGTCCGGAGATACTCCAAAAAGACCGCTGCGATCAAGACAATAACAATAGTAGAAATAGTTGGAGAAATTCCCAAAACCAGACCAAAAGCTACACCAGATAGCGACACGTGACTAAGTGTATCACTCATGAGACTTTGACGACGTAAGATAAGGAAGGTCCCAAGGACTGGAGAAAAGAGACTCATGGCAATGACAGCCAAGAAGGCCCGCTGCATGAAGTCATAAGATAGTAAACTAAGCATGATCCACCTCCTGGTCACTCTCGTGAACGTTGAAACAACGCCACGGTGAGTCTTGGTTACGCACTAGGTGAATATTGCGGTCTGCGTATGCCTTGACCTCCTCAGGGTCATGCGTAATCATCAAAACGGCCTTTCCATGATGGTGAGCACTGTGGTGCATAAGTTCGTAAAATTCATTTTTGCTCCCTGCATCCATCCCTGTCGTCGGCTCATCCAAGACAAAGATATCTGGGTCAGAAGCAAACATCCGTGCAATAACAGCTCTTTGTTTTTGCCCTCCAGAGAGGGAGCCAATTCGTTTGTCACGGTGTTCCCACATACCAACTGAGTCTAGACTGGCCTTGATATGCTCCTCATCGTGGGCATTCAAACGACGGAACCAGCCCTTTCGCGGATAACGACCCGACTTGACAAATTCGTAAACCGTACTTGGAAAGCCAGCATTAAAACTGGCAATCTGCTGGGGAAGATAAGCTATTCTAAGCTTTTTCCCATGAGTATTTGTCTTTGAGATGGTTACCTTGCCGAATCTTGGCTGCAAGATGCCTAGACTAGCCTTGATAAGCGTCGTCTTGGCAGCTCCATTTTCACCAGTCAGGGTGACAAACTCCCCACTATCAACACTGTAGTTGATATGCTCAAGGACAGGTTCTTTGTCATAATAGAAAGACAAGTCCTCTACTGTAATATACCGCATTATTTGATTTCTCCTACTAAAGCAGTTAAAAACCGCTGGATGACTTCTTGTTCATTTGGAGTAAACTGATTTGCTACTTGTTCATAGGCTGAGAGCGTGTGCTCATGATGATGGTGGTGTTCCTCTGCCACTGGTCGAGCCAGCTCTGTCAGTCGATAAAAGATCACACGCGCGTCCTTGGGATCTCTAGATGTCTCTAACATGCCCTCTTTGACTAAAGACTTGATAGCCTTGGTTACTGCCGCCTGACTGACATTGAGGCGACGGGCCAACTCCGAGTTAGTTAAGGATTCTTCTGACAAGAGCATGAGGATGTGCTCCTGAGTATTGGTCAAGGCTACGTCACTCGTGCAATGCCCGATCAGAATTTCATGCTGGTTCTCAGATCTCAAGATCACCTCGTTTAAAAAGTTATCAATTTCCTGTGCAAGCTGTCTCATGTGTTACTCCTTCCCTAGCTATCTTTTTCGTAGAGAACTTAGATAGCCACCGATTCTTTACTGGTTAATTATATCATAAACCAAAAAAGAGTCAAGGGAAAAAGGCGTAAAAACGTTTCCCTAGACTCTTCTAGATGTCAAATTTAACCTATTTTAGCTTTGGTTTTCGGCTTGATAAGATACCTGCCAAACCAGCTACCATTCCCATCAAGAGCAAGAAGATGGATTGTTCACTTCCTGTATTTGGGAGAGCTTTTTCTGAGACAACTGCCTTCTTGCTAAATTGACCTGCCACCTCATAAGTAAGTGGAACATTCGTAGTCGCATCGCTAGCAGCCGCATTCGTTTGAGGCGTTTCTACTGGCAGACTAAAGTTTTTAGAATCCACAGAAATTGTCCGTGAGTTCGGATTGATCTTTTCATACTGGGTCAAATCAGCTGTTTTCAGATACTCTTCAAAGGCTGCATCCATAGAAGGTCCTTCTTCTCGCGCACCACCTAACATCGTGTAGCCATCGCCACCTGCAGCAAGGAAATCATTGGTTGTAAGATAGTAGGTTTTTGCGAGGTCTAGAAGATCATAACGACCAGTTGTGCGGTTTTTGACCTGGATAGCCAAGACACGTTTACCTGATGGTAGGTTGGTATCATAGTAGACCTTCACACCTGAAACTTGCAAGAAGCCACCACTTGGTTCTAGCAATGGTTGTCCGTTCTCATCCAAGACCTTCTTGCCATCCTTATCGACCTGCAAGATAGATCCGAGTGACTTTTCAAACATATCCAACACTTGTTGCCCAGTCACTTGAATTTGTGAGATGGTATTTCCAAATGGAAGAACCGCAATAACATTTCCTTTCGTAATCGGTTTACCCTTTGCAATGGTTTCACGCAAGCCACCGCCATTTGTCACAGCGATGTCAGTCGGATGACTAAATCCTGTCTGACCATACTGATAGAGGGAGTCCGCTACGACGTTTCCGAGGTTGGTTTCACGAACTCGAACATTTTCACGATCTCCGTTGAGTTCTACAGGGCTGTTTGAAACGACTTCAACAGCATTTTCAGCATCGTATTTTTGTTTAATGTCTTTGACTAGTTTTTCAACTGTTGGATTGGCTGGTAATTTTTTAGCATCGGCAGCCGCAATCTGAGTTGGATTGCCCAAAAGCTGACGTGATTTGTAAGTGATTTTTCCTACATTATGAAGGTAGCTTCCTGTCTGGTTATAGGTAACATTGTCCCCATAGGTCGTTGATTCTACTGTATGAGAATGCCCATCAATAACTGTCACACGTTTGCCTTTGAGACGAGGATTTTTAGAGAGAGCTTCTGCCAAGGTTGAACCACGCCACTCGACTGGAGTTGTGGTATCTACACCCAGGTGAGCGAGCACAACATAGTGTTTGTAGTCCTTACCTTCTGCACGCGCCTTGGCTTGAACTTCTTCGATGACCTTATTGACTTCTGATATTGGGTCAGTAAAAGTTACCCCTTTAATATTCTTAGGGTGGGTTTTAGTAGCTGTTTCAGGTGTCGTCACACCAATCACAACAAACTCATCGCCTTCCACAGTCTTATCTTTATCAACGATTGTAGAAGCTTCAAAAAGACGAGCTCCGTTGACATAAGTATTTGAACTGAGTAATGGGAATTTCAAGATTTCCTTGTATTTTTTAACTTCATCAAGGCCAAAGTCAAACTCATGGTTTCCTACTGCCATGGCATCATACTGCATCTGATTGAGAATTTCGGCGCGTGCTTCACCCTTAGTAGAGTTGGAAATCGGTAAACCTTGGAAGGCGTCTCCAGCATCTACGACGAGAGTAGTTTGATTTGATTTCGCGCGTTCCTGTTCGATGACAGTCGCTAGCTTAGCATCTCCAATAACTCCCTTTTCCTCTACGATACGACCATGGACATCATTGGTGTGTAAGATAACGGTGTCCTTTTCTTCGTTTTTAGTAGATTCAACAGGAGTTTCCTTTGCTTCCGCCGATTCAGCAGTTGTGGGAGTTGCCGCCTCTGTTGTTGGAGCTGCAGGAGTTTCTGAAGTTGCAGGATTTGCTACAACTGCTGGACTTTCTGCAGGGGCAGCTGCTTCTTCAGCATAGACCTGTCCAGCTAAAAAGGCTGGGGCTAATAGAGCTGTCGACAAGACAGGTAACAAAGAACGTTTATTCATTTTGAAATCCTTTTCTTTTCTTTTTTCCTTTATATTATACGATATTTCTAAAAAAAATGAAACTTTTGACTTGTTTTCATCTAAAATATTCGCTATTTAACCAAAAAACCTGAACAATGACCTGCACCCCAAAAGTTAGACAGAAAAAATCTAACTTTTGGGGTGTTTTTAT
>CAUULS010000017.1:0-37895 GCA_963546055.1 uncultured Streptococcus sp.
GCTGATCTCCTGCTGTACCAAGTGAGCCTGTGTACTCTGGTACTTCATGCACTGCCGCCTCAGCCGCATTCACACCACCTGTGAATTCTAGTTTCTCAACTGTCGGTGCTGGCTGATCTCCTGCTGTACCAAGTGAGCCTGTGTACTCTGGTACTTCATGCACTGCTGCCTCAGCCGCATTCACACCACCTGTAAAGTCCGGTTTGCTCAAAACTGGTGGTTCTTCATCACCCTTGCTTGATTGAACAGCTTCTTCTGTCAATTCTTGATAGAAGCTCGCCAATTCATAAAACTCAGCCTTGCCGCCTTCCCAGACTAATTTGACGTCTAGAAGAGAGCCACCATTTCGGATAGCGAAGGTTTGGAGACTAGATGTAATGGCACCGAGGTCTGTCCAGCTGTCTTGACCATCCTTGAGTGTTCTAGCAAGAACACGTGCCTTCGCTCCTTCAGGAAGACTGGAAACAAGACGAAGGTGGTTAGCATTGGTCGGCTCAGACAAGTGATACACCAACTCGCCCTTCTCTTTTTCAGACTTGTAGCTGGTCAAGACTTTTCCGTCTACAAGATTATTGTAGAGGTTGCCTTGGCTTTCTCCACCGTTTCCTTCTACTGTTGGATCATTGATTGGTTTGACAAATTCACCGTCATTGATCACCAATTCTGTAAATCCTACAAAACGAGCATCATAATCCGCCGTATAGAGGACACGGAGATAGTTGGCTTTGACTGGTGTCGTCAATTCACCCTCGATGTAGCGATTTCCTGGCATCTTAGAATCATGTGTCCAACCATCTGTCAGAGAATCATCGTGTTGGCTATTAGCCACACCATCTCCAACTGTGACAACATCTGTCCACGTTTTACCGTCTTGGCTGACTTGGATCTTACCATCACGAAGGTAGTTTTGAGTTCCGTCTTGGATATAAGCTCTAATCTTCTTGATAGTGCGTTCGCTACCAAGTTTCAAGGTCACATGGCCATCTTTACGAGCGTAGTCTGAAAACTCGACAAAGTTGTTGTAAACACCGTCAAATAATTGATCTAGATTGTTAATCTTACGAACATCATTGCTTCCGTATGTTGGATGAATGCCCATAGTTGTAGATTCTAGTTTGGTTGGTTGCACTTCTTTAGTCGTCACAAGGAGAGAAGTGGCTGTAATAGCTTGCTCCTGATCTGTTTTGTTGACCAAACGAACGTAACGAACCAAGTGAGTTGCGACAGATCTGTCTGTCAACTGGCTAGCTGGCGTCCATTCTTGCGCATTTGCAGAATACTCTAGGCTAAGAGCTGGGTTGGCTTGACCTTGGAGCTGGATGCTCTTGACCTGATGGATACGATCAAGTTTCATACCTAGATAGCTATTGGCAGGAAGTTTAGTTCCAGCTGGAATTTGAAGCTCATAATGTCCCAAGCTATCCACTACCGGCGTTTCCTTCAAGGCATCGACGTTTGTGTCCGTTAACTCACTGTTTCCAGAGCGTGTCTCAACAGAGAAGTCTTGGATACGCCACCAGAGGTCGAGGGTCTTAGTATTGCGTACTCGGATATAACGAGCATTGATAGCTCTAGTCACTTCCTTGGTTTGCTCACCTGATAGGCGATCCAACTCTTGCCAAGTAGTACCGTCTGTAGAATACTCAAGCACACCTGCAGCAAGTTTATCACCTGTTCCTTGACGAAGGCGAACTTTAGTGACTGACTTGACTTCGCCGAGGTCAAGTTGTGCCCAGGCATCTACTGGAGTTGTATTGCTACCATCAGCGTTTGCCATCATGGCTTCTGTATTGTCCTTGCCATCAGTGATTTGACGAGCTGAGGTATTTAGTTTGTAGACTAGATTTGAGCTCAGACTAACTGTCGTTGCTTGTTGGCTACGAGCTTTTTCAACTGGACGATTAACTGCAATTTCCTGAACTGCAAACCAAGTGTTGCCTCGGTCTTCTGTCGCAATCATACGAACTGCCTTAGCCTTGATATTGAGATTCTCAAACTTAAGAAGGGATTCATTTCCGACATAGTTTGGCTCTTTCAAGGTTACCCAGTTGTCATTTTCATCTAGATACTGCACTTCTGCCTTACTAAAGGTATCACGTGGATTTGCCTGAGTTCCCATAGCAAAGGTCAAGGTTTGGATAGCTACCGGCTTGTTGAATTTCATGCCGATATAATCACCTGTCTTGATGCTATTTGGTGATTTAATAATCGCATGGGTTGCCAAGTCACCATCCGTTACTTCTGCCAAACCACCTTCTACACCTGTTCGATTGGTAATAAAGGTGCTGATGATTTGGTCTGGGTGCAAGATCTTTTGAACTTCAGACGCTAGAACCTCTTTCAGGGATAGGATAAATGGTCGAATATGTTGAACACCCAATTCAGCCTTTTCCATATGGTCTACATAATGGAAGGTATGAGTTTGAGACTGTTCGTAGAACTTCAAGCCTTTATAGTAGCTGTCCCAAAGTTTAGCAGCATCGTTTGTAGCCATGGCTTCTGTTCCTGTAAGGAAGGCATCGAGGGCATTCATTTGGTCGATTGCATTATCCAACCAATAGTGGATTTGCGCAACCATCTTTTGATCGCCTGATGCTTTATAAAGCTCGGCTGCTTCTTTAATCTTGGCAAATTCAGCTCGCAAGGCTGCACGTTCGGCAGTCACATCCTGACCTGCTTTGAGCTTGGTCATGAAGTCTGTTAATTTTGGAGCCAAGTCTACCGATTCTTCTAGTTTGACGACACGATTATCCATGTTTTGGTTGATCATGTGCTTACCAAGTTCGCGGAAGGCTGCCGATACCTTGCTATTTTCAAAATGACCATTTTCTACAAAGTTGAAGGCAATATCATTAATTTTCTTAGCTTCTTCTTCTGATTTCCACTGTTTCCATGAATATTGAGCTCCTGAAAAGAGGGCAATCTTAGATGGTTCAGACTGTTGCATTGGGTTCAACATGATACCAGATAGCAAGCTTGGATCCACATTTGGATGAAGGAATTTCTCACCACCACCTAGAATCAAGTGTTGTTTGGAGTTATCTGTTACTGGCCAGTTAATCCAAAGTGAAACTGGGCGATAGGTCTTACCACCTGCGGTTAAATTGTTCTTGAGAGTTGAGAGGAAGCTTTCAGAGACTTCACCCCAAATCTTTCCACCAGTCAAGGTCATGGATGTTGAACGTGGGAGATTTTCATTGAGGGATTTCAACTCATCCTCACGTCCATTGCCCCAATACTGACCAGGAACAAAGATCATTTCTTTGCGAAGACCACTGTAGGTTCCCTGCATTTCTGTCAACCACTTGGTCATATCTTGCATCAAGCGGTTGTAGCTATTATAGCCTCCGACTGGACTTGGTGCATCATCTGCTAGGATACCAAATTCACGGACACCCACTTTCATCAACTGGGTAAATTTAGCCTTAATGGTTGCCAAATCTTCTTGGTAATGCGCTTCATTGCCAAAGCGGATACGGTTATTCATGAATGGATGGATGGTCCAGACATAGCGAGTTTTACTTTGATTTCCGACGCGAGCAAGTTCACGGATTTCAGCTAGTTTTTCTTCTGGATAGAGTTCACGCCATTTCTTGTTGTGGTATGGATCATCTTTTGGTGCAAAGAAGTATTGGTTCAATTTCAAATCACCACCAAAACGCATGAGTTCCGCACGATCTGCATTAGACCACGGGTTTCCATAGTAACCTTCGATGAAACCACGATTCTTGAGCTCTGCGTAATCTTCCACCGTCACATTGCGAAGAACTGGAACTTGACTTTCCTTGAGCATATGTTTCAAGGTTGTCAAACCATAGAAAACTGCATCTGTATCTTTCCCGACGATGGAAATCGAGTTATCCTTAATCGTCAAGGCATAGGCATCAATCTTGTCAAAGAGGCCTGCTGAAACCTTGGACAAGTTTTGTTCTGCTTGTGAACCTTGTCCATGCACTCCAAGATAGATATTAGTTGCGCCTGCAACTGCAGATTTACCAGTTGTATAAGATACTTGATTGTCCTGCAAGACACTCTTCAAGCGATTGCGAGTATAAATATCGAGTTGATCCCCCATAACCAGATTGACTTGCTTACGAAGAGCCGTCACACCTTCTCCATAAGTCACTTTCTGTGGAGTTGGGAAGACCTTGTATTCTTTCTTGAGATAGTCTGAGCTCTTGCTTGCAGCTGCAATGCTGTCTTCGCTAGCTGGTTTGCTTGCAGTGAACTGATCCGCCAATTCAACTGTTCCGTCACCTGTTTGTTCTTCGTTTGGTTTTTCAGGAGTAATTGGTGGTTCAGGCTGACTTGGTTCAGGTGTTTCTTGTCCTTCTTTGACAGGTTTCAATAGATGAACCTCTGCTGCGCTTGCAAAACCACCAACGCCTTCCAAGATTTTCAACTCAATCTTGTTGGTATGTACCGCTGCAAAGTTGACTGTTTTTTCTTGGGCGTTGTTGTCCCAGCTTCCTTCTGAAACCTTAACCATTTGGCCATCTCTTTGTGCGTAGATTTCATACCGCGTTACAACACCATTTCCACCACCTGGACGTGGGAGATAAGTCAAGCCATTGACTTTTTCTGCTTCTTTCAAGGTCATAGTCAGACTGTATGGCGCAGTGTCACCGGTCCATTTAGTATGCCAGAAGGTATTTGGATCATTGTCAAAGGCCTTTTCAACAGCGCCTTCAGTCGCATTTCCTGGAAGTTGCTGACTGCTTGCGGTTGCAGTAATCTTATCATTTGAAATCAAACGAGGATTTACAAATGGTTTGTCTGACAACTCTGCACTATGCAAGATTCCTTTGAACCCACCGATGCTTTCAAGCGGTAGTACCAAGCTATTGTGGGCAAAACGAGGGTGTGCTGGATTTGCGATACGCTCAATCTTTTCACCATCCACATACACTTCAGTTGATTGTGGTTTGGTCACAATAGAGATTTGATAACGTTTGTTCTTTTCAAGTTTTTTCTTGAACTGGATATGGAACTGTTCAAATTGATAAGCAAGATAGCCATCTTTATCAGCTAGATAAAGACGATTGTCCCCACTTGTTGAGAAGGTTTGTTCCCCGTCTCCAGTAACAGTCACATCAAACTTCAAGACATGACTTGGACCAACATCACCAGGCAAGCCTTCGATACTGCTGTCTTTCTCAAAAGCCAATCCATTTTCTGTTGCAGTTACTTTCTTCGTTGCATATTCTTTCACCTTGTCTGGAGTGATGTTGAATAGTTCTTCTGAAGCAATTGCTTTTTCAGGGTTAGACTGTGGCGCATAAGGGCTTGTTGGTAGGGTGCGTTCTGCAAAGGTCGCAGCCGCACGATCAGATCCCCAAGTACGTTCTGCAGTAGTTTGCATGCTCTTGAAGAAGCGTTTAAAGATATCATAAGAGGTCAAACCTGTCTCATGAAGGTCGATATTGTCATTCCAAACTGCGTGACCACCACCGATAATACTTGGATGAGAAGCAGCTAGAAGCGGACCTCCACCTGTTCTGAAATCATTCGGTGTCCAGCTATTGTACTGACGTTCGTAGTTAGCATAGTCCCCGTAGGCTGCTTGACTATTGCTTCCACTTGGGACACTATATGTCGGCACATCCGTGATGTTAATAATCTTAGCTCCCTGAGCAATGGCTTCATTTGGTCGTTGCCATCCAATACTCCAGATATCAACTTCTACTCCGTTCCAATCAACAGGAGTGTTCCCACGTTTCGCACTGAGTGAGCCCCAGATACGAGGGGTATAGCCTTTTCCTTTAATGTATTTGATAAGGTCATTGACATAGCGACGATAGCTTTCTCTGCTACCATAGTATTCATCCGTTCCGATATGAACAGTGGATACACCATGCAAAGGAGCATCTGGTCCATCTAGGAGTTTGTCATAGACGGATTTGACAAATTTAAGAGTTTCATCATACTTAGTATCCAAGTCTAGCATGGCAACTCGTTCGACATTGTGTTTGCCTGCGTAATCACTAAGGCTTCCCTGATACATGAGGTCTGGACGAACCTTGACAAATGACAGAGCGTGTCCTGGTGTATCAATTTCTGGCACTAGGTTGATGTGAAGAGCCTTGGCCAATTTAATCAGATTTTGCATTTCTTCCTTAGTATAATGCTCATCTGATGTTAATCTTTGACCATTCTGACCGACAATATCTGTCTCCAAACGGAAACCAGTTTTAGCGTGTTCAAGTACATACTTGAGTTGTTCTTCTGGTGTTAAATTCTTACCTGCCAAGTGCTCCTTGAGGAAGATATAGTTATCATTAAGGTGCAACTGCAAATCATTCATCTTGTAGTAGGCCATGTTGAGCATGATGTCTACAAGGGTGTCATAAGGGATAAATTTACGACCTGTATCTAGCATAAAGCCACGGTGGCTGAAACTTGGAAAATCACGAATTTCGCCATTTTGTAGGTCTGTTTCTCCCATTTGAAGAAGAGTACGAGTTGCGTAGAAGGCTCCTGTGTTCGTTGCAGCTTCGATGGTAATGACACCATCTTGGATAGTGATGCCGTAGCCTTCCTTACCATAACCTTTGTTTTCAACTTTTTTAAACTCGATTCGTTTTTGAGCTTGCTTGTCACCTGTTGCCAGTTCCAATCCACGGCTTGCAAGGTCTGACTGGTAGAAGGTTGCAGCCTGATCAAATCCTGAATCTCCAGTCGCAAGAACTGTATCTGAAGTGATAGAAGATTGGCCTTCTTTCCCATACCATTGTTGAACAGCTGGTGCTACTTTTGGTTTCACACCCACACCCTCGTCCTGATGTAGACCCTTGATGACTACTTCAAATTCTTTAGTGAAAGTATGGCTGTCTTTGATTTGCTGCACCATAACCTTAACGCGTTGATCTGTCAGAGGTTGGTAGATGCGATTTTGAAGGTCAATCACACCCTGCTTGTTACTGCCAATCAGACTGACCTGACCCGGCAAACTTGGTAGGACAAGAGACTGTCCATCTTCTGCTACTGTTAGTTCGGTTACTTGGCGAATATCCGTCACCTTACTATGGTCCGGAACATTAGAATAAGCTCGAATTTCTTGGATTCCAACGTTTCTCCAGCCCATGGTTCCCGCTTGGTAATCATTGACCTCAAGTTTGAGGTACTTAGCTTTGATACTTTCAGCTAGGTCTACTTTCTCGTCTAAAACTGGATCTCCAGTCTTGGTATGAGCTAGTTTCCATTGTTTTTCTCCGTTAGCGCCCACGTCTTCTTGACCTGCGTAGTAGAGACTCCAAGATTTGATATTGGGGTCATTTTGCCCATTCCGAAGACGACGATCCCAGTCAATTTCAACATGTTTGATAAGAGTTGTTTTAGGAAGAGTTAGTTCAAAAGTTGGTTTTGGTACATCTTTGTCTGTTGCCCATCTAGTGTTAGCATCACCATCAACTGCTTTATCTGCCGTAAAGGGAGTTCCAGACTCATGGTTGTTTGCTGAAGCAGTCGCTCTTTCTAAATGGTTGACATCTGGACTTTCTTCCACTGCTTGATCAGCTGGTTTAGCTGCAGGAGTGTTTGTTTCTGCTGGTTTAGCTTCTTCTTTAGGCGTTTCTGCTGGTTTTGGAACTGCAGGAGTCGTTTCTGGTGTCGCTTCTCCTGTTCCTTCAGGTTTTGTTCCTTCTTCAGTTGCATGACTACCCTCTTGATTTCCTTCTGTTGCAGCTTCTGCCTCTGCCTTTTCAAGCGCAGCTGCCAAATCATCTGGTAACTTATCCATGGGTTTAACCTGCGTTATGGCATCCTCTGTACTAGATTTCACTTCTGTCTCTGAAGCATGGGCTAGATTTGCCCCAAAAATACTTGCACCAATCATGACTGAGGCCGTACCAATTGCAAATTTGCGGATACTATAATGACAGCGTTTCTCAAAAAAGTGTTTGTCCATATTCTCCTATTTCCTTTCATCCGCTTACACTAGTAAGCGTTATCATTTCTCCTTTTAAAAAGGAGAGAACCAAGAGGTCCTCTCCGGGTGTTTGATTCATTTTCCGACTCTGACTCCCATAGAAGTCCAAGCCACTTATCCAAACAATGTAGTTGTGGAATAAATAAATATTTATTCTTTTTTACTTTTAATAGCAAAGAGGGCTGCTGACAATGCTAGGCTGATTCCTGCTAGGAAGAGGGCTGTATCAGACTGGTCTTCTCCTGTTTCTGGGAGTGTCTTCTTGCTTTCTTCATTTTTCAGAGTATCTTTGATTTCTGATGTCTTTGTATCAGCTAGTGGAGCTGGTGTCAACTTATACTCTGGTTTCTCAACAGTTGGTGCTGGTTCATCACCTGCTGTACCTAGTGGGCCTGTGTACTCTGGTTTTTCATGTACGGCTGGCTCAACTCCATTCACACCACCAGTGTATTCTGGAACCTTATTTACCAAGGCTTCAACCGCATTAACTCCACCCTTGAACTCAGGTAGGTCATGAACAGCTGCTTCAACCGTATTAACACCGCCTTTGAACTCTGGTACTTCATGTACAGCCACTTCTGCCGCATTAACACCGCCTTTGAACTCTGGTACTTCATGTACAGACGCTTCAACCGCATTAACACCGCCTTTGAACTCTGGTAGGTCATGAACAGCCGCTTCTGTTCCTGCCGTGCCTAATGGACCTGTGTACTCTGGAAGTTCCACTGTAGGTGGTACTTCTGTTCCTGCCGTGCCTAGTGGGCCTGTATATTCAGGAACTTCAAGAACTGGAGGTTGCTCTTCACCCTTGCTGCTTGTAGGAGCATCAGGTTTTTGAGCAGAATCTTTTAATTGACTGAGATAATCTGCAAAGTATTTCACCATTCTTTCCGTCAAAAGATGGTTATCCGTCGCGTATTTCATGCTCGCCTGAACTCCAGCCACTTCCTCTTGATTTTCTTTGTCTGTCAATTTCTGCGCCTTAGCTAAAGCTGCTTCATAGCCTGACAAGTCAAGCGGTGTTTCTGCTACCTGTGGACGAGTAAAGATAAGTTCTGCTGCAGATTGGTATTTATCTCCACCATCTCCATATGTCTTGGTACCCGTAAGGACAATCTTCTTAGCCTTGATTGTCTTACCAAAGTCAATATCTTTTGGCTTATTATTATCAGGCCAATCAGTTGCAGTGAAGGTATGCTCTTTACCAGACTCATCTGTCACAACCAGTTTCACATCTCTCAAGTTACCGTTTGAACCTGAACCACGTGGTACATAACGAAGTCCTGTAATTTCAGTCGGCTCTTTCAAGACCATGGTGGCAGGTTTTCCGACATCTCCTCCGTCCCATGATGTATGCCATAGGCTAGATACATTGCCATCAAAGGCATTTTCCAAGCCTTCACCAGCTTGTGCAGGAGCATTGAGACTTTCAAAGTCTTCCGCTACCAAGGCTGTTTTCTTTTGAACCAAGGCATTCTTCAAGGCTTCAATCTTGGCAATCTCTGCACGTGCTTCTTCGACACTGATATCATCATCGGCCTGACTGAGGTTAAAGACCGCTTCTTTCAAAGCATCCATAGACTCTTTGGTGTAGTTGGTCATGGCTACAGTTGGCAAGTAGTTCTTCAGAGCATTTTCTGTCAACATCTTACCTGTTAGAGTAATTTCTTCGATTTGAAGATTATCCATCATGAAGTCGTTATAACCACGGAAGTTGGCATTTCCACCAGAATCACCACGAGTATTGCTTGCGTTTCCAGTTGAGTAGATACCTACCCAAGTATCGCCTGTTTCTGCACCTGTCACGAGGAAGGTTGCCTTCTTGGCTTTCTTAGAATCCGTCCAGGTATTTGGCAACTCATGCATTTCCAAGTTGCTTGCTTTCGTACCACGGTTACCAGATTGGAATTCTCCCTTACCAACTACAAAAGCGTAGGTATTGTCAGAACCTGCTTCGTATTCAAAGGTTACACGATAGGTCTTACCAGCTTCAAAGCGGAAGTTTTGTGGGATGGTTTGGTAAACCAAGTTACGACGGCTAACCAGTCCATTGGTCTTGAGTGACCAATTTCCATCGATAACATCATCAACTTTCTTACCGTTCCAACCACGCTGTGTATATGGATCGTGCTTTTCAGACAAGTGAGTGCGGTTATCTTCAACACCTTCGACACCGCCCACTACGAATGGGAAGATACCCTGAGCAACATTTTCAAAGTCTTGTTTGAAGGCGCCTTTACCTGTATCATGGTTTTCTCCGTACATGCTTGAATTGTTTTCAAAGGTACGAATTTCATCAAAGTAAGTTGCCTCATCACCAGCTTCACGACTCAAAGTAAGAGTGACATTTGATACGTCAGATCCAGTTGTAAAGAAGGCGTACATGTTTTGGAAGTAACTTGTATTATCAACTGTAGCATTGTCACGACGTGTATTGTGGGCGTAGGCCTTAACATAGTTGAGAGCGAGAGACTTATTGGTATAAGTAGTCACTTCTTTTTCACCAGTGTTTAAAGTGATACTCGCCTTGGCATTACTACGATTATCGACACCAACATAAACGGCATATTTAGTATTTGGTTTCAAGCCAGTCAATTTCTGAGTGAGACTAACTTTTTCTTTGTTTCCTTGAATACGAAGCATATCGTTTGCCCCTTGAGACTTGACAATTTCTGCCTTAGAAGCATCGCCTGAAATGGCCCAATGTTTCAAGGTACCGCTGTTAAATCCTTGGTCATAGATATGCATGCCTTCGCTCCATGACATTTCAGGATTGGTTTGTTTTGAACGGTAGAGAACGTATGGTTGATTTGCTAGAAGGTCTAGGGTAATCTTGCCGTCTTTTACAGTTAATTCCTGCTCTTCTGTCTTACCTTGATCAGTTAACTTGTAAAGGTAAACCTTGCTATTTGCCCAATCGCTCGGAAGGGTCCAAGTTGTTGCACCAGTCTGCGTATTGAAGTAGTACATTTTTTCCTTATCAGCAGGAAGTTTCTTACCATTCGCATCCCAGTTCCAAGGAGTCAAGTAAGCTGAACCATCTTGGATCACACGTCCGTTGAGAGTTACTGTACGTTCGCGATATTGTGGGCTATTAACATCATTTGACTTACGAGTTACAACTACTTTATTATTGTCAGCATCTACCAATTCCACTCGCATTTCTGGAGTCCATTTATAGGTGCTACCGTTGTCTGTCATAGTCACTGGTGTACCATTTTCCCATTTACTTACAGTGAAGTGTTGGAAGTACTTGGTCATGACATCGTGAGCAAAGAGGTTGGTTACATAGCCATTGTAGTCGCTTCGTCCTTGCCATCCTTCAAAGTCCTTCATGCTGTAGCCACCTAGAAGTGGGTAGTCTGCAGCACCTCCGTAACTTCTGTAGTCCCCTACCCAAGCATCTTTTTGGTGGTTACGGATAAAGCGGGTGATGGCACTGTTGATACCTTTATTAGTGTAGCCACCATAGGTCAAGTCAGCTGCCCAGTGATGGAAGGTAGAGTCGTACTCACCACCATGTCCCCACTCGATTGCAAAGCGCCAGCCTTGTTTGTTGATCTCTTTAGCGAGAACGTGGGTAGCCCAGGCACCGTTGTCACCTGATTGGCCATTGCCCCAAACGTCCACATAGATAAAGTCGAGTCCGTCACCAAGTTTTTTCTTCAAATCTTCCCAACGTGCCAAACGACCATGAGCCAAGTCATAAGCAGCATCAATGTTGATACCTTGGTCTAGCCAGTTCCAACCATAACTATAGCTACCATCTGGATTCTTACGAAGAATTTTTTCATTGAAGTACTTAGACTCAGGATAAGTTTCAGAAGCGTTAACGTGGATACCTAGATGAGCACCATATTTCTTCGCTTTCTCAATTAAGGTCTTGAAGTCTTCGACACCACCGATACGTTTACCAATATCAGCGTAGTTCAAGTGACCAGAGTCATGACCTTCGCTACCATATCCTTTAAGGAGAACACCTTGTCCAAGACCATCTGTATGGAGATTGATCTTCTTGATACCATCCAGGGTCATAAGGAATGGGTTTTGTGCTTGAGAACCAAAGTTCATCGCAATACGATAAGCTGTAATATCCTTAACTTTTTCCCAACCTTGAGGGTTGTTCATGATGCTACGATAAGCAATGGCTCCATCTTGCCAGTCTACTTTATTATCCGCATTGGCATCTTCAGTGATAACAACCTTGGCACTTGGAAGTTCCTTGGTGTATTCTGGGAAGACAATACCCTTATAAGCTTTTTCCCATTGCCATTCAGAACTATGAATTCCTACATAGTTGGCATTTCCGACTGTTTCCTTGTAGGCTGTCAAGCGAGTCCAGTCATAAGAACCTCCACCGTAGCTGTTTTGAGAGTTACTCCAGACACCTGCAGCCAGTTTATCTGTAGAAACAAATCCATACATGTAACCCTTGGCCAAGTCTTTCATTGGATTGGTTACATCGATATGATCATCTCCGCTGACATGAGTATTGTTTGACATAGTTGCCCCATCAAACTTAGCACCAGCTTGGTCACTTGACACAGATACTAAAGCATTGCCAAGGAAACTAATAGAAGAAAGCAGTTTTCTTTCATCGTCAATCTTTTGACCTGGAGTAACTTGATTGTGGTTGACAATCTTGGTCACATCAAAGTGCAACTGATTATCCACAACCTGCAAACGAACCGTCATGTCCGCATTGATTAGATTTTTCTCATCGCGAAGCTTCATCAAGTACTCTGCAGTTGTCTCATTGATTTTTTTGTAAGTAACTTCAGGTGTGACTTCGTGTTTGTTGATAAAGACTTTATTGAATTGTTGGACTTGTCCTGGCAAGGTATGCCCGTTCAAGCTGTATTCTTTAATACGTGGGAAGGCTTGGTCAATCACTGCTTTGAGAACCTTAGACTGAATAGTGTCATAAGTTACCTTGCTATCATCAACCGCAGCTCCTGTTTCTTTTTCAGCAGGAGTATCCTCTGTTTTCACGCCCTCTTGGTTATCAGTTTTAACGCTAACAACTGTTCGCTCATCGCCATAAGAACCCGCCTTGAGAAGGATCTTCTTCTCATTTTTAAGATGGTCATTGACCGCAGCTGGTAGAGTAACTGTGTCAAAGAGATTGACATCGTTATTGCTGGCATTTAGCTGTCCATCTGACTTGAGAGTGATAGAGAGACGGTTTGTTGATCCTGCTTCAGGGGCAGCGACACGACTACCTCTATACCAAGTGCTAGTTGTTGGAGATTTATACTCCCAGAACCAACCATCCTTGTCATAACCAACAAAAACATTATTATTGGTATCTTTAAATTTCAGGAAGACACCAAAGCGTGATTTACCCTTTTCAGAATCTTCTTTGAAGGTTAAATCGACAGTCGCATTTCCATTTGCATCAACGGTCAAGCCCTTCTTTTCAAACAGGGCTGGTTTGCCTGCGTTATCATTTTGAGCAGTTGAGGATAGTTGATTGTAGCGGATACCTTTTTCTTCTCGGATAGTGACTGTTCCCTGTTGTTCTTTTTTCTCTACAGTTTGCCATTCAGCTGTCACTTTCTCAGGTGTTTCAGGTTTAGCAGCTGGTTTGTCCTCTTTGGGTTTGTCTTCGGCTGGTTTTTCTTTCTCTTCCAAGTCTGCTGGTTTAACACTTGAAATCCCCTTCATGTGATCTTGGATCCATTTCAATTGAGCAGGTGAGAAGAGAATACCACCACTACGTTGGCCAACAACTCCATTTTGATGAACACCGACAAGTTTTCCTTCTGTATCAAAGATACCACCACCACTAGCACCTGGATGACTACCTTGATAACCGATCCCTTTTACACCCTCACCGTAGGATTCGACTAATTCAACAGTTGTATTGAGCACTGGTGATAATTTTCCAGTTGGATAACCAAAGACATGCAATTTATCTCCAACCTTTTTCACTGCAGGTTTTTCAGTCACTTCTGCTGGAGCATTTTCCAGAACTGTTCGCAATCGAACAAGAGCCAAATCATTCTTGTAGCCTTTTAGGAAACCTTCACGATCCCAGTGAATAATGTCTTTTTTACTAAATTTAACATCTGGTAGTCCTGGATAGGAAATGCTATAGATATCTCCATCACCATTATCATTGTCAACGACCTTGCGATTATTGCCATCTGGAACGTCTTTTATAAAGTTATGTGAAACAGTTAAAACAAGATTTTCACCAATGACAATTCCACTACCTTCACCTGATGGTGTCTTGATTTTGACAGTTGCTCCGTAGTTTAATTCACCATTTTTTGTTTTAGCTACATCTTCTGGAACGAGATTCTCAGTATCCTTAGCTAATTGATCCTTGTCAACTTCTTTCCCTTTATCTTCAGCCTTATCTAATTTACCCTCTAAGCCTTCTGGTAACTTGTCTGAACTAGCTGATTTTTCTTTTTCAAGTGCTAATAGTTCTTCTTCTGTCTTAGGTCCATCCGTAACTTCTGGAGATCCTTGATCTTCTCCCGCCTTTGGTGCTTCAAAATCACGCCCATCATTCTCTTTTGCTGTTGCAAGAGTGGCAGCTAGATCCGCTGGTAGATTTGCTGTAGAGCCAGACTGCACGCTATCTGCAAGAACTGTACTTGTTCCAAAGAATGCAGCCCCAATCATAACAGAAGCAACACCTAATGAAAATTTCCGAATACTATATTTACAACGTTTTTCAAATAATCCTTTATTCATAAACTCCTAAATCCTTTCATTTTTGAGTAAGCGTTTACATTTCTTTTTTTAAAAATACTCCTTCCTCTGAAAGTGCAATGCTTAACCCTGATAAATAAAAAATAATTGTGCTTTTAATATAACAAATAATAGCTAAAAAAGCAATAGGAAACAAGTAAAATTAAGGAAAATTTTCTCAATTCTGACAAAAATAGGCTACAAATTTGGGATCTTTCTTTACAAATGTAAAAAAGGATTCAGCATTCAAGAGAAATACTAAATCCTTTCTTATATTTTGCAACAGTTATTTCACATGTTTTGCAAGATCTTCTTGGGCCTTTTTATTAGACTCTTCTTTTTCTTTCAGCCATTTTTCTTGGGCCTTTTGGTATTCTTCTGTTGTTACTGGCTTATCTTGTAGATCTAGGTATTTATACAAGAGGGCTTCGCTCGTACCCTTGTTACCTGAGTAAGCAAACGGAAGAGTGAATGGCACCATCTTAGACAACATTGGACGACCAGTTTTAGAAGTTGTTGGGATGAGCAAGGCACTGTCGGTCAACCAAGCTTGGGCAGCAGCATATTTTTCATAACGTTTTGAGATATTAGAAACTTCTTCTCCTGCTTCGACAACCATTTTCTCGTAATCTTCCAAACCAACCTGCTTAGCCGCAGCATTGTTTGTTCCAGAGTCAAATCCTAGGTAAGTCTTGGTATTTTCTCCGACAGATGGCTTGATGATATCAAGGTAGGTAGATGGATCCGCAAAGTCTGGAGCCCAACCAACGTTATCTGAGATATCCCAATCTTCACCAGCAGCAGTCTCGGCAAAGTAAGTGATGTTCAATACATCATCTTTTTGTAGTTGTTGGATATCCACAACTACATTATCTGTTCCCAAAGTTGCTTCAAGTGACTGTTTCAAAGATTGCACACGTTGAACTTTTGTTGTGTTTGTTTGGTCCACAGGCATATCCAAGTGGATTGGGAATTTCACACCTTCTGCTTGAAGAGCTGTCTTAGCCTTGGCGAATTCTGCTTTGGCTTTTTCTGGATTGTAGAGACCATCTTGGGCATCATCCAAATTCACGTTGCTCCACTCGTCACCGTATGTCACCAATTTTTCTTTGACCAACTCACCAAAGTTTTTGCCATCTGCTTGGACAAATGTAGGTGGGACAAACAAGTTACGAAGCAGTTTAGTCGCACCACTTGCACCGTTTACTTGAGAGGCATAGGCAGTTCTATCAAAACCAAAGGCAAGAGCTTGACGGAAATCTTTGTTTAGAAGAGCTTTCTTGGTTGATGTTTTTTCTTCATCCGTTGTCTTAGAAGTGTACTTATAAGACTGGCGATCAATATTCGTACCTACTAAATAAGTAGTCGAATCCTGTTGGGTATAAACGATGTTATCTTTAAATGATTTCTCAATCTCTGGGTAGCTCGCGCTTGTTGGGAAGAGACGTGCCATAGTAAAGCTTCCATCCTTGAAGGCTTCAGCTGGTTTGTTGGTATCTTGACCATCCCAGAATGATAATTTAACCTTATCGATATGGACATTGTCCTTATCCCAGTAGTTAGGATTTTTCGCAAATTCAACAGAAGACTTAGCAACAATTGATTTGAGCAAGAATGGTCCATTATAGAGAATACTACTAGGATCTGTCCCTTTGGCGAAATCATCCCCTTTAGAGTTCAAAAACTCTTCGTTAACTGGAGCCATTACCCCCATTGTTGTCTTAGAATTCCAGAAGCTTTCTGGTTTGTTCAAAGTGTACTGAACCGTCTGATCGTCAAGAGCCTTAATTCCTACTTGTGAGAAATCTTTGATTTCCCCTTTTACATAGGCGTCCAATCCTTTGATTGATTCTTGGACAAGGTAAAGAGCATCTGATTTTTTATCAGCCGCATATTTTAGTCCTGTTACAAAGTCTTGAGCTTTGACTGCCGCGTATTCTTCACCTTCAGAAGTATACCATTTTGCATCCTTACGGATAGTATAAGTGTAAGTCAATCCATCCTTGGATACAGACCAATCCTCAGCCATAGACGGCACAAAGTTCCCGTAGCGATCATTTTCTAGCAAACCATCAACCACGTTACTGGTAATATCTGCTGTCGCAGCCTTACCAGTTGTCAAATAGTTCAGGTTATCAGGGTCTGTTTCATAAATGTATGAGAATGTCTTCTCTCCTTTAGCGCTCGAACCTGATCCAGAACATGCAGCTAAAGTAGTCGCCGCCAATAAGGTCACACCCGCAAGGGCAAGTAGTCTTGAACTTTTCATCATTTTCTCCTTTAAAACTTTCTATCTATTATAGAACCTTTTCAGAAAGATGTCAACAGAATTTTCAGAATTTTTGTGTTAATTTGGTATATTCTGAAAAAACAAAAAGGAGAAGACAGTGATTGTCCTCTCCAGATGTTAGTTGACATCAACCCACTATAGCTGACAAAGAGCCGCTTTTTCCATCTCCTATTAAAGATGAATAAAATGAGGAAAAGAAGTATTCCCTCATTTTAACATCAAATCTTTAGTTACCTAACTCTTTCTCTACGACCTCTAGCGCTCGTTCAATCACCACATGCATATCGTAATATTTATAATCTGCTAAGCGTCCACAAAAGATAACTTTATCATTCTTTGAAGCTTCCTCTTGGTACTTAGCAAACATAGCATTATTTTTCTCATCGTTGATTGGATAGTAAGGCTCGTCCCCACGCTTCCAGTCAGCTGGATATTCACGCGTGATAACTGTCTTTGGCTGCGTTCCATATTCAAAATGTTTGTGTTCGATGATACGAGTATAAGGAATCTCACGCTCTGTATAGTTCACTACAGCATTCCCTTGATAATTTTCCTCGTCCAAAATTTCATGCTCAAAGCGAAGGCTACGGTATTCTAACTCTCCGTGCTTGTAGTCAAAATACTGGTCGATCATTCCTGTGAAGACAACTTTCTTAGCAGATGCTTCCAATTCTTCACGGTGAGCAAAGAAATCAACACCAAGCTCAACTTCAACGTCTTTAAGCATGTTTTCAATAATGACATTGTAACCACCAATAGGAATTCCTTGATAACGGTCGTTAAAATAGTTATTATCAAAGGTTAAACGAACTGGAAGACGTTTAATGATAAATGGAGGAAGTTCTGTTGCTGAGCGTCCCCATTGCTTTTCAGTATAACCCTTGATCAATTTTTCATAGATATCTGGACCAATCAACTTGATAGCTTGTTCTTCCAAATTTTTCGGCTCAACATCCTTCATATCAGCTGTCTGCTCAGCAATCTTATCTTTCACTTCCTGTGGAGTTTTTGTGCCCCACATAGCATAGAAGGTATTCATATTGAAAGGAAGATTATAAAGACTTCCCTTATAGTTGGCTACTGGTGAATTGATATAGTTATTAAATTCAGCAAATTGATTAACATAATCCCACACTTTTTTGTTGGAAGTATGGAAAATGTGGGCACCATATTTATGGACGTTGATCCCTTCAATATTTTCACAGTAGATATTTCCACCAATGTGATCACGTTTGTCAATCACTTTTACTTTTTTACCGCGTTTTGTAGCTTCATGTGCGAAGATTGCTCCCGACAAACCAGCACCAACGATTAGATAGTCGTACATATTACACTCCATTATTTTTTATGATTTGTTTTAATTCTTTCACATCTATTACTTTCATAGATAAAATTGCAAAAAGATAAATAATTCCACCAAGCACTGCAAATGCTAGAACATTTATAGTCGGGGAAAAATGTATAAATATTTTTGAACCTAGCAAAAAGGCATACATGATAGCTGATGCTAGGACTATTTTTATCAAAGATCCAATAATTGGAACTTCTTTTAGGTATCTCCGAGTAAAATATAATTGTATCGCCCATACCAACGCCTCTGTCAAAACAGAAACAATGGCTGCTCCGATATATCCAAGTTTAGGAAGGAATAGTAAGTTCAAACCTACACTGATAATTGCAGGAGCTGTTGTTGATATCATGAATTCTTTATTTTGATTATGAGGTATCAGCATCTGAATTCCCATTATATTGGTCCAACCGATAAAGAACATACGGAAAATCATAATCGCAATCGCATAGCGAGCATCCTGAAAATCTTGTCCAAGGAAAAATTGAACAAAATCTTCATTAACAATTAACATTCCAGCTATAATAGGAAAAATAACTACATTATAAATCAAGAAAGCCATCTCATGCATCTTATTTACAGCTTTATGATTACCCTCTGATAATAGACTAGATACTCGTGGCAACATGACACTCCCCAATGAAGTTACTAAGGTCAATAAAATATTCACCAGTTTCAAAGCCTGATCATAAATCCCTACATCTTTTGTAGAAGCCAATGCTCCAAGCATGGTACGATCTAGAGTAACATACAAAGAGATAGCTACTTGAGGAAGGAATAATAATATGACAGGTTTCAAATGATGCTTAGCATATTCTAAATCAAAATGAGGTCTACCAATAAACTCACGAGCAGGCAACCACATACTTAGCTGCCCCAAGAGTTCAAATATGGTTAGCAAAAAGACATAGAGGTATAAGTCATTTGCAGATTTGACAAAAAGGAAGATGGAGATTACACCAACGAGCTTGACTGTGATATTTCGAACAGTAATCTTTCGAAAATCCTCTAGCCCTTGAAAAAGCCAAGAAATATCCAATCCTTTAGAAACCAAAGCCAAGCCTAGAATGTAGGCTACTGGATTTTGCATAAAGGGAAGAGTTAGACAAAGAAGACAATACAAGGTTAGAGAAAAAACTGTTGCACCTAATTGCAGAGAGTAGATTCCCCAAAAGTTTTTTTCAATTTCCTTGCGATGCCCTGAAATGACCTTTGTCCCATAGTTAGCAACTCCTAGCGTTGCTAAGAGGATAAAATAAGTAACGATGGAATTAAAGTATCCATACGTCCCTAAATCATCCGAAGAAAAGACCCGTGTTACATAGGGAGTCGTAATAATCGGAAGTATAATTACCAACAATTGATAAGAAAGATTGTAGGCGTAGTTTTTTAATACTTTCATACCTGCACTTTCCTCTTGAACACTCTCTTAAACAGTATATTTAATTGAATTATAAATCCCCTCAGGAGAAATTGATTCTTTGTTTCGCTCCCTGGCATATTTCATAAAAATCCCTTCTCTTGAAATTCTTTTTCTAGACTGTTTGCTTTTCTTTTAACTAGGTTTTTAATAACAAGGTTAAAAAGATACTTTGTTTTATAATTGATGTAAAGTAAATTCGAAGTCTTTGTATCTGTTTCAAATTTGAATTTGAAACCACTTTTCTCTGCATACGAAAACAGGTTATATACTTTTTCAAGCTCATCATTCATAACATACAACATGTTTTGCATATTAACCAGATACTGCAAAGAGTCACTGACAACCTTTTCTAATTCCGTATTTTTTACATGGATTTCTTTATATAAGTCTAAGATTCTTTTTGTTACTCTCTCATGGTGATCGGCTCTCTTTTTCATCACAGCAATATTCATACTCTGATCTGCTCTACCCAAAAAGTACTGATAAATATCCAACTTATAATAAATGTAATTTTCTACAAATTGAAGAGGGAGCATTGTATACTCTTGGTCGACATAAAATGTATTTTCACTAATCGTAATAGCATTATCCTTCAAGATACTTGTTTTATAGACCAGAGCATGCATAGGTGTCCACTTAGTAGGAATACCTCTTGTCTCTAGATTTGGGGTTAGATAAGAAGAAAATTCCTTAAGCACCGTACTATTATTATATACATGCTGCTCCGTATAGTCAGAAATAACTAAATCAGTGTTAATCTCTTTTAATTTATCCAATAAGCTTTCAAATTCTGGAACATTGATCCAATCATCCCCATCAATGACCTTAAAATATTTTCCACTAGCTTCTTTAATCCCACGATTAATAGTTGAGCCATGCCCTCCATTCTCTTTTGTGATAATTCTTAAATCTAAATTGCTGTCTTCCATTAAATTCTCAACAACCTGAACAGAATTATCAGTACTTCCATCATTAATAATTAACACTTCAAAATCACTGTAATAGTCAGAATTTACAGCTTTAAATGATTCTATACATTTACCAATATAGTTTTCAATGTTATAGGTTGGCACAGTAATCGTCAGTATTTTGTTAGACATTTTTTCCCCCTGATACTTCTTCTATCAAATCTATCCACTGATGAATAATTCGGTCTTTATTAAATTTTTCCATGTTATCTTTGGCATGAGATGAAAAACGATTTTTTAGCTCCTTATTATTCATTAGTTCTAATAATCTATTAGACATCTCTTCTACATCATAACAATCAATCAGATAACCATTGACACCATTTTCAACAATCTCACTAGGTCCTGTTGGACATCTAAAGCTAACTATAGGAAGTTTGTATTGCTGAGCTTCTAATAATACCAAGGGTAAACCTTCGTAACGAGAAGTCATGACATAAATCCCTTTATCTCTATAAATCAGATCCTGATTCTTTTCAAGTCCTTTTATGACTAACTTATCCTGTAAATCATTTTCAGTGATTAAATCTCTGATTTTGTCTACTTCATCTTGTTTTCCGGAACCGTAGATTTCCCAAGTCCAGTCAGACCTTTTAGCTAACACTTTTTTCGCGACTTGAACAAGATATTCATATCCTTTTTGATAGTCAAAACGACCAACAGTAACAATTTTAGTTGATTTTTTATTATAGGATACATCTGAAAGAGCAGCCTCTTTCCAATTATAAATGTAGCAAATTCTTTCCTCAGGAACACCGTATTTTTTTATATAATTTCTACGATCTTCTTGCGTGAGAGTGATAATCTTGTCTGCTAACTTTGTCCCAACATATCTTTGGACTTTCTGAGAAAATTCTCTATTATCAGTAATTGAATTGGTATGATCACACAAAACTACTTTAGTTTGAGTTCCTATTCCTGCCAAAGATAAAAATATGTTAGCGGATATCCCTATCCCAAAGGCAACCTCTATCTCATTATCTCTAAAATATTTTTTTAACATTATGGAGATTTTTAGAATATTCTTAGACAAGCGTACTCTATGGTCAAAAAAATTGGAGTATTTTACTTGAGAATTGATTTTAAAGAATAAATCCGATTGCTTTGTTGTAAGTCCAATCAAATGAACCTCATACTTTTTTGTAAGTTCGTTTGCCAAAGATACAGCAACTCGCTCACCACCGCCAGAATCGTCTAAAATCCATTTCACAATGCATATTTTTTTTGTCAATTTTTAATCTACCCTTTAGTCTTTATTTCTAGTTGATATGAGCTCGATATTATGCGCCACTCTATCTTCTACTGGTGGTAATTTCATGTAATCACCGTAGATTTCGCTTAAATATTCCTTGTACTTTGTCGGACAGTTTATCATTGTATCCTCAAAAATAAGAGAAATAGGTTCTTTAAAATACTCGCTAGGAACTATTTCTCTCTCCCTATATCTGCCTAGAACATTACCAACGTAAGGAGAAGTTTTAAAATCATATTTCTGAATAAGTTTATGCAGTTTCTTTACTAAAGCATCTTTTGGAAGTAGCTTTTGGATTCTTAGCGTTTTAGATATTTTAACTATAAGATTCTCTATGGTTCCGCGATCTTTGTCTTCAAGATGGTCTAAAACTGATATTTTACAAAGCATTCTTTGAAATAATACTCTAGAGCTATGTAATTTAGCTGCAAAACTCCCCTTTTCTGGATAACCATCTAGTGGAAAAATGTCGATAAACACATTGCTTTCAGAATTCACTATTTTAACAATAACATTTTTATCTACTAACTGAGTTATATCGAGATTTAGTGGATTATTAACTATTTTAAAATTGCTTGGTAATAAATGTGGAGCTACTTTTTTAAACATTTCATAATCCTCTCTAGGCATACCGATATCAATATCGTCATCCCAAGGAATAAATCCTTTGTGACGTACTGCTCCAAGTAATGTTCCCCCTAAAGCATAGTAGATCAAATTATTTTCTTCACAAATATTAGTCAAAACTTTAAGCAATTCTAATTCTTTAGATTGAATCGTATATAACTTTGCATCTTCTTCCATTTACTATTTTCCACCTTCTTTAGATAATTTACAAATTTGTATAGCTTACAACTATTTTTTATACTTAAAAACAATATTTTGTTTTATTATCCAGACTAAAATAGCACTAGTTATTAAAAATCGTAAAAAACCAACTGTTATAATACTTTCAAAAAATCGATTTGAAAAAATCAACATTATAACATCATTAAACAAATAAGCATAAATAAATAACTTATAATCAAATAAATATTTTTTTTCACAATATTCTGTACCCAATATCCTACTATAAGTTGGAACAAAATATAATGCAATTACAGATACTAATGGAATAATGCCGAAATAAGTGAAGTCATAGAAAAACATATAAAAAGTTGTAAAAACATTCCCCGTAGGCAATCCATTGGCACTCTTCACAAAAGAACCACTACTAATAATACTTTTAATATTAAAATCTATCAAGTGTAGTTTACTATACAAGAATTGATAAAAGCCATAAAAAGTCTGTTCTCCCCAAAATATTGAATCACTTCTATACGGATGATGTTCAGCAATAAAATTGTTAAAGTTTAATAATGGAGCGCCAATATACTTGAATAGTTCTCGATTAAGAGCTTCAACAATCCCATCTTGACCTACTCCACCAGAACGACCCGTAGCATTTAAATAAAGTACAAATAGAGGAGCAACTACCACTACAACAATAAGAACCTTAAAAGCAAAGCGAGAACTCAATTTACTAAGACCTTTATTACGCAGTAGTAAAATATAAAAAACAACTAATACAAAGGTTAAAATTCTAAAAAATGAACCTCTACTACCAGTCATAAAAATTTGAATTGCAAATAAACAAGGAACTAGGAGTTGAAATTTATCTATTCTTCTTGTTGCCACATAATTGTGACAAATAATGTATGTAATCACGTAGGAAATAGGAGATATGAAGCCATTAAACACTCTATAAAAAAGCGGAGGCCTAACCCCTAATCCGACTAAGTCTTCAGTAAAAAACTTTACTAATTGGTCATAGTTATTAATTATTTGCGAGAAACTTCCACGACCGCCAACATAAGCGCTGAATAAAGCTTGTTCGTATCGATAAAAGAAAATAAGATTTAAAATCTGAATAATAATTATTGTAAAGATTAGACTTTTACTGACATATAGATATTTTAATTTATTCTTAAAGGTGAAAGTATTAGTCTTAAACATCTTCTTTGATGATACTGTTATTATTGTAAAAACGAGCATTGAAATCGTCACAATAAAAACTGTACCTCCATTGAACTCAATAGCATACTCTTGAGCATTTAAAATGCAAAACAGTGTTGCTATCAAAAAAGTAAAGTTAAAAATAATTGTTGGGTGAAAATAATCTCCTCTTACAAGAGCATAATTTATAATAAAAAATAGCAATAAAAAATAAAATAATATATAAAGCATCTACATTCCTTCAAGTATTAACACTCTTAACCACCAAATGTTTATTTACTAAAACAAAATTAAATAAGAGCATATAGAATTCGGAGTATTTAATTTAATAAGTGCTCTTAAAAACTCTGACCATACTTCTTTCCGAAAAATTTTGCCATTAAAAAGGATTTCACTTTTTCAAACAAATCTACCTTTTCCATATACATAAATGGAATCTCTTTGGGCTTAATGTCCTTATATTTCAACCATACATTAAATAATAATTCACTAACACGACCGAATAGTCTAGCTTCAAATGGTGTTAACTGGGATACATCTATTTGCTCATACATCTTGTCTAAAATAGGAAATAACCAAGAAAAATACTGATTTGCCAAATCTTTTTTCATAATAAACATATTGAACATGTAACCACTACGTTGCTTCATGACCTTATCAAAGGCCGTTAAATATTCTGGACTTAACTGTTTAATTACATCACGAGCAACATCAAGATGACTTCCATCCAACGTATGAGCGTAGTGTGAATAGAGCGTTTCAATATAGTATCGCCTCTTCTTAGGAACTAAAACATCATTTTGGGAAAGAAGATTATCTAAATCACCTCGAGATAAAACAACTTCATCCATACTGATATAATCTGAATATCTTTGTGATTTTTTTGTAAAATAACGGCGATAGTGTACCAAACCTAGATAATCACAGTCTAAATTCTTCCACGCCCAGTAAAGTCCTGTCAATTCACAATAATATGGATTTAAGGATGAAATGTTATCACCAGTATTGTCTCCCTGAAAACCTAAATCTTTTTTTCCTTCACATCCAACATGGATTGGGAGATAAAGTTCTTTATCCTGCGGCATAATAAATTTTTTATGCGTCGCCACGATTATTTTTATCACTGACATTTTCTATTTACTTCGCTCCATCCTTCATCAATACAACTTTAACTGTCTTCAATAAAATTTCAATATCTTTCCAGATTGTCCAACCATCAATATAGGCCACATCTAATTTGACAACTTCATCGAAATTCTTGATCTCACTTCGTCCGCTGACCTGCCATAAGCCTGTTATACCAGGTTTAAAACTTAGACGGCGTTTTTGTTCTGGGGTATAGTGCTCATACTCGTCCACTGTTGGTGGTCGTGTACCAACTAAACTCATATCTCCCTTTAGAACATTGTAAAATTGTGGCAACTCGTCCAAGCTAGTCTTTCTTATAAAACGACCAATTTTCGTGATACGTGGGTCATCATCCACCTTAAACATTCCACCCTGCATGGTATTTTGTTCCATGAGTTCTCTTTTTTTCTCCTCAGCATCTACACACATAGACCGAAACTTATAAAAAGTGAACTGGCGACCATTTTTTCCTATACGCGTCTGAGCAAAAATAGCAGAGCCCCCATCCTTTCGAATCAAAGGGACCAGTACAATACTGACTAGACCACATAGTATCAGACCTATCAGGGAACCGATAATATCAATAACCCGCTTAGCAATCACGTGGCTAGTCTTATAAAATGTTGTAGAAAAAGTCACAACGTTTAATCCTGCCATCTCACGAATTTGCTTGTTACGTGCCAAGCTACGATCAAAAGCATTTAGATTGACTGTAACATCAATTCCCATCGTTTCAAACTGAGAGACGAATTCACCAATATTGTATTTTTCACTTGGAAGATTGATAAAGACTTCATCGACCACCTCATGAGTCGCAAAGTTTACTATCTCCCCCTCTGCTACTACCTTTAAATAATCATGCTGAAAATCTGGTTTGTCTAAAACACTGACGGCTACCAACTCCCCAACAACATCATCCGAACCTGTTAATCTATCTAGTACCTTTTCAATACGAGATGTTGCTGTAAGTAGGAGAATCTTCTTACTTCCTTTAAAGTTGGGATAAGCCCGCTTCCAATACCACTTGATAAATAAGTTTAGCACATAGACTAAGAGAGCATGTAATATGAGGAAGTAAAGCATGCCTCGTCTGGAAATACTAAACCGATCTTCTAAGAAAAAATTAGAAATACTAATCGCTAGCGCAAAGAATAGGATATATTTCAATGTCTGGACAAGTTCAAGCAAATATCCCCTTTTAAAGAAATCCTGTCCATAATCACTGATGTAAAAGACAAGGTAATGGAGGATATAAAGTGCAATGGCTGTTGTTGAAACAATCTCCGTTTCTCTCACAGCACTCAGTAGATAAGTCAATAAAATAACAAGAAAACTCTGGATTATGGCCAATGAAGGCTTTACTACTTTCCCATTCATCTCTATCCCCCCAACCTATTTTTTATTTTTTTCCGTAATCTCCATAGCTCCCATAAGAACCGTATTTGTCTACTGAAGTATCGAATTTGTTCAACACAACTCCTAAAAACGGCTTCCCTGTGTGTTCCAACTGTTCCTTCGCTTTTTGAATATCCCGTCGATTTGTTTCACCTGCTGCTGTCACTAAAATAGAAGCATCACATTTTTGCGTAATGATAGCCGCATCAATCACGACACCGATAGGAGCAGTATCTACAATGATGTAGTCAAAATATTTACGCAAAGTTTCAAGCATTGTACTGAAATTCTTACTTTGAAGAAGGGCTGTCGGATTCGGTGATACAGAGCCAGCCTGAATCACAAAGAGATTTTCGATATTGGTATCACAAAGCCCCTGTGACAGGTCTGTAGTCCCTGATAGAAATTCTGTCAGACCTGTAATTTTATCCCTTGCTTTAAAGACACCTGACATAACCGAATTGCGAATATCTCCATCAATCAGCAGGGTTTTGTAACCTGCACGCGCAAAAGCCCAAGCGATATTGGTAGAAGTCGTTGATTTTCCTTCTCCTGGTTTCACAGAAGTGATAGAAAATACTTTCAAATCATCTCCACTTAACTGTAGGTTCGTGCACAAAGCGTTATAATATTCCTCTGCCTTTTTTACAAGATCCAATTTTGCCTGTGAGATTTCTAACGTTGGCATAACTTCCTCCTATTTCATTTTATCCAAATCTGGAACGATCCCTAGAAGCGGAATTTGCAGTACATCTTCGACATCTTCAGGACGTTTTATACGTGTATCAAATAACTCAATCAAAAGAACAGTGATTACTGTTACGATGGCTCCTCCAAGGAAACCAAACAAGGTGTTGCGTCGAACATTTGGAGAAGAGGGAGTCGTAGCTGGTCGCGCTTCTTCAAGTGTCGTTACATCAGATACTCGCGTTACAGCGATGATCTTTTCTGCAGCAACTTCTCGTAGAGAATTAGCGATGCGACTGGCTTCCTCTGGCTGTTTATCCTTGACAGAGATTGAGACAATACGAGTGTCAGTTGGTACAGTCACTTGAACTTTGCTAGCTAACGTTTTTGCTGGCATATCCAATTTCAAATTTGTCGCTACCTTTTCCAACACATCCTGTGAAAGGATAATCTCACGGTAGTCTTTTACCAGATAAGATCCTGCCTGCAAGTCCTGATTTGTCAGCCCCGGCTTATCTCCTTGATTACGGTTGACTACGTAAATACGCGTGGTGCTCGTATATTCTGGCTTAACAATAAAGGTGCTATATGCAAAAGCTCCCGCACCTGTCACAAGTGCCACTAATAAAATTATTAGCTTGCGTTTCCACAAGGTTTTAAGTAATTGAAATACATCGATTTCTATCGTGTTTTGTTCTTTCATCATTTCTCCTAAATTAGTTGATCCATTACAATTTTTCGAGGATTGTCTATAAAAAGTTCCTGAGCCTTCGCTTCTCCGTATTTTTGGGAAACAAGGTCATATGCTTCTGCCATATGAGGAGGTCTACCGTCTAGATTGTGCATATCACTTGCAATGACATGAACCAAATCCTGCTCTAAAAAATACTGAGCTCTTTTTTTCATGAATTTATAACGTTCTCCAAAAAGTTTGGGTTTGAGGACATGTGAACTATTTACTTGCGTGTAACAGCCCATATCGATCAGCTCTCGAACGCGTTTTTCATTATTTTCAAGAGCATCATAGCGCTCGATGTGGGCAATGACTGGAGTAATTCCCAACATCAAGATTTTACTCAAGGCACTATGAATATCGCGATAAGGGGTGTTCATACTAAACTCTATCAAGGCATAACGACTATCATTGAGGGTTGGAATCCGCTTTTTTTCCAGCTTATCCAGAACATCTGGTGTGTAGTAAATTTCAGCCCCATAAGCAATGACCAAGTCACTCGCAACTTCCTTAGCTATTTCCCGAACCTGAAGAAAGTTTTCTGCTATCTTCTCTTCCGGAGTTTCAAACATGCCCTTGCGACGGTGAGAGGTAGAGACAATGGTTCGTACCCCCTGCCTGTAGGCTTCTGTCAAGAGAGCCTTGCTTTCCTCTCTTGACTTGGGACCATCATCTACATCAAAGACAATGTGCGAATGAAGATCAATCATTTCATCTGCCCTCCAACACGTCCTGAATAGCAGTTTTGACAGATGCAAGGCTACTGTCGTCAATTTCCATCATATAGAGGTTACTATCTGGCATCGCATAAGAAGGAAGATCCATCCGTCCCGTACCTTTCAAGTCTTGCGAATTCACTTTGTAAGTTCCGCCACTTTCTAACTGAGCGTTAACCAAGTTCATCATAGTCTCAAGTGGCATGTTTGTTTGGATAGAATCTTCCAAGCTATCAATAATCGTACTATAATTTTTCAGCGCTTCGGTCGACGTTAATTTTTGAAGGATAGCCACAATCACCTTTTGTTGATTGCGCCCGCGGTCACGGTCCCCATCCGCTAGGGAATAGCGCTCACGAACAAAACCGAGAGCCTGTTCTGAATCAAGATGAACATTGCCTACAGGATAATACTTTCCATTAGTATGGGCCGTGAATTCTTGATCATTGTAAACATCGATTCCACCTAAAAGATCAATCAATTTCAAAAATGAAGTGAAGTTTAATCGCACATAGTAATTGATATCCACTCCATAGAGATTCTCTAAGGTGTGAATGGACGAATCAACTCCATAAATGCCCGCATGGGTCAATTTATCTTTTTGATTATTTCCACCATCCGCGATTGGTACATAGGCATCACGTGGCGTTGTGGTCAAGAGGATTTTCTTGGTATCTCGATTGACAGTCATCAGTATATTGACGTCTGAACGCGACACCGAACTAATAGGACCATAGGTATCAATTCCACTAACATAGATATTGAAAGACTGACTCTTAGACGTCTTAGGAGCTTCTACTTTTTTAGTGAATCCCTTGGTATAAATCTTTTTTATCTTCGATGCGTAGTCTGGATACTCTGACTCGATAATGTTTTCAAAGACACTATTTAGGACAATGGCTTTGGTATCTCCAGCAATCAAACTCTTGTAAGCTGCCAAGTAAGACGAACTTTGATTGACCGTCAAATCGGTATTCTGACTTGATTTGATATCAGCTAGTAGTTTTTGGATGTTTTCATTATCAGTCCCAGTCGGTGCTGTCACACTCTTCAGTTGTGTAACATTTCCAATCTCACTATCTGCTAAAACAGCGACACTGATCGAATATTCTGAGTAATTAGAAGTCGCATTTAAACGATTGGTCAGTCCAACAAACTGCTGTACCGCAAAGAGCGACACAGAGCTGACAAGGATAGAGAACACCAACAGAAAAATGGTAAACTTTTCAGCTTTTTTATAGATAATCAAGAGCAGCCCTGCTAAGGCAACTAGTAGAACTAAGGCAGTTGCCACTAGATTAAGATATCTAAAAGCAAGGATATGGTATTTAAAAATCAAAAACAATAAAAAGCCAGCCAACAATAGATAAACAGCTAACAAGGCTATGTTAACGCTTCGCTTTACTTTCCCCGAGCGAGATCTCTTTGAACGTTTCGCCATGATACTCCCCTATACTATAATAATTAAAGTAATTATATCACAAAAGTAGGGTGAATTCCATTCATTTCTATAATTCTCAGCGTTTTCATTCATTTTTTCTTAGCTATATTTCGAAGTGACCGCTTTCATTATTTAAGAGCTTGAGCAAACAAAAATAAGATCTCTTGCAAGAGACCTTATTTCAACTTTTTATTTGATATGATTTTCAAACTCTTTCTGGCTCTTTTCGATAGCCTTTTTACTTTCTTCTTCCCACTTAACCTTGGCTTCATCAAATTGTTTCTTGGTAACAGGATCTTTTTGGAGTCTCATGTACTTGTAGTTGTTTCCATCACCTTTGATTCCCACTAGAGAGTAGGCACGTGTAAAGGGAGTTACTTTGGTCACAGAGGCTGTACCGCCATTTGACATCGTAGACATAATTAGAGAATTATCAATCATCCAAGCTTGAGCTTCAGCGTATTTTTCATAACGCTTAGCGACATCTTGATTCTCAGCGTCTGCTTCTTTTAGAAGTTTCGTATAGGTATCAAGTCCTAGACTCTTGATAAGTTCTTGGTCTTCCTTAGCATCTAGACCGAAAATTTTGAGATAAAAACCATCTTCGGCATTAAATGGATCCAGATAAGTTGACGGATCTTGGTAATCACCAACCCAGCCATCAAAGTTCAAATCGTAATCACGAGCCGCTGGATTTGGTGCTAGGAAAGCGACATTCCCAAAATCATCCGTGGAAAGTTGCTGAACATCAATGACGACATTATCAGAACCTAGTACTGTTTCAAGGGTTTGTTTAACCGAATTCATACCAGAAACTGCATTTTTATTGGTTTGATCAACAGGAACATCCAAATGAATCGGGAAGGTTACCCCTTGGGCTTCCAATTCCTTTTTAGCTTCCGCAAATTTTGCTTGGGCCTTTTCCTTGTTGAAGTAACCGTCTTGGGCATCCGCCAAGTTGATTCCTGACCACTCTGTTCCGTAGTTGACAAGCTTAGAAGCTGTCACTTCTCCAAAGGTCTTATCTCCAATCTGGACAAAAGTTGGGGGAACTAGAGTATTACGAAGGGTCTTGCTGGCCGCTTCCTCACCGTTAGATTGAGCAGAGTAGGCTGTTCGATCAATACCAAAGTTGATAGCCTGACGGAAGTTTTTATTTAAGATGGCTGTTTGAGTAGATTTCTTTTGTTCATCCGTTGTTTTAGAAGTATGGTTATAGGCTTTACGGTTAACATTAAAGTTGAAGTACCAAGAAGTCTTATCTTGCAAGCTATAAACGATATTGTCTTGGTATTTTTCTTTTGTCTTGGCATAGCTCGAGCTATTTGGATAGACTCCCGCAAGCGTATAGGCACCGCTTTCAAAGTTTCGAATGGTCATCTCCTGATCAGAACCATCAAAATAGGCTAATTTAACTTTCTCAATAGTCACCTTGTCATGATCATAGTAGTTAGGATTCTTCACATACTCGATCGAAGATTTTGATGTGAAATCTTTTAACAAGTAAGGCCCATTGTAAAGGATGCTGTTTGGCGTCAAGGTTCCAAATTCTTTATCCTTTGATTTCAAGAACTCTTCGTTAACCGGGAAAAGGATACTGTTGGTTGTCTTTGAGTTCCAGTATGGCTCTGGTCGAGTCAAAGTGTACTCAACCGTATAGTCATCCAAGGCTTTTACACCAACTGTTGTGAAGTCATTGGTCGCACCTGTCACATAGTCATTCAATCCCTTGATAGAGTTTTGGATGAGATCCATGGCTTGACCCTTGTTGTCCACAGCATACTTAATCCCAGTGACAAAGTCTTGGGCTTTGACTGGAGCGTACTCTTCTCCATCAGCAGTATACCACTTGGCATCTTTTCTAAGTTTATAGGTATAGGTCAAACCATCTGATGAAACAGACCAGTCTTCAGCTAGAGCTGGCACGAGATTCCCATAGCTATCATTTTCTAGCAAACCGTCCACAAGATTGGTAATCACTGCAGTGTTATCTGCATAATAGTCTAAAAGATAGTTAAATGTCGTTGGGTTTGCACTAAATGTTGATGAGAAGGTGCTTGTATCTGTATTGGACTGTCCACAAGCTGTCAGTAAAATCCCTGTAGCTAGAACAAGACCCGTTCCGATGAGTCTTTTTTTCATTTTCATCCTCTACTCCTTTATGTCACTTTTTATAACATGGGTATATTTTATCAAATTTATCCTAAATTGTAAAGTTTATGGTTTTCTAACAAATGATTAACCTACTCAAATAAAAAGAAAGGAAGCGCAAGCAATATACATCTTCCTTTCTTATACATTATTTAACGTGTTTTTCTAGCTCTTTTTGGTATTTGGCATTTGTTTCAATTTTTTCTTTCTGCCATTTCTTAAGAGCTTCTTCGTATTCTTTTGTAGTCACGACATCATTTTGCAACTCCAAACCTTTGAAGACAAATGGGTCTCCCTTGATTCCGACTTGAGAGTATGCTTTTGAGAATGGCACAGTACGGCTAACAGTTGGAGAACCACCTGAAGAGGCAACTGGAATCAAGAGCGAACTATCAGATACCCAAGCTTGAGCTTTAGCATATTTCTCATAACGCTTATTGAGATCGCTTGTTTCAGCTGCAGCATCATCCAAGAGTTTCTTGTATTCATCTAAACCGACTTGAGCCATCACTTCTGGATCTTTTCCACGAGTAATACCCAAGTGTTTAAGGGCAGAACCCTTCTTAGCATCAAGAATGTTTAGGTAGGTAGCTGGGTCTTGATAGTCTGGTCCCCAACCAGTTCCGTTCAAGTCATAGTCTTTTTGGGATGGAACCTTCGCTTGAGATGTAATGCTCATTTTTTCATTATCGGTCATTTGAAGGACATCGACAATGACATTCTCAGTTCCGAGTGTTGATTCGATAGACTGCTTGAGTGAGTTCGTCTGCTGAACGGCAATGACATCAGTCTGTTCAACTGGAACATCCAAACGGATTGGGAAGGTCACACCCTTAGCCTGCAATTCTGCTTTAGCCTTTGCAAAGGCTGCCTTGGCTTTTTCAGGACTGTAAAGCGTATCCTTGCCATCTGTAAGGGCTACATCTTTCCATTGGTCACCGTAAGAAACCAACTCTGCCTGTGCCAACTCTCCAAATGTCTTTTCACCTACTTGAACATAGTCATGAGGTACTAGACTGTTACGGATAATTTTGTCCGCACCTTCTTCGCCATTCAACTGAGCCGTATAAGAATGACGGTCAAGGGCAAAGTTCAGTGCTTGACGGAAGTTCTTGTTGAGAAGAGCTTCTTTTGTTGATGTTTTTTGAGCTTCGTCTGTTTTAGCTGTTTTATTATAAGACTGGCGGTTTACGTTAACAGTGAGGTAGTAGCTTGTCGCTTCTTGTGGACTGTAGACAATCTTATCGCCGTACTCTTTTTTAGTTGACTCAAAGTTTGAGCTTGTTGGGAAGAGACGAGCTGTTGTATAGGCACCTTGTGTAAAGCTGCGAATCAAGGATTCCTGGTCGGAACCATCATAGAAGGTTAGTTTGATGTTGTCAATCTTAACATTGTCTTTGTCCCAGTAGTTCGGATTCTTTTCATATTCGATGACTGATTTTGAAGTCAATGATTTCAAGAAATAAGGTCCGTTATAAAGAATACTTGATGGGGTTGGCGCACCGTAGTCGCTCCCTTTAGAATTCAAGAATTCTTCATTAACTGGAAGCATGGTAGCAGTTGTAACTTTAGAGTTCCAGAAACTTTCTGGTTTGTTGAGCGTATATTCAACCGTATAATCGTCAACAGCCTTAACTCCTACTGTAGAGAAATCATTGCTTTCTCCACTGATGTAGGCAGCCAAACCCTTGATAGAATCTTGAAGGAGAGAGAGGCCGTCTGATTTACCATCAGCTGCGTGTTTCAGACCAGTAACAAAATCCTGCGCCTTGACCTCAGCATACTCTTCTCCCTCAGAAGTATACCATTTCACACCCTTACGAAGTTTGTAGGTATAGGTCAAGCCATCTTTAGAAACGGACCAGTCTTCTGCAAGTGATGGAATTAAGTTCCCGTATTTATCGTTTTCCAAAAGGCCATCGACAACGTTGGCTATAACGTCAGAAGTTGAGCTCTTGCTCGTCACGCTGTAGTCCAAAGATGATGGATCTATTGCATAGACATAAGAAAATGTTTTGGGAGCATCAGCCTTCTTTTCACTTTGCCCACAAGCAGTTAACAGTAGGGCTGCACTCAAAACAGCACCTGCTCCTAAGAGCCACTTTTTCGATCTCATAAGTAATCTCCTTAAAGATAGTATTTTCACCATTATACCCTATTTTTTTAGAAAAGCAAGAACTTTCGGATAATTTTTTAGAAAATTCTAACAAATATTTTTTAAAGATTTTTTTACACAATTTTTAGTAAAAAATCTCAAGCTTCAAAAGCTTGAGGTTCGATCATTTTAGTCAGTCATTTCCACACAGAAAGCATCCCATGGAGCCAAGACCTGTTTTTCAAGTGCTTCTTGAGCCACAGTGTTTTCAATCAAGACCGATTTAACTTTTCCTTCCACTGAAAAGTTTTGTTTTTCATTGGACAAATTAGCCACGACTAGGAAGCGACGGTCACCGTCCTTACGGATATAAGCAAAGACCTTATCAGCCGTATCGAGTAATTCAAAATCAGCACGAATCAACCAGCTGTTTTCCTTACGGATTTGGATGAGTTTCTGATAGGTATAGAAAATAGAATCTGGATTTGCCAGCGCTTCTTGAACGTTGATTTCTTGGTAGTTTGGATTAACTGCCAACCAAGGTTGGCCTGTTGAGAAACCAGCGTTTTTGCTTTCATCCCATTGCATAGGCGTACGGGCATTATCACGTCCGATGACACGGATACTATCCATAATTTCCTCTAGTGGAACACCTTTTTCTAGAGCCTCACGCGCATAGTTGAGGGATTCTATATCTTCTACTTGATCCAGTGTTTCAAATGGATAGTTGGTCATCCCAATCTCCTCACCTTGGTAAATATAAGGTGTTCCTCTCATGAGATGAAGCAAGATTGCAAAGGCTTTGGCAGATTTTTCGCGGTACTCTTGATCATTTCCCCAGATAGAGACGATACGAGGAAGGTCATGGTTGTTCCAGAAGAGGGAATTCCAGCCGTCCTCAACTCCTAACTCTGTCTGCCATTTGTTGAAAATCTCTTTTAACTTACTGATATTCAGCTCTTTTTGATAGTGCCACTTAGGTTGCCCTTCCTGATACTGAAGACAAATATGTTCAAATTGGAAGACCATAGACAATTCTTGCCCCTTTGGATCAGAGTAGAGCTTGGCAATTTCTGGTGTTGCCCCCCAAGTTTCTCCCACTGTCAAGAGATCCTTATCCCCAAAAGTCGCCTGGTTCATCTCCTTGAGATAGGGATGGAGCATGGGACCGTTATTGACTACCTTCTCATCAGGAATCTTGCCAATCATGTCAATGACATCCATGCGGAAACCACCAATACCTTTATCAATCCAGAAGTTCATCATCTCATAAATTTTCTGACGAAGTTTTTCATTCTCCCAGTTGAGATCGGGCTGTTTCTTGCTGAAAAAGTGGAGATAGTATTGACCCGACTTTTCATCGTATTCCCAAGCAGATCCACTAAAGATGGAATCCAAATCGTTGGGCTCATCCCGCCAGATATAGTAGTCTCGCTCAGGGCTGTCAGGATTTTCACAGGCCTCTACAAACCAAGCATGTTCATCCGAGGTATGATTGACAACCAAGTCCATGATGATACGAATATCACGCTTCTTGGCTTCCGAAATCAATTCATCCATATCCTCCATGGTTCCGAAAATAGCTGCAATCGCTTGATAATCAGCAATGTCATAGCCATTATCATCCATAGGACTGTCATAAACGGGAGAAAGCCAAATCGCTGTGATTTCTAGCTTGGCTAGATAGTCTAACTTACTCGTAATTCCTGGCAAGTCACCAATTCCATCTCCATTACTATCCATAAAACTCTTTGGATAGACTTGATAGACTACGGCATTGTGCCACCATTTTTCTTGCATCTTTTTACCTCATTATTTTAATATTCTATAGTCTATGATAGCGCTTTTCAAAAATTTATGCAAGCGTTTGCCTAATCTTTTTGATTCTTTTTTACCTTTATAGTTTCCTAACTTCCAATTTTTTATTATAATGGAGGTCAGAGGTAAAAAAATGAAAAAACAAGCTTTTAGTTCTGAACAATATTTGAATCTACAACGCGACCACATTTTGGAGCGTATTAACCAATTTGACGGCAAGCTCTACTTGGAGTTTGGTGGCAAAATGTTAGAAGATTTCCACGCTGCTCGTGTCCTTCCTGGTTATGAGCCTGACAACAAAATCAAGCTCTTGCAGGAGTTGAAAGAGCAGGTTGAGGTTGTTATCGCCATTAATGCTAGCAACATCGAGCATTCCAAAGCACGAGGTGACTTGGGCATTTCCTATGACCAAGAAGTTCTTCGTTTGATTGACAAATTCAACGAACTGGGGATTTTTGTTGGTTCGGTTGTTATTACGCAATACGCTGGCCAACCAGCTGCAGATGCCTTCCGCAACCAGCTCGAGAAAAACGGAATTGATTCTTATCTTCATTATCCAATCAAAGGATATCCGACTGATATGGATCATATCATTTCTCCAGAAGGTATGGGGAAAAACGACTACATCAAAACCAGTCGTAAATTAATCGTCGTAACGGCTCCTGGACCTGGTTCTGGGAAATTGGCAACTTGTGTGTCCAATATGTACCACGACCAAATCAACGGTATCAAGTCTGGTTACGCTAAATTTGAAACTTTCCCAGTCTGGAACCTGCCCCTTCATCATCCAGTCAACTTGGCCTACGAGGCTGCCACAGCAGACCTTGATGATGTCAACATGATTGACCCCTTCCATCTCCAAACCTACGGAGAAACCACTGTCAACTACAACCGTGATATCGAAATTTTCCCAGTGCTCAAGCGCATGTTGGAACGCATCCTAGGAGAATCTCCATACGCTTCACCGACAGACATGGGTGTCAACATGGTTGGTTTTGCTATTACAGATAATGAAGCCGCTATCGAAGCTTCTAAGCAAGAAATCATCCGTCGCTACTATCAAACCGTTCTTGATTTCAAAGCTGAAAAAGTCGGCGAATCTGCTGTCAAGAAAATCGAGTTGCTTATGAACGACCTCGGTATCACACCTGCAGACCGTAAAGTTGCTGTCGCAGCACGTCAAAAGGCTGAAGAAACGGGTGGCCCTGCCCTAGCCCTCGAATTGCCATCTGGCGACATTGTCACTGGTAAAAACTCAGAACTCTTTGGCCCAACAGCTGCTGCTTTGATCAATGCCATCAAGAAATCCGCTAACATCGCTAAAGAAGTAAAACTAATCGAGCCTGAAGTTGTCAAACCAATCCAAGGTCTTAAAATCAATCATCTAGGCAGCCGCAATCCTCGTCTCCATTCAAATGAAATCCTGATTGCCCTTGCCATCACAGCTATGGAAAATCCTGATGCTGCGCGCGCAATGAAGGAACTTGGTAACCTAAAAGGAAGCGAAGCCCATTCAACCATTATCTTGACAGACGAAGACAAGAACGTCCTTCGCAAGCTAGGCATCAACGTGACCTTTGACCCTTACTACCAATACGATCGCTTGTATCGAAAATAAATGAACAAGGCTGGGCAAAAACTCAATCTGAGGGAAAATCCAGTAAATCTTTACACGATAAAAGATAAAACGCATAATATCAAGGCTTTTTGAACACTTGGTATTATGCGTTTTATGATTTTTTCCAACCTCACTTATTTCAATGAAGTTGTCAACTCGACACAGGCTCCTCCTTGGTCTGGATTGAGCAGGGTCAGACGACCAC
>CAUULS010000018.1:0-35801 GCA_963546055.1 uncultured Streptococcus sp.
AGTTGTAGTGCCCTGCACATTGGTTCGTCTTGTTCAGTTTTCAAAGGTCTTTGTCACTCAATCTCTCTCAAGCGACAACTATATCAGTATATCACAGCCGCCGACTTATGTCAACACTTTTTTGAAACTTTTTTTACTTTTTTCGTCCCTGCGATACACTCATAGTCCGTACGGGATTCGAACCCGTGTTACCGCCGTGAAAAGGCGGTGTCTTAACCCCTTGACCAACGGACCTTGAGTTTTTCAACTCTTTCTATTATACCTACTTTTTCCCCTTTGTCAAGAACTTTTTTGGGCTATTTCCATTTTATCTAAAATCGCTCAATACCACTCTTAATTCTCCTAGGAGTGCCTTGCGTCCTTTGAAACATTCTCCTCCCATTAGACGATCAAGTTGTTCTTGTTTTTCTTTACTCTGACTTGCTCTGTAATTTCTTAGAAGTTCGTGAAAGAGATAATAATCATCTAGTCTCAGCCCTTTTTCGCCTAGGCGATGGCTGATTTCGCTCACCTCCTCATAGGGCTCTTTGTCGAAACGGCGCTTGTGACTTTCCTGTTTTCGGATGTAGTCTAGGATGCGATTGCGGAATTTGGTTTTAAAGCAAACATATAGTCGATGGCGTTCTCCCTCTAGTAACTCTGGATGGTGACTGACTAGCTCATACAGGCACATCATACCCTCCTGGTCCCAGTCCTCTTTCTCCCACAGATGGAGATGATAATCTTTCCGGCACTTATGGACAATTCCCTTGCTTTCTTCATATAACTCTTTCAGATTCATAGGTCTCTCCTTTCTGCCTCTAGTCTAGCAGAATGCGAGAGCCTATGAGTCTCTTTCCTCTATTCTATACTTATTCCTTCCTCAACGGCACACAAAAAGAGAGGCACAGCCTCTCGGGGGTTATAATTCTGCAATTTGATTGAGATTCACTTCTGCAATCGTATCATTACCAAACATGGAGATAATCATCTTCACTTTGTTGTTATCAATTTCAGTAATTTTACCTGTGTAGTCTGCAAAAGCACCATCAATGATGCGGACAGTCTGGCCAACTTCAACGTCAATATCGAATTCTTGAACAGTTTGTCCCATAGAAACCAGAATATCACGGATTTCTTGTTCCAATAGTGGAGTTGGTTTTGATCTGTTACCGTGTGACCCAACGAACCCTGTTACGTTAGGTGTGTTTCGAACAACGAACCATGCTTCATCTGTCATGACCATTTCTACAAGGACATAACCTGGAAAGCGATTCTCTTCAATTTCTTTTTTCTTTCCATTTTTCTCAACTTGCACGGTTTGTGTTGGAATCTCAACTCGTAGAATATTATCCAACATGTTATATGTTTGTGCACGTTGCAATAGATTTTCTTTTACCTTATTTTCATAGCCAGAATAAGTTTGCAGAACAAACCATCCTTTGTCAAAACTATCCATGATATTTCCTTTCATAAATAGAAGAAAGCTAGCAGAAGTTCTCCGCTTTTCTTCTAAAAAATGTTAATAAATCGAATCAAACCTGAAACAATCAACTGGTCAAAAATATAAATGATGACCACAAAGAAGGCTGTATATTCCATAATGGAGCGAAAATCTCTCCAGCTTTCTTTGCGAGTCGGCCATGTTGTTTCCTTAAGAAGTTTGAAGATATCCTTAATAAAACCCATCGTTCTCTCCTACCTCGTCTCTCTATGTGTCGTATATTTTCCACAATGTTTACAAAATTTATTTACTTCTAGTCGTGTTGGCTTGGGGTTCCCACTAATTTTGATTGAGTAATTCCTTGAACCACAAACTGCACAAGCTAGGCTTGCTTTTTTTAGTGCCATAACGCCTCCATCTTATCTATTATAACAAGAAACCTAGGCTTTGACAAGCCTCTTAACGAAAGAGATTGACGATCGAGTCCCAGATTGTCTGGGCTTTTTCTTTTATCTTTGCATCCGAAATCGCTCGTCCCGCTTCATCTACAAGATTTTGAGCACGGCTACGAATATCTCCTATCGGGTCCTCAGACTGGTTTGTCTCATTTTCAACGGCTTGCTTTTTCGTATTTTCTGGTTCAATACCATTTTGTTTATAGGCATTCTCAACCGTAAAAGTGCTGCCAGGAGTGTAAGGCAAAATGGTATTAGCCATACTTCTAAAGACGTGGGCCGCCCCATTTGAGGTCGAACCCGCTAAATAATGATTCTCATCTGTTGTTGGGAAGCCGAGCCAGTGACTGATTACCACATCTGGAGTATAACCAATCACCCACTGGTCACTGGTATATTCAGGATTGAAAACAGCCTCAGTAGTTCCTGTTTTACCAGCCATAACATAATTAGCTGGCGATGAACTAATCCCTGTCCCATTGGTAAATGTTCCTAGCATCATACTGGTCATTTTATCGGCTACTGACTTATCGATCACTCGTTTTTGGGAATTTTTATGGCTCTTGATGACCTGTCCACTGGCATTTTCGATACGAGTAATGAAATGCGCTTCAGGCATCAGACCTTCGTTGGCAAAGGTCGCATAGGCTTGTGCCATTTGGAGAGGATTCGTCTCTACACCCCCACCTAGGGCAACTCCAAGAACACGATCAACTTTATCCATATTCAGACCAAATCTCGTCCCAGCTTCAAAAGCCTTATTGATCCCCAAATCGTTTACCGTCGCAACAGCTGGCAGGTTGAGTGATTCTGCCAAGGCTTGATACATAGGTACTTCAGGAGAAGTCTTAATACCAGCATAGTTGTCTACTTGATAACTGTCATACTGCATGGTGTGGTTGTCCAGTTGCTTGTTCAGAGCCCAGCCAGCTTCCACAGCTGGAGTATAAACGACCAAAGGCTTAATCGTCGAGCCTGGACTGCGTTTAGACTGAGTAGCATAGTTAAAATTACGGAAGCCTGTTTTGTCATCACCAGCTACGCGACCGACAACTCCACGTACTCCACCTGTTTTAGGCTCTAGAGCAACACTACCTGATTCAGCATGCGTTCCGTCTTCTGCCGTTGGGAAGAGCGAAGTATTTTCGTAAATAACCTGCATGTTGGCTTGGTAGTTCTGATCAAGTTGCGTATAGATTCGATAGCCATTGTTGACAATCTCTTCTTCTGTCAGATTATACTTGGAAACTGCTTCGTTGACAACTGCGTCAAAATAGGATGGGTAACGATAATCAAAAATCTTACCTTCATACTTATCTTGCAATTGAGAAGCCATATCTACCCCAGACGCTTCAGTTTCTTGATTTTTATCAATATAGCCTGCAGCAACCATATTTTGTAGCACCGTATCCCTGCGGTTAGTCGAATCTTCAATGGAGTTCAAAGGATTATACAACTCTGGCCCCTTGAGCATCCCAGCTAGAGTAGCCGCCTGATTAAGTGATAATTCCGCAGCCGATACGCCGAAATATTTCTTACTCGCATCCTCTACACCCCAGACGCCATTTCCAAAGTAGGCGTTATTGAGGTACATAGTAAGGATTTGCTCCTTGCTGTATTTTTTTGTCAATTCTAAAGCTAGGAAAAACTCTTTGGCCTTCCGTTCAACAGTTTGATCTTGAGATAGATAGGCATTTTTCGCTAACTGTTGAGTGATGGTGGACCCACCTCCAGAACGACCTGCCGTAAGAATGGCTAGGAAGAAACGACCGTAATTAATCCCATCATTTTTATAGAAGGAACGATCCTCTGTCGCGACGACAGCATTCTGCAAGTCTTTACTAATATCTGTCAGCTCAACATAGGTTCCCTTTTGACCGGACAGGGCACCTGCCTCTTTTTCTTCGCGGTCAAAAATCAGAGTTCGCGTTTTCAAGGCATTTTGCAAGTCATTGACATTGGTAGACTTGGCTATTGCAAATAGGTAGGTTCCTACTAGCAAACCAACACTCAAACCTAAAATGATGACGATTTTTGTCAGATGATAACGACGCCAAAATTTCCGAATTGGCCCTACTTGGGACAATTTTTTTCTATCGCTCCGAGAACGACGCATGCTAGTCGAATCAGACTCTGCTGATTCACTCGTTTCTTTTTTAAAAAGAGAAAGAAACTTTTCAAATAATTTATCTAATTTCATGCGTTTATTTTATCATCTTCACCATAGGAACTCAAGAATTTAGCTATTCCCTATCCAAATAGGGCTTTTTTTGTTACAATATCTGTATGCAATTCACATTTACATTACCCGAATCCTTGCCTCAAATGACAGTCAAACAATTTCTAGAGGAACAACTCCTCATTCCTAGAAAAGTCCGTCATTTTTTGAGAATAAAGAAGAACATCTCAATTAATCACAAAGAAGTTCACTGGAACGAGATGGTTAATCCAGGGGACATTTGCCAATTGACTTTTGACGACGAAGATTATCCCACAAAGGAAATCCTTTGGGGCAACCCAGACCTTGTTCAGGAGATTTACCAAGACCAACATCTCATCGTTGTTAACAAACCCGAAGGCATGAAAACACACGGTAATCAACCAGATGAAATTGCCCTGCTCAACCATGTCTCTGCCTACGTCGGCCAAACCTGTTATGTCGTTCATCGTCTGGACATGGAAACTAGTGGTTTAGTGCTTCTTGCTAAAAATCCTTTTATCCTACCCATTCTCAATCGCTTGTTGGAGAAAAAAGAAATCGCTCGCGAGTACTGGGCACTCATAGAAGGACGAGTAGAGAGTAAAGAACTTATCTTCCGAGATAAAATTGGTCGCGATCGACACGATCGCAGAAAACGGGTAGTAGATTCTAAAAAGGGACAACATGCTGAAACACAGGTAAGTCGATTAAAGCAATTCCCAAATAAGACTTCTCTTGTTCGTTGCAAACTAAAGACCGGTCGAACGCATCAAATCCGTGTTCACCTTTCTCACCATAAGCACCCTATCCTAGGTGACCCACTCTATAATAGTAAATCAAAGACAAGTCGGCTCATGCTCCATGCTTTTCGACTATCCCTTACCCATCCACTCACCTTAGAAAAGTTAAGCTTCACTGCCCTTTCTGATACATTTGAAAGAGAATTAAAAAAGAATGGATGACCGCTAAATCATCCATTTTGTTTTATCTAAAAATAGAAAAAGCAAGACCAGAAGGCCTTGCTTTTTTATCGACTCAGAAATTATTTAGCAATTTTTGCGAAGTATTCAAGAGTACGTACAAGTTGTGCAGTGTATGACATTTCATTGTCGTACCATGATACAACTTTAACCAATTGTTTACCGTCAACATCAAGAACTTTAGTTTGAGTTGCGTCAAACAATGAACCGTAAGACATACCTACGATATCTGAAGATACGATTGGATCTTCTGTGTAACCGTATGATTCGTTTGAAGCTGCTTTCATAGCTGCGTTCACTTCATCAACAGTAACGTTCTTTTCAAGAACAGCTACCAATTCAGTAACTGAGCCAGTTGGAGTTGGAACGCGTTGTGCAGATCCGTCAAGTTTACCGTTCAATTCTGGAATTACAAGACCGATAGCTTTAGCAGCACCAGTTGAGTTAGGAACGATGTTTGCAGCACCAGCGCGAGCACGACGAAGGTCACCACCACGGTGTGGTCCGTCAAGGATCATTTGGTCACCAGTGTAAGCGTGGATAGTAGTCATCAATCCTTCAACAACACCGAAGTTGTCTTGAAGTGCTTTAGCCATTGGAGCCAAGCAGTTTGTAGTACATGAAGCACCTGAGATAACTGTTTCAGTACCATCAAGAACGTCGTGGTTAGTGTTAAATACAACTGTCTTAACGTCATTTCCACCAGGAGCAGTGATAACAACTTTCTTAGCTCCACCTTTAAGGTGTTTTTCAGCAGCATCTTTCTTAGCAAAGAAACCAGTTGCTTCAAGAACGATTTCTACACCGTCAGTAGCCCAATCAATTTGTTCTGGGTCACGTTCAGCAGAAACTTTAACGAATTTACCGTTAACTTCGAATCCACCTTCTTTAACTTCAACAGTACCATCGAAACGACCTTGAGTTGTGTCGTATTTCAACAAGTGTGCAAGCATAACTGGATCTGTAAGGTCGTTGATGCGAGTAACTTCAACACCTTCTACGTTTTGGATACGACGGAAAGCAAGACGACCGATACGACCGAAACCGTTAATACCAACTTTAACTACCATTAGTGATTTCCTCCTTATGAAAATCCTGAAAATTTTATTGTGAAAAGAGTAACTTGAATCACTACAAATCACCTTTCAACATCATTATTATATAACTATTTAAGTAGAATTGCAAGTACGGGCGTTGTTTTTCTATCTTGCTTTTCTACTTTTCAATCCCCTTCATTCACCTAGGCTTTTATTTCTAGAACCTTCTATCCTATCCACATAATCTTCTCTTCTCATAGTTCAACTCTAACTTCAGAAATAGGACTATGAAAAGAGACAGGATTTCTCCTGCCTCTAGGCTGATAAACGATTATTTACGACGTCCTGGACGTTCTGCATAGCCATAGTAAGCATCTGCCATGATTTCTTCCATGTCAGCTACCATTGGCAAGCGTGGGTTAGCAGGTGAACATTGGTCTTCATAAGCAAGCAAGGCGATTTCATGCAAGCTGTCTTTCCAAGCTTTTTCATCGATTCCTTGGTCTTTGAAGTTCATCTTGATACCTACTGCAACACCAAGGTCGTAAACAGCTTTAGCGTATGCTTCAACTGCTTCTTCTGGAGTTGAGTGAGGCAAGCCAAGCATTTTCGCGATGTCTTGGAATTTCTCATCAGCTTTCCAGTAGTTGTATTTAGGCCATGTAGTTGTCTTAGATGGGCGAGTTCCGTTGTAACGGATAACGTATGGAAGCAAGATTGCGTTTGTACGTCCGTGAACAGTATGGTGAACACCACCAATCTTGTGGGCCATTGAGTGACTCATACCAAGGAAGGCATTGGCGAAAGCCATACCAGCCATTGTAGACGCATTATGCATTTTTTCACGTGCTTCTGGATCAGCCGTCTTAACAGATTTTTCCAACCATTCAAAGACAAGTTTGATTGTTTGAAGGGCGATACCATCTGTATAGTCATTAGCAAAGTTTGAAGTGTAGGCTTCAGTCGCGTGTGTCAAGACGTCCATACCTGTATCAGCAGCGATGAAGTCAGGAACTGATTCAACCAAGGCAGGGTCAACAATCGCAATCGTTGGTGTCAATGAGTAGTCAGCCAATGGGTATTTACGGTTGTTTTTCTTGTCAGAGATAACGGCAAATGGTGTTACTTCTGAACCTGTACCTGAAGTTGTTGGGATACCAATGTACTTCGCTTTCTTACCAAGCGATGGGAAGCGGAAGGCACGTTTACGGATATCCATGAATTTTTGAACCAAGTCACGGAAATCGATTTCTGGTTGCTCGTAGAAGAGCCACATTACTTTCGCTGCGTCCATTGGAGAACCACCACCAAGAGCGATGATTGTATCTGGTTCAAATGCTTTCATCACTTCAGCACCACGTTCTACAGTTGTGATGTCTGGATCTGGTTCAACATCTGAGAAGACTTGGATAGTGACACGGTTGCTACGGGCGTTCAATTGATCGATCACACGTTGAACAAAGCCAAGTTTTTCGATAGATTTGTCAGTAACGATCATAACGCGTTCAATATCTTCACATGTTTGAAGGTATTGGATAGAGTTGCGCTCGAAGTAAATTTTTGAAGGAACTTTAAACCATTGCATATTATTTCTACGTTTCCCTACTTTCTTGATGTTTAGAAGGTTAATAGCGCTCACGTTATCACCAACTGAGTTGCGTCCGTATGAACCACATCCAAGTGTCAATGATGGGATGAAGGCATTGTATACGTCACCGATACCACCGAAAGTAGATGGAGAGTTCCAGATAATACGCATTGCTTTGATTTCTGTACCAAAGCGTTTAGCAAGAGCTTCGTCTTTTGTATGGATAGCTGCTGAGTGACCAAGTCCGTTAAACTCAACCATTTGACGAGCTTTTGTAAGTCCGTCTTCAGTGTCTTCAGCTTTTAGGACAGCAATAACTGGTGACAATTTTTCACGAGTCAATGGTTCTTTTGGTCCTACTTCTGCACATTCTGCAGCCAAGATGTTTGTTCCTTCTGGAACGCTGAATCCAGCTTGTTCTGCAATCCACGCTGCTGGTTTACCAACGATGTTTGCATTTAGTTTAGCGCCTGCACAGTTTTTGCTGTTTGCTTTAGCTCCGAAACAGAATTCTTCAAGAAGTGCTTTTTCTTTCTTGTTTACAAAGTAAGTGTGGTATGATTTGAATTCTTCTACAAATTCGTCATACACTTCTTTATCAATGATAACCGCTTGTTCTGATGCACAGACCATACCATTGTCAAATGATTTAGACATCACGATGTCATGAGCAGCTTGACGAAGGTCAGCAGATTTTTCTACATAAGCAGGAACGTTTCCGGCACCTACACCAAGGGCTGGTTTCCCACATGAGTATGCAGCCTTAACCATGGCATTACCACCAGTTGCAAGGATAGTCGCAACACCTTCGTGGTTCATAAGCGCTCCAGTTGCTTCCATAGATGGCTCTGTAATCCATTGAACACAGTTTTCAGGTGCTCCAGCCGCGATAGCTGCATCACGAACGATTTGTGCTGCATGAGCAGAAGATTCTTGAGCTGATGGGTGGAAGGCGAAAACGATTGGATTACGTGTTTTCAAAGCAATGAGTGATTTGAAAATAGCTGTTGATGTTGGGTTTGTTGTTGGAGTGACACCACAGACTACTCCGACAGGCTCTGCAATTTTAGTCAAGCCAGTAACAGGATCATCTTCAATAACACCGACAGTTTTAACACCACGCATGTTATTGACAACGTGTTCACAGGCAAAAAGGTTTTTTGTAGCCTTGTCTTCAAATACTCCACGACCAGTTTCTTCAACTGCATGTTGTGCAAGGATACCGTGCGCGTCAAGTGCTGCAACTGAAGCTTTCGCCACGATATAGTCAACTTGTTCTTGGTTCAACTTGCGCATTTCATCAAGCGCAACCAAGGCTTTTTTCACTAACCCGTCGACATGCTTTTCAGCAGCGAGTTGTTTTTCCTCAGGTGTTAACGTTTTTTTATCAGCCATATTGTCCTCCATAGCCTTCAAGGATTTAATCCTTTGTTAATTTTTTCACAAGTTTATTATAACTCTTTTTTCAGACTTTGTAAACAGTTTCATGTGGGTTTCACAAAGAAATTTTGCAAGATTGTGATTTTTTTCTCAAAACAGCCGTGCAATAGAGTTTTGTCTACTCGATTGTGAAATTATGAAAAAAAATTTTTTATTTCACAAAGTTTTTCTGATTGATCGTTATTTATCGAATTCAAACACAGAAAGCGCTTTCTTTCCTGTTTTGAAAAATAGTCTCCTCACCTAGAGACTACTGTTTTTGTTGAAAAACGCCTTGTTTAAAGGTTCCTTCATAGACAACTTCTTGCTCTGTGGTCAACTTCCCTTGACCTTCAGCCTGGCCATTTACAAAATCACCTTCGTATTTCCAGCCATCTTTTGATTGGAACGTTCCTTTTCCATTAAAGGCTCCATTATTGAAATCACCTGTATATTGGTCTCCATTCTCAAAGGTCAGGGTTCCTTGACCATTCATTTTCCCTCGTACCAAGGTGCCATCATAAACAAGCGCTCCATTATCAAGTGTCAGTACACCCTTTTTTGGTGTGTTTAATAGAAAAACTGACACGGCACAGATAGCGATTAGAAGAACGGTTACAATCTCTATACGCGGGCGAGTTAGATATACTCGATATTTTTCAAAGATTTCTTTAAGCTTTTCCATTGTCACTCTCATTTTCTAATCGATCTAACCAGCTTTGACATCCACTTGTGATACGAGCATAGGTTTCCTCAAAATCTCCCGTATACCAAGGATCTGGAACACTTTCAGACGCAAAAGGGTAGATCTTATACTGGAATTCCTGAGGACACATTTGACGCAGATCTGAAACGTTTGAGGCATCCATACCGATAATGTAATCAAACGACTCAAAATCTTCTCTGCCAATCTGAAGCGATGTTTTGTCTTTGTCATAAGGAATCTGATACCGCTGGAAAATCCCTTGCGTTCCCCTATGAATCGGATTGCCGTGTTCCCAAGATGAAGTTGCACGACTCTCAATGTGATAATCACTCGTCATGGACTTCATCACAAACTCTGCCATAGGGCTGCGACAGATATTTCCTAGACACACAAATACTATTTTTTTCATCCCTTTTCCTCTCATATCATAGAAAAACGGGAGTGATAGGATTCCGTTTTATTCTTCGATTGCTCCACTTTCGTCGATAACTGCTCCTTCTGGTGTCACAGCTTCTTTAAGTGGCAACACTGTCTTGATAGCAGCTAATTCAAAAGTCAAATAAACACCATCTACGTCCAGTACGATTGTTCGTTTCTCAGTATCTACTTCGTCCACTGTTCCGTAGAGTCCACCGATTGTGATCACTTCATAGCCTTTTTGAAGCTTGTTCAAGCTTTCCATACGCTTTTGTGCTTGTTTCTTTTGAGAACGTTGCATAAAGAACATCAAGGCAAACATACCTACAAGCATGATCACAAATGTTAAATTTGGACTAATATTTTCCATAGTATTTTCTCCTTTGTATTTTACATAGGACTACTATATCAAATTTCAGCTACTTTTACAAGGTTGTGCCTTCTTTTATGGCAATAAAAAAATCAGAGTTTTCACTCTGATTTCTGCGATTATTTCAAGTTTTGAACGATTTTGACTAGATTTTCCACAGTAAATCCATACTCTGCCAATACTTTTGGCGCTGGGGCAGATGCTCCGAAGGTATCAATACCGAGAACTGCACCATCTAGACCGACATATTTGTACCAGTTTTGAGTTGCTCCCATTTCGACTGCAACACGACGTCGAACTGCATTTGGAAGGATTTCTTCCTTATAAGCTGCGTCTTGTGCGTCAAAGACATCTGTAGATGGCATGCTGACTACACGGACTTTTGCGCCTTGACTAGCCAATTCTTTGGCAGCTGCGACAGCGAGATTGACCTCAGAACCTGTTGCAATCAAGATAGTGTCAAAGTCAGCTGCATTTTCATAGACAACATAAGCACCTTTTGCAACCTTGTCAAAGTCTGTCCCTTCTTCAACAGTCAAGTTTTGACGTGTCAAGACAAGGGCAGTCGGTGTTTTCTCACTTGTCACTGCAAGGTACCAAGCTGCTTGAGTTTCACGCGCATCTGCTGGACGGAAAACATTCAGATTTGGCATAGCACGAAGACCTGCTAGGTGTTCAACTGGTTCGTGAGTTGGACCATCTTCACCAACCGCAATAGAGTCGTGGGTGAAGACATAAGTCACAGGAAGTCCTTGCAAGGCTGACAAGCGGACAGCTGCTTTCACATAGTCAGAGAAGACAAAGAAAGTACCACCGTATACACGAAGTCCACCATGAAGGGCCATCCCGTTCAAGATCGTTCCCATGGCAAATTCGCGGACACCAAACTGAATGTTACGGTTCAGGCGATTGGCATCGTCTTGAAGTCCATCAGTCTTGATATAAGTCATGTTTGAGTGAGCGAGGTCAGCTGATCCACCTAAGAAGGTTGGCAACTTAGCTGCCACCACGTTCAAAGCATCTTGGCTTGAATTACGAGTTGCTTGAGAAAAGCCATTTTCTAATGCTGGGAAGTCTTCTGGAGTCACTTCAACAGGATCACGTCCGTCGATGATGGCTTCTACTTCTGCTGCAAGTTCGGGATAAGCTTCTTTATAATCAGCAACTAGTTTTGCCCAAGCTTGATAAGCTGATGCGCCACGGTCTGCAACATTTTCTTTGAAATCAGCATAAACTTGCTCTGGAATTTCAAATGGCTCGTAGTCCCAACCAAGGGCTTGGCGAGTAGCCGCAGTTTCATCTGCCCCAAGAGGAGCACCGTGTACCGCATTGGTTCCTTGTTTATTTGGAGAACCGTATCCAATAACAGTCTTCACTTCAATCAAAGATGGTTTGCCTGAAGCTTTAGCTGCTTCGATAGCGGCATGGATTGCATCCAAATCTGTTCCATCTTCAACCAAGGCTGTATGCCAGCCATAAGCATTGTAACGGTCACGAACACTTTCAGTAAAGGAATCCTTTGTTTCACCATCCAAGTTGATGTCATTTGAATCATAAAGGACAACCAACTTGTCAAGTTTTTGCAAGCCTGCGTATGAAGCCGCCTCACTTGAGACACCTTCCATCAAGTCACCATCTCCACAGATCACATAAGTGTAATGATCAAAGAGATTGTAGCCTTCACGATTGTATTTTGCTGCTAGGAAACGTTCTGCTTGGGCAAAACCTGTTGCAGTCGAAATCCCTTGCCCTAAAGGACCTGTTGTAGCATCAACCCCTGCTGTATGTCCAAATTCTGGGTGACCTGGTGTTTTGGAACCCCATTGACGGAAATTCTTGACCTCATCCATGCTCACATCTTCAAAACCAGAAAGGTGAAGAAGGGCATAAAGCAACATAGATCCATGACCTGCTGAGAGGATAAAGCGATCACGGTTGATCCAGTTTGGTTGTGCGGGATTGATGCGAAGTTGTTTTGTAAAGAGGCTATAAGCCATCGGAGCTGCTCCCATAACTACACCTGGGTGACCAGAGTTGGCTTTGTTGATGGCGTCAATTCCTAGGAAACGAATTGCATTAACAGATAGATTTGACATAGAATTTCCTTTCTCTTTGAGGCGATCAATAGATCACACATCCTATTTTACTATTATATGAAAAAATGCATAGAATAGCAATCAAACAATTTGCGTTCATCTGACACATTTGATTTGCCTATCCCCTCGTTCTCTCATAATAAGGAAGTAGGCGCTCATAGGCATCTTCTAACTTTTCTAAAATCGCCTCTACTGACTGATTTTCAATAAAAGAAACATCCGACTTTACCAAAACTTTACGGATTTCCTGACAATGCACCTTCTCGCGTAAAGTACGACGATTCTCCTCAGTAGCCTCCATCTTATGACTTTCTCCATTTGAGTAGACTAAGTAATAAACACCTTCTACTGGTGGAATATCTAAAATCTTGGCTTGTTTGCTCAGCGACTGCTCATCCTTCTTGCGCTCGATGAAACTGACTTCTAAGGAAATCCCAAAATCTGAGGGTTCCCCATACAAACGGAGCGCCAACATGGGTTCTGTCACCTCCCCCTCTCTCTGTAGATAGACCCAGAAATGTGGTCGCAAGCGCTGCGCTTGATTCATCCACTGACTAGTCTGTTGTAGTTGCCATTCTGGATGCTTTTCTTGGAAGGTCTTGGCTAAGTTTGTAAAAGCCTTTCGAGCCTCCTGCCCTTTGTGGCGCAATTCCAGCATCTTCTCTCGCTCATCTCCAGCCTTATCTGGATTACGGTACTGGATTCCCGCATAAGATAGATAATCTCTGATTGCTTCCATCATCTGTCTCTTCTCCCTTTTCTAACAAAAAATCAGGACGAGCCTGATTTTATTTATTCTGTATCTACGACTACATAGCGATTTGGTTCATCGCCCTCAGAGTAACTCGTCACGCCATCCATGCGTGAAATAATGCGATGGATAATCTTGCGTTCGCTATTAGACATTGGATCTGTTTGTTGACTTCGACCTTCTTCTAGAACACGAGTCGCCAATTTTTGAGCGTAGGTTTGCAAGACTTCTGCACGATGCTCCACATAGTCATTGACGTTGATCGTGATGTAGAAAGTTCTTGAATAGCGATTGTAGAGGTAGTTTTGCGCCAAAAGCTGAAGTGCTTTCAATACTTTTCCGTGATAGCCGATAATGCGACCAGGCTCATTGGTATCGATTTGAAGATTAATCGTACGACGATTGTGGTCGCTTGAAATTGTACCTTCAACATCCATATCGTCCACAATGGTTTGAACATAGTTAGCCACTTCAGCTGCTACTTGTTCGATGTCATAACTCGGTTCCACCTTCAAACCCAGATCTTCCAAAGACTGGCTTTCTACCGATTCTGACATAGATACAAATTCTTCACACTCTGCTGGGTCTTCCGCTCCAGCATCTCCTGTCTGCAATTCATTTAAAATCGCGATGTGACCTGTTTCTTCTAAGATCGTGCTAGCATGTTTCTCATTTTTCAAGATTTCAGCCTTGATTTCATCAGAAACACCCTGACCTTCCTCTTCTATTTTTTTAATCGCCTCAACAACATGCCCGAGATCAACTGTCGCCTCTGTTACTGTCTTAACAGGTTCGTTTTGTTCATTGATTTCTTTCGGAACACCTTTTACGGCTTGTTGATTGGCCTTAATCACAGTCGTCTCACTAATCGCCTCAATATCAACCTGAGCTGGTTTTTTCCCAAATAAGCCTAAAAAACCTTTCTTCTCTTTGGACACGACCTTGATGTGAGTCTTCATTCTCGGAATACCTAACTCTTTCAATCCTTTCTGGATTGCTTCTTCAACAGTTGAACCTGTAAATAATACCATTATCAGATTCCTCCTTATTATTTCGTTTTCTGAGCCTTTTTCTTGGCTTTTCTTTTTCTATTTTCCAAATCTTTTTTAGCTTGTACTTCCGCCTCACGCGCTGCAATAATCTTAAAAGGATTATTTAAGAAGTAAGTTTGCAAAACTTGATAAGCATTGGATACTGCCCAGTACAAGGCCACGCCACTAGGTGAAGAGATGGCAAAGATAAAGATCAGTACAGGCATCCCGTACATCATCCCTGTCATAGCTCCACTTCTTTCAGGTAAAGCCTTATTCGATAACCAACTACTTAAAAAGGTAAAGACTGCTGCCAAAATCGGAAGGATAAAGCTTGTGTCCACTCCCCCAAGATTCACCCACAAAAAGTGCCCTGTTTTCAAAAAGTCTACTCGAGTCAAGGCTTGAAAGAGAGCCAAGAGAACCGGCATTTGAATCAAAATCGGCCAGAGAGAAGAAGAGTGTTTGACCCCTAATTCTTTATAGACCTTCCTCATCTCCTGATCCAGCTTGGTTCTACTTTCCATATCACGACCTGGATATTGTTCTTGCAGGGCCTTGATACGTGGTTGAGCCTCTTGCATTTTTCTAGAGGCCACCATCTGAGTCTGAAAGACTGGCAATAGAATCGTACGAATCAGGATCGTAAAGAGGATAATCCCCACTCCGATACTAACGTCAAAGGACAAAAAGCGGATGATTTCAGCAAAAAAATAGACAAATTTACTCCATATATCTGTAGAATCTGCTGCAACATCGCTTGTCCCACAGGCTGTCATGACAAATAAGGACAAGCCCAGCAAACTAGTCAACTGTAGTTTCTTTTTCACTCCTAATTCCTTCCCGATAAATCTTTGATAACTTTAATACGTGGAGTAGGTTTTTCTCCATTTCTGCATAATCCAAGCCTTCAACCCCTTTTCGAGCAATTACGACAAAATCAACGTTATCAGCTAAGTGCTCCCTTACGCTTAGCAAAATGTGTCGAATCCGTCTTTTAATTTGATTTCTAGTGACTGCATTCCCTAATTTCTTACTGACGGACAGCCCTACTCGAAAATGACTTTTCTGATTTTCCAATTGGTAAACAACAAATTTGCGATTGGCAAAACTTGTTCCATCCGTGAAAATAGCCTTAAAATCTTTCTCTCTTTTTACACGAAAGCTTTTCTTCAAAACTCAACTCCATCTATTAAATTACTACTATTATACCATAAATTTCAAAAAAGCCAATAATGACAAGGTTTTAGACTGTTTTAACAACAAAAAGTTGGGAAATTTTATCTCCCAACTCCTTTTTATTGTATCTTACCTTGTAATTTTATTCAGTTCATCTTACTTTTTCAAGCGTTCAACGTCACGAGCGATGACCAATTCTTCATCAGTTGGGATAACCAAGACACGAACTTTAGCAGCATCAGTTGAAATATCTCCTGTAGCGCCAAAGACATTCTTTTCAGGATCGACATCGCAGCCAAACCAAGAAATGCCTTCAATGACCATCTGACGAATCGTTACAGAGTTTTCCCCAATTCCGGCTGTAAAGATAATGGCATCTGCACCATTCAAAACTGCTAAATACTGACCAATGTATTTTTGGATACGATCTACAAAAATCTCATTTGCCAGCTGCGCTTTCTCATCACCTGCACGCATAGCTTCGTGAATATCACGCATATCACTTGATCTCTCAGAAACACCCAAAAGTCCTGACTCACGATTTAGGATTCGACTGATATCCTCTGGTGTATTAAAGTCATCTGTATGTTGCATTAAATAGGGGATAATAGCTGGATCAATATCACCTGTGCGTGTTCCCATCATAATACCACCAAGCGGAGTGAAGCCCATAGAAGTATCAACAGACTGACCACCTTTAACTGCTGTAATAGAGCCACCATTACCGATATGGCAAGTAATCAATTTCAACTCTTCTAGTGGTCGACCTAAAATTTTAGCTGCTTCTCCTGCGACAAACTGATGACTTGTCCCATGGGCTCCATACTTACGAACTTTATTTTCAGTATAGTATTTATTTGGAAGAGGGTAGCGATAGGCTTTTTCTGGCATGGTTGTGTGGAATGAAGTATCAAATACAACAACGCTAGTGATATCAGGAAGCAATTCCTTGAATGCGCGAATTCCTGCTGCATTGGCTGGGTTGTGGAGAGGTGCCAAAAGTCCCAATTCCTCAACTTTTTCGAGTACATCTCCCTCAACAACCGTTGATTCTTTGAAATATTCACCACCAGCCACAACACGGTGCCCAACACCAGTTATTTCATCATAACCTTTGATGATACCAAAACGAATCAAATCATCCAATAAAATTTTAACAGCTTGTGTGTGATCGTCAATATCAAGAATTTGTTGTTCAGAACGGCCGTCGAATTTTACAGTTGAGATCGAATCCTTCAAGCCAATACGTTCAATCAAGCCTTTGGCCAATACTGTTTCTTCTGGCATTTGGTAAAGTTGCCATTTCAAACTCGAGCTTCCTGCATTGATTGCAATTGTTTTAGTCATAACATGATACCTCTTTTAAGCGTTTTCAACTATTATAACAAAATTTACCTTATATTTCAGTACCTTTGCTCCATTTTTGAAAATTTTCTTTGAATTTCATTAGTGCAGCTGGGTCTTGCAAACTTTCTAGCGGATACACAAAAGGTTGCAGTTCCTGTTCAGTTTTCTTCTGTAAAACGAAAATACTCTTAGCCTGACTGGCCGTTGAGAAAATATCCTCTGGCAGAGTGATGATAGCAGCAAGACTCACTTCATCTTTGATCCAACCTTTTAACAAATCACTTTGAGGGCTGGTCAATAAATCACTCGGAGCTAGAAAAATAGCATAGCCATCTGACTTAAGGTACTTGAGGCCTTGTTCCATCAGCAAATGATGGGCATAAGTATGTTCTTGACTAGAAGCCACTTGATAACGAGATGCAATGGTATCATCCGGATAATAGCCAACAGGCAAGTCGCTAATGACCACATCGCTTTCTTTAAGCATTTGCGGACGAACGGCGTCGCCTTGAACAAATCCTGCCTGCAAACCGATTACATCTGCCATACTAGCCGCCAGATCAATCAGCAAATCATCCACTTCGATTCCCAAGTAATTCACTTTTTTAGCAAGAGAAGTCAAGAAAGTAGCGCCAAGAATTCCCATGCCAGAACCCATTTCGAGGATGCTTATTTCCTCTTTATGAAGCAACTCTTCCACAATAAGTACCAAGAGGAGGGCAATGGCATCCGGCGTAAACTGGTGATTGGCCTGCAAAGGCTCCGTTTGTCCTGCCTTCATCAAGAGAAACTGGTAGGTCTTGAGCCACTCTTCCTTGCGAAGTGCTAAGCGCTTAAGGGCTTGATTGTTCTCCTTGACCTGCTCTAGCTCAGTTTCGCCATCCAGATAGATGCTGTTTTGCTCTACCAAGGCGTCATAAAAGTTGGTCGCCAAATCACTTTGGATGACTTGGACATTCTCCAGTAAATACGTATAAGCTTGTTCTATTTTTTCAAAATCCATATTCCTATCTTATCAAAATTCCCCTATTTTTTCCATCTGAAGAGAAAAAATCACTGCTTTAATCAGCAAGTGATTTTTGGGCTACAGTTAAAAAGAGCTCTGCGTAATTTCCTAGGAAAAGACCTTCAGCACTGTAAAGGATCTGACTGCCAATGCTCGAAAAACCAAATTGAGCAAGCTTGATTTCCAGTTCAGCCAATTCAAATCCGTGGTGGTTGGTGTCTGTCTTGACAAAATCAGCAATGAGGACTTGGCCCTTCTCCCTAAGATGACGGTGAAACATGGTAAGAGTCGCATCTAGATCAGGCATATGATGAAGAACTCGACTGACAACAATCAAGTCAAATTGCTGCTCCAAGGGATTTGCCAGTAAATCCTGCTCCAAGAGTTGAAGATTCCTGATTTCTTGTTCTTCTGCTTTCAGATGGACTTGCTCCAGCATTTTCTCCGAGATGTCTACTAGGGTAACCGACTTTGCTTGCTTGGCTAGGGGCAAGGCTAACAGACCCGTCCCACCACCAAAGTCCAGTATTTCCTTGTCTGATAGAAGATCAATCTGTTTTTCAATTGCTTGACAAACCAAGTTTGCAAGAAAGATATTTTTGGGCGAATCAAAGGTTTCTGCTTTGTGATTAAAATCGTGTTTCATGCTTTTAGTTTAACACAAAGAAGTTGATTTGCCTAGGAATTGCCTTTCTTGTCTGCCTTATTGTCTGTTTCTTTCTGATTGGTTTGTTGACTTGAGTTGGTAGATGATTGTTCCTTAGGGTCCGTTTTCTTTTCCTTGGGTTTCATCGAAGGAAAGAGAAATTCATAGTTGTTCTTATTCATACGAACACTTGTTGCAAAACCTGTTTTGGTATTTTGATAAGTGACTTTTCCTAAGTTAAAGACTCGTTCCCCACTTTCTTGCTCAGCCTTGTCTTTGCTTCGTTTGGCCATAGCAAAAGCGACCAACTTTTCTTTATTTAAGGCAAAGTCTTTGTGATGGGCAACTTGTCGATTCAAATAAAACTGTAGCAATAGACTAAAGATGGCTGCCATAGTAACTGCATATAAGAGAACACCTGCCTTAACTTTTTGATTTTTCCACACGATAGATGAATTCCCTTTCTAAGCCTTTTTGAAATTGGAAGCGAAAGCGAACCAATTGATTTTCCTCTGTGATTTGTGCTGATTTGAGGCCATAAACCATTGGCTGGTAACCTCGTCCACTGCTATCAGTTTTCCGAAAATCATCTGATTTGGACTTGCCCATAGCGATATCTTTGCCATCTTGCTTCACATAGAGGCGATTGCCTTCCACCTTTTCAAACTGCGAACGCTCTAACTCAGTCTCTAGCTGGTCCACAAACAAGAGCCACTCCTTTTGCTCTCTTTGCTGCTGGTAACGAACTTCTGAAATGAGGAGCTGACTCATAGCTTGAAAGAGGAGCAAACCTCCGCTAATGACGATAAGGGCAATCAGAGATTCTAAAAGAGTGAAAGCTCTTGCCTTACTGCTCTTTAAGGTCGAGTAACTTCTCTGAACCATGATAAACCTCCACTCCCTTCGCACTAGAAAACACTTGAATCTCCACTCCATTGATCTTCACTTGATTTTGCCCCGTCTGCAAGGCCATCTTAGCCACTCGCAAAGCTTCCTCTTTTTGCAAGATTTCTGCTTCTTCTTGTCTATTTTTCTGAATTTGCCCCAAAAGAAGAGTCGCAATGCTGGCAAAAACGGCTAGAGCAACTACCGCTTCCAGTAAAATCACTGCCCTAATTTTTTGTTTCCTTAATGCGTTTAATTTTCCCATTTCCTAGATATAATTGATATCGAATCGCTCCTTTGCTGGTTTGAAATTCAACCTTAGCCAGAGACGAATTTCCTCCAGCTCGGTCAAAGTGAATTGTCTGTCCTGATGGTGCCTGAATTCCTTTAGGAACTGTTAACTTTTGACTGCCGTTACTGATAGTCCGCCCATCTAAGTTCAGGCTGGTCTTTTGCTGGCTGGCTACACTGCGTTTTTGAGTTTCACGATAGAGTTCTTCAAACTCCATAAAGAAAATCTGCTCCTCCACCGCTGCAAAACTGGACTGAACTGAACCTGATAAAGCCAAAGCAATGATACTCACAAGTCCCAAAATCAAGAGACTTTCAAACATGGTAAAGGCCTTAATCTGCAACGGTTTGACTTGTTTTTTGTTTCGCATGGTAGTCTTTATAAGCTTTGACTTGCTCTGCTGTGATACGTCCGTCCGCCTGTAATTTGCTAAGACTAGCATCTTCATTCTTGTCCAGGCTATAGAGTTCTGCCTGACTTTCCACCACCTTGACAACGGCAGCTTTTCCTTTGTCATCAACAGCATCCTTTTGCTTGGTCAAATTGGGCACAAAGAGTAAGAGTAGTACGCTGATGATGAGCAAGACGACTAACATCTCTACCAGAGTGAAAGCTTGAACCTTGGCTTTTTTTAATTTTGTCATGAGTTTTTTCATTTTAAAAATTTACCTCCATATTTTGATACATGGGCATGAGCATTGCCGCATAAAGTAAAACGATAATCAGGGCCACAAAGATAAAAACCAGTGGCTGCACCAAATTCATGGTGCGGTTGACTCGGGTAAAAAAGGCTTCCCAAGTTTTTTCAGCATAGATTTCCAACTCACTCCCCAGCTTGGACTTGACTTCTCCATACTCGATGATGAGACTCAACTCCTTCTTAAAGAATGGATATCTCGCTATGGTTTGAGAAAATTCGCGGCCATTTTGCAGAGCTTGAGCTAGATCTTGACCGATTTCTTTAAAAAGCTGAGAACCTTGTTCCTGCATGATCTGAAAAATCTGCGTCAGCTCCATTCCCTGTGAAACCATATTGCCCCATTCACGCGCATAATAGGCTGTCAGATAAGTCTGGACAAAGATTCCCAGAAAGGGAAACCGTGCCAACATCGAGAAGATCCGCATCTTGGAACTTCTTTTGTAGAAAGTGAGGGCTAAAAGTAAAGATAGAGAGCAAACCAGCACTAGTCCCAGAAAAATTTGTGGCAGATTACCGATGATTTGGGTGGCGATATTGCTACTGTCCAGTTGGGGTAGTAGATAGTTTCTCAACCCCAGCATGATTAGTAGGAGAAATCCCAACAAAATCAAAGGATAGGTTGCCACTTCGATTAACTTTTTCTTGACCTTAGCCAGATTGTCTAGATACTCTTCTATCTTTTCTAAACTCAGATGGAGATTCCCGTGAACTTCAGCTAAGGATAGTTGGGTCACAATGGCACTTGAAAAACCCAAACTGTCCATCATTTCTGAGAAAGATTTTCCCTTGGATAAACCTTGATGCATCTGGGTCACATAGTCCTTTTCCAGCAGGGCACTTCTGCCCAAGAAAGAAATAATTTCCACCAAATGAAAGCCACTGGAGAAGAGGTTGTTAAACAAGGTGATGATTTTCTTCTGCTTAGCTGTAGCTAATTTTTTCCGTTTCAGCCTGAAGACTTGTGATATGTCCATCTTTAAGAAGCTGATCAATCTGCTCATTCCAGCTAGTTGGCTGGTGTTCTTGATAGTCTTTGTTTGCAAAGTCAACGATTCCTCCTCCCCCGATTAATCTCTGGTAGCAGACACCTTGCAGGACAACTGCTAGTTCCTCCTCAGTCACACCTAACTCCAGAAGGCGCTCATAAACACCTCGGATGCTCTTGGCATGAATGGTTGAAAAGACCGTCGCCCCTGTCAAACTGGCTCTAACTACTGCACGCGCCGTCTCGCTATCACGAATTTCACCGATAATCAGGAGGTCAGGACGATGCCGGAGAGACAGTTTGATCAGATTTTCATAGGTCAATCCAATCGCCTCATTCAACTGCAACTGGAGCATGTCTTCCTGCTTGATTTCTACTGGATCTTCAATGGACATGACCTGCTGCCCCTTAAACAGAGACTTGGCTAATTCGTGCATCAGAGTCGTCTTGCCACTTCCGACTGGGCCAGCAAAGAGATAGAGGCCCCGTTGCCTGTATTGCTTACCCAGTTCGTTCATATTCTGAAACCAGAAATGCAGGTCCTGTTCCTCATCGTGCAACAAACGAATAACCAAACTCTCATGCCCCCGATAATCTCCCACGGTAGACAAACGCAGAGAAGACACCTTCTTCCCATGCTGATAGTCGCAAGAGCCCAGCTGACTGCGCCTCTTCTCTCCTACATTCATACCCGCTACAAACTTAAAATGACTAATCACCGCAGCTAAAACATCAAACTCATAGGAGTCAACTAGACACCTCTCGTCTCCAATCCGCATGTGAAGCTCATAGGACTTTTCCTTGGGGATAAAATAGATATCCTGAGCCTTCTTTTCTTTCGCAGTAGCAATAATTTTCTGTGCAATTTCTTGTACCATACCGCCCTCCTTATCTAACTATTCGCAAAAAAATAAAAAAAGCAACTTAAAAAGTTACTTTTTTATCTCCATTTCATACGGCAAGAACGGTGTTTTTCTTGACCTGTTTGTTTTTCATAGCCTGGACGCAGCTTTTCATCGGGGATGACTTGCCCATCCTGTAAAAGTGCCAAAGAATGGTACTGCTGCAAATACTCATCACATTCATCACACCAACGCTGGTCAGCAGGATCCCAAAAGATCGTCATCAAATCACTCCTACTCTTGTAAAGGGGATTCTTCTTTTCCAGCTCAAACCAGCATAATTTATAATATTTTAGGGCATCATAGTACTTGTTAAAAGAGCGACTCATGATGACATCTTCTTCCCAGCCATCTATGAACCACCAAGGTTCATAGTCCCCATACATTTCTATAACACGATACATTTTCACTACTTCCTTTGTACCGTATATTATAACGAATTTTCTAGAACAATGAAAGGATTTTGCTTAACTTTAAAAATTATAGAACAAATCCCTAGCTTTCTGAAGATACCTCTGAATAGAAAAGCAAAGGCTGAGTCACAGCCTCTGCTTCTTATTATGCTTGATAACGTTTCACACCATCTAGGTAGGTTGCGACCAATTCCAAATCTTTATCTAGCACGATAAAGTCCGCGTCGTAGCCTTCACGGATTTGACCACAGACATCATCGATGTGAACCGATTTCGCTGGATTGAGGCTGGCCATCATGACCGCTTCATGCGGATTCGCAATTCCCCATTCGACCACATTCTTCAAACCGTCTTTGAGTTTGAGAATAGAACCTGCCAAATTGCCTGTAGATTTGAGGCGAGCCGTTCCATTGGCAACCACTACTGGGAATTCTCCCAACATGTAGTCTCCATCTTCCAAGCCACCAGCTGTCATACAGTCTGTAATAAGGGCAATATTTTCAGTTCCCTTTTGCTTGAGCAAAATGTCACAGGCCTTTGGATCTACGTGGTGACCATCACAAATTAATTCAGCGTAAGTATGAGGCAACTCATACATGGCTCCAACCATACCGAGTTCACGGTGAGTCAACCCACGCATCCCATTGTAGGCATGCACCCAAACGCTAGCTCCTGCATCTACTGCTTTTTTAGCTTCATCAAATGTTGCATTTGAATGTCCAAGAGCAACGGTCACACCTTCGCCTGTAACCGTACGAACAAAGTCTTCTACGCCTTCACGTTCTGGTGCAAGGGCAATTTTATTAAGCAAGCCATTTGCTGCTTTTTGCCAAGCACGAAACTCATCCATACGAGGATCTTTCATGTAGGCAGGGTTTTGAGCTCCCTTGTATTTTTCTGTGAAATAAGGTCCTTCAAAATAGATTCCACGAATCTTGGCTCCACTTGCTTCCTGATAACGAGCCCCGATATTCTCTGTTACTGCAAGCAATTGTTCGTAAGAGGAAGTCAAAGTCGTTGGTAAGAAGCTGGTGACACCTGTACTAAGTAGTCCTTCACTCATAGTATGAAGGGTTCCTTCGATGTTATTATCCATGACATCCACACCGCCAAATCCATGAATGTGAGTATCTACAAGTCCAGGGGCAATGCTATAACCTGTATAGTCAATTACCTCAGCTCCTTCAGGAATCTGTTCTACATGTTTGCCAAACTTGCCATCCACAAGTTCCAAGTAACCACCACGACGAACTCCGTGTGGGTAGAAAAACTGATCCGCTTTAATATAATTAGGCATAATGATAACCTCCTTGATAGATTGATTCTAGAATTTATTATGTCAATTACATTATAAACCTTTCTTTTTCATTTGTAAATGGTATAGACCTGTTTTCTAGAGATATTTTAAAAGAGCTGGATTTCTCCAACTCTTTGATCTTATTTTGATTTCACAGGCTGTTCTTGAGCAGCCTTAACAGCAGCTGCTATCGTTTCTGCGTATAGCTTAGCACCTTCTTCGAGCTTGCTACTGTCATTCCCAAAGTGAACTTGGTCTGTTCCAGCCCAGATTTCAGGGTGCTCCTTAGCGACCTTATTCCAGTCAGCAATGCTCACATAAGGAGTCTTTTCTGCTAATTCCCGCGCATAAGCCGCATACTGTTCAACTGATTTGTATGTTTCCTTGCTCTTGTCACCTTCATAAGGAGTTACAAGAATCAGATGGTGGCCTTTGGGGAGGTTTTTAACTATCGTATCTAAGTCATCTTTATAATTTTCCGGTCCGTTTACACCCGTTGCAATGACAACTGTTTTTAGAAGTACCTTGTTCTGGCTGTTATTGAGCATAATGTCATTGGCTTGCTTGGTTGTCCGACTAACCTGGGCATTGATATTCGCTTCAGGAAGTGCCTCTTGTAAGGCTGTATTAGCACGCAAGGCTACCGAATCTCCAATCAGACTCGTTCCCTCAGAAATTCCAAGTCGGCTAGCCTCTGCTTGCTCAGCAAGAGTCTTTGTTTGTCCTATATTGGTCTGGGCTTGTTTAAAACCATTGACCATCAAGTCTGTCTCAAAAGCTCCAACTTGGGGAGATACAGCTATGATAATCAAGGTAAGCAAGGTAAGAATACCAACGCCACTAGCACTAATTGGTTTAATATGAGGTAATCGACTAATCTTCCGTATTAAAGGATTAGTCTTACCAGCAATCAACGGCTCAATAATATAGAAGGACAAGATAGCAAAGAAATAGGAAATGATAACTGTTAAAATAACGGCGGGCAGATTACCCATCAACTGAGAAAAGATAATATAAAAAGGCCAGTGGAAGAGATAAACCGCATAGCTGGTATCCGCTAGAAAGATGATTATCCTAGGTTCTTGTATCTCTGGAGTCTTCTCATGCAAGACACGCGCAGCAAAAATCATGACCACGGCTGCTAAGCTGGCAAGTAAGAAACCAAACAAGTAAGCGAACAGATAGGTAAACTTAACAAAGAAAGTCAGAAGCAACAATACCAAAAGCCCTGCAGCAAACACCAGTAGATTCTGACGAAGATTCCACATTCGATCAAATTGTTTGACCAAATCAGTCGTCTGACGAACTCCCACAACTGTCGCAAGGATACTTCCTAAAAAGAAAGGGTAGATATGGGTTAGACTTGAAAAGTAGACAGACGAATAAGAACTAGCCACGAGACTACCAATAAACATAGAGAAGAAGCTAAGGATGAATGCTCCCGCAGACAGGAGAAAGACGGTTCCTCTCAACTGACTACTAGATTTTGATCGTTTAGATAAGAACCAGACAGCCAAGCCCCAAAGGATGTAGTAGTGAACCTCAACAGCCAAACTCCAGTTATGAACAAAAAGGTGGGGAATGAACTGAGATTCGTAACTACCCCCCGTAAGCATTTCATAAAAGTTGGTCACAAAGCCGAAAACTCCAGCAATCTGACCACCAATACCTGCAACATAGTCTTGACGAACTAAGAGAGTAAAGGGCATGGTCACCAAAACCATCAAAACCACAGGTGGCACGATACGATAAAACCGTCTCTTAAAAAAGCCCAGCAAATCAATCTGGCTTTTCTTTCCAAACTCTTCTAAGAGAAGAGAGGTAATCAAGAATCCTGAAAATGTGAAAAAGACATCTACCCCGAAAAAGCCTCCAGGAAAGATGGTCTGAAAGAAGTGGTACAAAAGCACCAGTAGTAAACCTGTAATCCTAATCAAGGAAAACCATTTAATACGCATACGAGTTTATTCTCCCTTTCGTTATACACTTTATTCTATCAAAAAAAGAAGAAAAATCCTACGAGAAAACGTAGGATTTTTAGCTTCCATAAATTCCATTTTAGAAATTGCGACCTGACTTATTGTAGCCATATTTTTCTACAAAATACTCACGGAATTCCAAGAGATTGTCATCCATGATGGCTTGACGCACTTGCTTCATCAGGTTGAGTAAGAAGTAGAGATTGTGGTAGCTAGTCAAGCGGATACCAAAGGTTTCATCAGCCTTGAGCAGGTGACGAAGATAAGCGCGTGTGTAATTCTTACATGTATAGCAATCGCACTCAGGATCCAGCGGTGTAAAGTCCTCAGCAAACTGGGCATTCTTGACAACCAAACGCCCTTGGCTGGTCATACAGGTACCATTACGAGCGATACGAGTCGGCAAGACACAGTCAAACATATCCACTCCACGAATGACCCCATCAATCAAGCTATCTGGCGCTCCCACACCCATCAAATAGCGAGGTTTATTTTCTGGCAACAACTGAGTTGTGAAGTCCAAGACTGCATTCATCTCTTCGTGGGTTTCTCCAACGGCTAGTCCACCGATAGAGTAGCCTGGAAAGTCCATGCTAACAAGGTCTTGAGCCGACTGACGACGAAGATCCTCAAATCCTGCCCCCTGCACAATCCCAAACAAACCTTGGTCATGTGGACGACGGTGAGCCTTCAAACCACGCTCAGCCCAACGGCTGGTACGTTCGATAGATTTCTTAACGTAGTCGTAAGGTTGGTAAAACTGAGGACATTCGTCAAAAGACATCATGATGTCTGAGCCTAGATTGTTCTGAATGGAGATAGCTTTTTCTGGTGATAGAAACATCTTGGAACCATTGAGATGGTTTTTAAAGGTTACCCCTTCTTCTGTGATATTTCTGCTATCAGCTAGGGAATAAACCTGAAAACCACCACTATCCGTCAAGATGGGCTGGTCCCAATTCATGAACTTGTGGAGCCCTCCTGCGCGTGCGATGAGTTCGTCTCCTGGACGGAGCCACAAGTGATAGGTGTTTGACAGGATAATTCCTGATCCCATCTCCTTCAATTCCTCTGGCGACTGGGTTTTAACAGTGGCTTGGGTCCCAACTGGCATAAACATAGGTGTTGGGAAGGTACCATGCGGAGTGATGATTTCTCCCAGACGGGCTCCCGTGTGTTTTTCTTTCTTAATCAAACGGTATTTGATTGGTGAATCTGACATTTTCTACCTCCGAAGCTGGGAAAAACAGTCCCAGTTCATACTTTGCGCCCAAAGGCATACTGTATGATTTTATCAAAAAAAGCTAGAACTGTCACGAACTATGGTATAATGAGAGAATGAAATACCCAAAAATTGATTTAAAAACTATTCGTCTGCAGGCTAGGCAATTTCAGGCTGAAAATCCCCGCCTCTTTCTCGTCTATCTCTTACCTAGCATACTGGTCATCTTATCAGGCTTTCTCAACCCCTTGGCTCGCCTCCAAGAAAATGTTTTAGAGCAATCCTTTTTCAGCATGCTGGCACAAGTGCTCCAAGCCTATCTCTTCCCGCTAGTGGTTTCTTTTATGAGCACGATTTTTCTAGCTGGTGCTGCCTTTGCGACACTCAGACTCCTCAAGGACCCTGATACGGAACTCTCAGTAAAATCTAGCCTGGCCCTCTTTGCTGAGGAGCGCTTCTCACAAACCTTCCTCACCCTCCTCCTCAAACGTTTCTACCTCTTTTTATGGAGTATCCCAAACTTAGTAGGCATTTATTTCCTTTTTTACAGCAATCTCTTGGCCCAGAGATTCGTTGCCCTACATCCTGAATTTCCCAAACTGGACCTCTCATCAGTTGAAACCGAGCAATTCCTTATGACCCTTGGGCTCTACTTTTTCGCGAGCCTCATCTTGATGATTGTGGGCAATATCCTCTATATCCCGCAACATTACGCCTACTCGCAGGTAGAATTCCTCCTCTGCGACACTCTGGATTTAGGACAAGCCAAACCCAGTCAAATCCTGAAAACCAGTCGTTTCTTGATGAAAGGTTACAAATTCCAACGCTTTGTCCTCGACCTACAACTACTCCCTTGGTACTTCCTCAACTGGATTACTTTTGGAATTGCTAGTTTTTCAATCCTTCCCTATATCCAGAACAATCACATCTTCTTTTACAGAGCCCTACTAGCCCGTAAACGTCGAAATGGATAAGAACCTACAAAAACTAGCGTCCTGAAAGACGCTGGTTTTCTTATTTCAAAAGCAACATACTCAGCAGAGTCAAAATAGCGGGTCCACCTTGCTTCAGAATAATCTTCTTGTCTGCTGTTAGAGAACCGTAGGCCGCTGCACTAAGAACAAATAAAACAAAGATGGTAACAATTTCTAAACTTTGTGAGAAATAAATCCCGTACAAGAGAAAGACACCTATCAAGGCATTATAAATCCCTTGATTTTTAAACAGTGAACTCACTGAAGGACGAGCCAGTTCTTCCTTATCCACATTAAAGACTCGACTAGTAGTGTCTGATTGCGTAGCCACACTTTCCAGATAAAAAATGTAAAAATGCTCCAAAGCAACGATAGTTGCTAAAACAATTGTAAAAATAGACATATTCTTCTCCTTAAATTTCTATCTCTTCTAAGCCAGATAGCAACTTTTCTAACAAGCGACTGAACTCTTCTCGCTCTCCTTTTGTAAGTACACTTTCCATCTGACTCTTTACCTTTATATGTTGTTGGGGAGAGTTGGTTACTAGTTGTTCTCTCGCAAAGTCTGTCATTTCCACCAAAACCTCCCTCTGGTTTTCAGGATTTCGACGTCGCTTGACCAAACCTTCCTTTTCCAAAATTTTAAAGTGCCGTGTCAAGGCAGCCTGATCAATCTTCAAACGCTCCTGAACCGCTATTTGATTACACGGCGACTGATCGATTAAGAAACATAAGATTTGATAACGAGTCAGACTAATTCCCAATTGTCGTTCGAATAGTTGTGTCATAGACTGATCTGCCAACCGTAGCTGATACAGTAAATCTTGGATTGCTACCATCATTCTCTCCTAGCATATATGATTTATCAATAATTGATTTATCAAGTATAATATAAGATCAACAATAAATCAAGTAATATGCTTCAATCCTCTTGAAATATTAGTCGTTTCCTCATATTTGTTCTTTTTATTCTGAAACGATCACACACAAAAAAGAAGCGGGAACTAAATCAGTTCCCAACTTCCATTTTAATGATTAGTTCATTGAAACGTGAACGTGGTCATAGTGGTTTTCGGTTACGCTACCACGGTCTGGCATTGGATTCCATGTGTAGGCAGGTCCATATTTACTATCGTATGGAGCGTAGAAACGTTGTTTCCAAATGATATAGTTGATACCACGGCTAGCCATATTTTTGACTGCATATTCTGCAATTTGATCTCCGAGTGCTGAACTCACTGGAACCATGAAGTCGATGGCCAAACCTTTACCATGGTCGCCACTGTCACCAGGACGGTAGCCACTAAAGGATGTGATGCCAAACAAGTTGGCTACTTCTTCTTTAAAGGCTGCAGTTTGTGGTTGAAGACCAGCATTCTCAGACTTGGCTACAGCAAGTCCTGCATAGTCAGGAGCCGCTGGAGCCGAATAAGTTCTTGAAGGAGTTTGACTTTGCTCTGCTTGATAAGTCGAAGTTGCAGTGTCAAAATTTGTTGTTGATTCTGTTGCACTTGTTCCTGTTGTATCAGCAGGCGTTTCTGTTACTGGTGCAGCTGCTACTGATGTTTCCGCCGAAGTCGTCGCTTCCGTTGCTTCGGTAGCTGGAGTCGCTGCTTGAGGAGCTTCTTCTTCAACTGGACTAGTCGTTTCAGTTGTTTCTGCTACCGGTGCTTCCGCTGGAGTTGTTTTTGCTGTTTCTTCTGCCACAGGTGCTTCTGTAGATGGTGTCCCTTCAGTAGTGGTCACTGTCTCAGAAACTTCTGAACTTGGCGCTACCTCTGTTGGTTTTTCAGTCTCTGTTGCACTTGGTACTTCCTCAATTGGTTGAGAAAGGTCTTCCACTTGAACCGTTTCTTCATCAACTGTTACTTGGTTGGTTGTCAAATCAGCTGTCGCAGTCGTCACTTCTTCACTAGAATCTACTTGAGGAGTTTGGATTTCAACTTCTGTCACCTCTTCTGCCTCATTGACAGTTGTAGTGAGGACAGTATCTGGGAAAATCAAGTCCATATTAGTGATCTTGTTCAAATTAGCAAGAACTGTCACATCTACTCCCAAAGCTTCTGCAATGGTGCTCAGAGTATCACCATACTGAACTGTATAGCTGTTTTTGTTTTCGTTTTTCGTCACGTCATTTTGGATTTGCTCAACGGTACGCGCTGTCCATGCGATTTCTTCCGCTTGAGTTGCCAACGCTGGCGCAAAAGACAAGGCCACTGTTGAGGCTAAAATAATTCTTTTCTTCATTCTTTCACATTCCTTTCAAATGAGTACCTGTCTATCATAACACAAAAAAAGTAGAAAAAAAGCCCTCTCGGGGCTATTTAACAGAACTGTCCATTCCTTGTAACAAACTAGATCAGTTGAAATAGTTTGTTAGCTTTCTGTCACAAAACTGACACAATCTTCTCATCACTTTTCCTCAAAGATATAAGGAATATCTGCAAGTACTTGAATCCTCTGATTCCCTTCATAAGATGACTCTAAAAAGTTAATGCTTTGAATCCCACTATTCTGGGCAAATTCCACATCCAAAGTCCGGTCTCCTATATAATAAGTGTTATCAGGATCCAGCTGATATTTGTCTAACAGATATGTCGCTGCTTCTGGACTGGGCTTGCGCGCAAAACCACTCTGATTAGTTAAAATTTCTGAGAAATAAAATTCCAATCCCAAGTCTCTTAGAATAGTAAAGGCATTGTCCCCCTTATGAGTATAAACAAACTGCTGAATCTTTGCTTCGTCTGCCCAAGCCAACACTTCACGCGCACCTGGCATCAAAACTACCTGGGCATTCTTCTCAGCCAAACTCTGGGCACGCACCTGATTGAGTACTTCCGCATCCAGTTTTCGCTCTTCTGCTACCTGCTCCAGCAAATCCTGCACAGAATACTTGAGGATAAACTCTCTTACTTTCTCCTTGTCATAAGGAATAGAAAACTGACCAAAGGTTTCCTCAATCCCTGACAAAATCGCTTCGTAAGAGTCCAATAAGGTACCATCTAAATCCCAAATAAAAGCTGTTTTTTGCATTTCCTATCCTTTCAAGCTCATATAACGCTGGTATCGGTAGCGTAGAAATAACCAACGAAAACCATTATCCAAAAGGGTTCCCGCCCAAATACCTGGCAAGCCCCAACCAAGCACAATTCCCATCAGATAGGCTGTCCCAATGCGGATACACCACATCCCGATACTTGTCGCATAAAAGGGGAGACGAGCATTCCCCAACCCCTGCCAAACTGCCGTATAAATCACTGTCCCTATCGCCATAGGAGTCCCTAGTAGTGAGAAAAGCGCCACCAAAACACTAGCTTCAACCGCTACAGGATTCGTCGTAAAGAGATGTGTCAACGGTATTCCCAAGGCATAGATGCCAAGTGTCAAGGGCAACATAAGGACGAAAGAAATCCAAAAGGTTTGCTTGCTTACCTCGTTTACTCTTTTCCAGTTATTCTCTCCAACTGCTCGAGCCACCAGCATGACCGTTGCCGTAGCGACGCCAAAGGCAGGCATATAGTTAAACTGAGTCAAGACTTCTCCGACTGCATTTCCCGCTACTGCCTCCGTCCCAAAAGAAACAACCAAGGCAATGATGACGACATCTCCAGCCCGCATCATGAGACGTTCTCCTGCTGCCGGTATAGCCAAAGTCAACAAATCCTTATCTAAACCAAAAGACGGCTTCTCACAAAGCAGTTTTAATTGCGACCATAAAATTACAAGACCAACCAAGCGAGACAGAATAGTCCCCCATGCAACACCAGCTATCCCCATATCAAGAACAAAAATAGCTAGACTTGAAAAGAGAATATTCAAGGCATTGGATAAAAAACTAACATAGAGGGGTAGACGCGGATTATGCGTTGCACGAATCAAGGCTCCCAAACTGGTCATCAAGCCCAAAAGAACAATCGAACCACCCACTAAAGAAAGGTAGAGTCCTCCACTTTCGGCCACAGCCTGCTCAGTCCCCAAAAGTCCTATCATCTCTTGCCCAGCAAAGATAGACAAGGCCCCTAAAAGCAAACTCAGTAGCAAGGTAATCTTCAACGCCTCAGTCACATGATAAGCTAACTTCGACTGATCTTTCTGCCCCATGCTTTTTGAAATAACACTAGAAATAGCAGCTCCCAGAGCGATGAAAATCGCTTGGTAAATCGTGATAATATTGCTAGCCACTGAAACACCCGAAATAGCGATCAAACCCAAGTGGGCGACCAAGTAGCTGTCCACCATCCCCATGAGCATCTGCAAAAAGTTTTCGCCAATAGCGGGCAATGCAATATTAAGAATGTCTTTATTTTTCCTAAACAATCTGTCCTCCTGATGAAAAGAAACTCAGTTGTTTCCCAACCGAGTTTACTTCCTCTGTCTTAAAGCCCTAGATAAGCTTCAACCGCTGCTTGCATGTCAGCAGCTGCCACTGTTGTCTTGTGACGAACAGGAGCTGTCTCAAGCCCGTCAACTGCTGGTGGCACTGCCACTCCTGAAATGTCATGTAATTGAGCCAAGGCTTCAAAGTCAGTCAAGCCTGCTTTCCCTGTTACAGCTTCTACTGCAACCACTGGGAACTTGTATGGACTAGCTGTTGAAGCAATCACGGTCTTGGTTACATCGCCAGTAGCCGCTTGGTATTTTTTATAAACTGCTGAGGCAACCGCCGTATGTGGATCCTCGATATACGAATCTGACTCATAAATACGCTTGATTTCTGCCGCCGTTTCTTCCTCAGTCGCATACTCAGCTGCAAAAAGGTCCAAGATAGCAGAATCAAAATCAGTCAACTCGTATTGTCCTTGCGTGTTCAAGGCATTCATAAGTTCAGCTGTCTTTTCAGAATTATTACCTAAAAGATGGAAAATCAAGCGCTCCAAGTTTGAAGATACCAAGATATCCATAGATGGGCTAGTTGTAACCTTAAACTCACGTTTCTTGTCATAGACACGTGTTTTAAAGAAGTCTGTCAAGACATTATTGTCATTTGAAGCACAGATCAATTTGCCAACTGGTAGGCCGATTTGTTTAGCATAAAAGGCAGCTAAGATATTACCGAAGTTTCCAGTTGGTACTGTGAAGTTGACCTTTTCACCAGCCACAATCTCACCAGACTTAACCAACTGAGCGTAGGCATAGACATAATAAACAACCTGTGGTACCAAACGACCAATATTCATAGAGTTAGCTGATGAAAACTGTAGCTTATTAGCAGCCAATTTTTCACGAAGTTCCACATCGTTGAACATGTGCTTCACATTTGTTTGCGCATCGTCAAAGTTCCCATCAATGGCTATAACATGGGTATTATCTCCTGTTTGAGTGGTCATTTGCAACTCTTGAACCTTGCTGACACCGTCTTTTGGATAAAAGACGATAATCTCAGTTCCTGGAACATCCGCAAAACCTGCCATGGCAGCCTTACCTGTATCACCAGATGTCGCTGTCAAAATGACAATCTTGTTCTCTAGACCATGCCTCTTAGCCGCTGTTGTCATAAAGTACGGTAAGATGGACAAGGCCATATCCTTAAAGGCAATCGTTGAACCATGGAAGAGTTCCAAGTTGTATTGCCCATCTAGTTTCACCAATGGTGCTATAGCTGGAGTATCAAATTTGCTATCGTAGGCATTGGTGATACAGTAATCCAACTCCTCAGCCGTAAAGTCATCCAAAAATGCTGACAAAACAAGCTTAGCCACCTCTTGGTAGGAAGCATCTTTTAATTTGTCAAAATCCAAATTGACCTTTGGATAAGTAACTGGGGTAAAGAGACCACCGTCCGTCGCCAAACCTTGCAAAATAGCTTGGCTGGCAGTTACTGTATTATTCGCATCACGCGTTGATTGATAAACTAATGTCATAATCTCTATCCTTTATCTATAGTCCATTCCATTATATCATGATTTTTCAGAAAATTCTCCCTTTAAAAGAGAAATTATAGGCTCAATTCTTCTTTCAAAGGCTGTAAATAGGTCATTTCATGCTGGCCTCTCTTCTCCAGTCCTTCCTCAGCAAGAAGGAGTAAGCCTTTTGAAAACTCAACAATTGCAGATTCTTCCTCATATGTGAGTTTTTTCTTAGAAAATTGCCGTCTCAATGACTTGTAATCACGACCAAATGTAGTAAAAAATGGTGCAGATTGCAAGTAAGCTTCTAACTTGTCTAAATGAAGCAACAATCCCAAGTGAAAGGCTGCTGAAGCAAAAGTTCTATCTAGAGGTTGCGTACACACACTACGAAATTCGATAGTCCCTCGAGTTGTTAAGTCTTGGTACTGGTAACTACGGTGTGTTTGGAAGTCCTGCTCCTGAGGATAGATTAATACCTCATCCCCATTCAGGGTAAATGCCTGGATTTCAGGTGTAGTCAAATAATCTCTAGCCTGAATAGGATTAAAATAATAGGTTTCACCATCCCGCTCTGCGGTAAAGATCGCAGAATGATCTAGGTAATCAAAAAAATCATTCTCATCTTTGAAGAGTCTAGCATTGACACCTACATTTTCAGGATAAATCCCGTGCATAGACTCTTCCCAAAAAATATCCCTTGAAATCTTAGTATCCCAATCTTCCCCTGAAAACTCAGAGTTTGCAAATAAATAAGCCTTAACTGCTTCAATTTGGGTAAAAGCATTAATCACCCGTAAGTAGTTAGACTTTGAAACATCCAACTGAACCTGGCTCCCACAGATAAAAGCACCATATTCAGGGAATTGATGTAAGTCTGAGTCAGTCACATTGCTACTCAAATTCAAATAGTCCATCAACATGCGATACCGTGGATAAACCACTGGAGAATTCTCATTTTTATCCCAGTTGGGATGAATACCACAACCAACAATAGCATAATTTGATTCAGCTAATTTTTTCTGAATTACATCCATATAATTGTTGAAACGATTTTCGACCTCTTGAATCGTTTCAGCCTTACCAAATGCAAACTCAATCGTAGTATAGGAAACTTCAAATAAAATAGTATCCTGACTTACGGGATCTAGCAACTGAATTGGATTTCCAAAGTCATCCACTTTTTCGATAGTAAAACCCAGAACTGATGGTAAATATCGAAAGAGTTCCTTAACAACCTCAATATCCGTAGCCTTACCCTCTAAATTTACAACAGGATACTCCAGCTCAACCCCAACAAATAAATCTGGCTTCTCTTTTATATTTTCTAAGTATCGCTTCTTAAGCAAATCAACCGAACGAGACATCAAACACCAACACTTTCATAATCTAGATAAAATGTGAATAAGTAATATTATACCAAAATTCCTTTCAAAAACGATTAGAATGACACTCAAAAATAATTGTTGAGCCTTTATAACACTTAAAAAAGATAGAATTTAGTAGAAAATCATAACCTCCATATATGAAGGTGGTTTAGTTATCTCGCACCTTACAGAGCAAGACGGACTAATAATCACATAATAAAAAACAAGGTCTTAAAACCTTGTCTTTATTACTATACCGGCGGCCGGGGTCGAACCGGCACGTCCTTG
>CAUULS010000019.1:0-23895 GCA_963546055.1 uncultured Streptococcus sp.
GTTTTTCGACTTTTTTAGCCATTTTTAAATCCTCCTTTGTGGTTTTGGCGGTAATGTAAGATTTTTACCTCCCACAAGTATGCTTTACACATACCTTTCAATTATACACTATTTATCTAAAAATGCAAGAGAAAACTTTCATTTTTAATCGACATAATCTCCGCCTTCAAAGCCATAGTACTCTTCCAAACTGAGACCACTTGCAGCAATTTCTTTGGCTTCTTTTCCAACGTAGCGAAGATGCCATTCTTCTGCCATGTAGCCAGTCTCTTTTTCCTTGCCTTTGAGATAGCGAACAACAAAGCCGTAGTCAGCCGCGTGATCCAAGAGCCACTGAGCAGCCTTCTCCTCTGTCACCAATTCTCCGTTAGTCCCGATCAAATCAAAAGCAAGACCTGTCTGATGTTCACTGTAACCAGGGCGAGCTGAGTAGCGGTCTGCAGCTTCCTTACCGTCTTGATTCACATAGTCTTGATAAAGTTTGGTTTGTGTTTCATAACTTCTAAAGCCACTGTAGTGATCGCTAATCGGATAGCCAGCTGCTTGCATTGCTGCAATGAGTTTGAGCAACTCCGCTTTTGCTATTGGATTTTCTCCTGGATTATAGTCTTTTGACAAAGGATAGTGCTTATTAGCTACGACGATTTCATCGTATTTTCCTTGTATACTATAGTGGTCTCCCTTATTGACAACTTCTGCCTTTTTCTGACTAGAAGATTGAGATTTGCTGCCCACAGTCCCTTCGGGTTGACTGCTTTGCTCCGTCTTTTGAGTATTTTCTTTAACTTTCGGTTTTTCTTGCGAACAAGCTGCTAGGGTTACTGCTAGCAAACCAGATAAAATGATATATCTTTTTTTCATTTCTTTCTTCCTCTCTTAGACCAAGCGTTTCTCCAATTCTTGGGATAAGGCTTTAATCATCTCTTCCAGCTCTGGGGATTGTACTTGGCAATCTTTTGCTGCCATTTCTTCCCACGGTACCCACCATACTGGGCCACGGCCATTAAGTCCGTAACCTTTCATATCACCTGACCGCCTTGGAAATAGGTGCCAGTGAACGTGAGCATCTCCATTTCCTAGAAGTTCAATATTCATCTTTTCAGCTTCAAATACTTTGGCGACTGCCTCTTGGACCAAACTCATTTCCTCTAAAAAGCGAAGTTTTACAGGATTCTCCATATGATGGAGTTCTGTGACATGCTCTTTTGCTAAAAATAAGGTATAGCCCTTAAAGTATTGGTGGTCTCCAATAACCACATAGCCTGTTTCTAGTTCTTTGACAAAGTAGGGATTTTTCCCTGCCTTGATCCATTCAATTCTTTGACAAATCAAGCACATACTAGTCTACCAATGCGCTCTTGAGATAGGCATCGACCATACGCTCAGTCGCCACGACCGAATCAATGTGTGTTCGTTCGTAAGAGTGACTGGATTCAATACCAGCTCCAAGGAGGGCATGCTTAACCTCTGCTCCTGCTGACATAGCTGCGGAAGCATCCGAACCGTAAAATGGATAAATGTCAAGCTTAAATGGAATATCTTGCTCCTTTGCCAAAGCCACTAAATGTTGACGGAAGTCATAGTGATAAGGACCTGAAGCGTCCTTGACACAGATAGACACTGTATATTCGTCTGTCTGTTGGTCATCTCCCATTGCACCCATATCGACAGCCAGATATTCTACTACCTGAGCTGGAATATTGGAGTTGGCACCGTGGCCCACCTCTTCAAAGACTGAAAAAGCAAAATGAGTTGTTACTGGCAATGCAATCCCCTCTTCCTTATAAATACGAAGAAGATTGAGCAAAATCGCTGCGCTGACCTTATCATCCAAGTGGCGAGACTTGATAAAACCAGTTTCCGTCACAACAGTTCGTGGATCAAAGCTGATAAAATCACCAACCTCAATCCCCAAGGCACGTGTTTCTTTTTCATTGGTCACCTTTTCGTCCAAACGCACTTCCATATTGTCCTGCGTGCGTTCAGCAGTTCCAGCATCTTTGTAGACATGGCAAGATGTCTGGTGGATGAGGATAGTTCCAGATACCGTTTTACCTGTACTAGCCACATGAACGGTACAGTTTTCTCCCTCAATCATGTTCCAAGGAAAACCACCGATACGATCCAATTTGAGACGGCCATCAGGTTTGACAGCACGAACAATAGCTCCGAGTGTGTCCACATGGGCAGTCACATAGCGATGTTGTTCGTCGTTTTGACCTTTAATCGTTACATTGACACCACCCTTAGCTGTACGAATAGGCTGGTAACCAATCTCTTCTAAAGTATGTACTAGGTAGTCTGAAATCTCACGAGTAAAGCCTGTCGGAGATGCAATAGCAGTAAGTTCTTTGATATAGTTTACAGTTTGATTCATTTCTTTACCTCTTTTGCTACCTATTATAGCACATTTCAGTAGAGAGGAAAAAAGAAAAATCACTCCTGTAGAGTTGACTTACAAAAGTGATTTCTATTTTTTATTCCATCTCAAAGGCATCACTCTCTTGCTTGTTTGGTAGAACCAATGAAAGCAAGATTCCGATAATTGCTGGCACCAACCATGGTAGAGAGGCAGCCGCAAAAGGTAGAGCATTCACAAGGTTTGCTAGAAATTCAATCTTAAAGGAACTTCCAAGGACGCTTGCAAGAGCAATAGCTGTAACAAGCCCAATGGTTAACTGCATGCCCGGTTTTGATAGGGGCACAAACTTATTAACAATCACGATCATCACAATGGCGATGGTGATTGGGTACAAGATTACTAATACTGGAACTGAGTACTTGATGATTGCATCAAGACCGAGGTTTGCAATGGCAAATCCAATCAAGGTAAAGGCAGTTGCATAGACCTTGTAGCTGATTTGTGGGAAACGTCCGTTAAAGAACTCAGCTGTAGATACGATCAAGCCAACTGTCGTTGTGAAGCAGGTGACAGTTACCATAACAGCAAGGAAGAGTTGAGCCGTTGAACCAAAGATTTCCTGAGTTGCTTGTGACAAGATATAAACACCTGGAGTTCCACCCTTCATGGCTTCTGCCGGTACTGGGAAGTGATTCCCAAGAAATCCTAAACCGATGTAAAGAGCACTAAATGCAAGAGCTACAACAATACCAACAACCCAAATGGTTGAAATGTATTCTTTCTTACTTGAGAATCCAAGTTGTTTCAAGGTTTGAACTGCGATAACACTAAAGGCCACTGAGGCTAGGGCATCCAAAGTATTATAACCTTCTAAGAAACCTGTTCCGAATGCAGAAGCTTGATAGGCTTCTGAAGCTACTTGAGGGCTTATTCCACCATATTTAAAGGCACCTAGTACAACTAAGATAACGATAAGCAAAGCAAAGACTGGTGTTAAGATACGGCCGATACGGTCCAAAATTTTTGATGGATTGAGTGAAATCAGATAGGCAGCGGCAAAATAAAGCACGGTAAAGATAATCAATCCTAGGCCTTTATTTGCTTCAGACAAGAGGGGGCTGATGCCGACCTCATAAGCTGTTGTTGCTGTACGTGGGATAGCAAAGAATGGGCCAATCGATAGATAGAGGACTGCAAGATAAAGAGTCGCGAACCAAGGTGAGATTTTCTTAGAAATCTCGTGAATGTATCCTTTAGGATTGAGCGTTCCGATGATGAGTGTTAGGACGGCAATCCCGACACCCGAAAATACAAAACCTGCGATGGCAGGAAGAAACTGTTCTCCAGATAGGGCACCTAGAGAAGGTGGAAAAATCAAGTTTCCCGCACCAAAAAATATTCCAAACAAGAGTAAACCTGTTAGGGCACCTTTTTTAGCCATAAAAATCTCCTTCATATTTCTAAAATACTGACCTAGTATACCATGATTAAGACTCTGAAAAAAGTATCCAAAATTAATCATTGAATGTTTTCAATATTTTTAAAAATAAGAATTATCTAAAAACAAAATCCCTCACTCGGTTGGAATCGAGCAAGGGAAGACTGGAATCTATCGTCATATAAGTTTAAAGATTTTCAAAGGCCGTCATGCCACCTTGAACATTGATGGCCTTATATCCATGCTCCCCTAAGAAGTGGCAAGCACGAGCTGATTTCATCCCTGATTTACAAATGACATAATGCAACTGCTCATTGTCCAACTCCTCTACTTCTCTCACATCTACTAGAGAAAGTTGATCGTTTTGGTAAAACTAGTAAATGCGACAAAGGAAATTTCTTCCGTTCTTTTTCTCCTTTTTTGATGCCATTAAGACAAGATTAAAACCCCATAGGTAAATCCAATCGACTCTAAAAATCGGAACAAGTCTTTGCTTTTGATAAAGATGGTCTTTTCATTAGTATTGGGATGGAAAGTCATGATATCCTCCGATACAATGTCCTTATCAAAATAAACTAGAATATCTTTTTCTTCATTATTTAACAAACCAAAAGGTGATACCGTTCCTGCTGGTAGGTTCATTTTCTCAGCCAAGGAGTCCAATGAGGCCATGCGAATCTGATTGGCTCCCACTTGAACTTTAAAATCATCCATATCCAATCGTTTCTTGTCACCCATGATGAGCAGATAGTACTGGGTTTTCTTCCTATTGGTCAAAAACATGGACTTAGTCTGGACTCCTTCCATTCCTTCAATATAGCTATCCGCCTGCTCTGTCGTAAATACAGGTGGGTGCTCCACCACATCAAAGGTAATTCCCAACTCTTGCAACTTATTAGCTACTTGTTGATAAGGATCCATAGTTTTTCTCCTTTATTGATGAATAATCTTTTGTACCAATGCTTTCAATTCTGGCACCACTTCTGACTCAAACCAAGGATTCTTAGCCATCCAGATTTGATTACGAGGAGAAGGGTGAACTAAAGGAAAATACTCTGGCAAATAGTCTTTGTAGTGTTTTACCCGCTCTGTCACCTTGCCACTAATTTTCTCATGTAAATAGTAGGCTTGGGCATACTGGCCAATCAAAAGAGTCAATTCAATATTTGGACATTCCTTGAGGAGTTTGGGATGCCATTTTTCTGCGAAACCTGTACGAGGTGGAAGATCACCCGCCTTGCCATGTCCTGGAAAGTAAAAATCCATTGGCAGAACTGCAAAATAACCTGAATTGTAAAAGTTTTCTTCGTCTACACCTAACCAATCTCGCAAGCGATCACCACTCTTATCCTTCCAATGAATCCCAGCTTCTTGCGTTTTAAACCCCGGAGCTTGACCGACAATATTGATGCGAGCAGTTTTTGGCGCCGCAAAGAGAGGTTCGATTCCACGTTCTGTATAGCTGGTATTCTGTGGATCCGCCATAATGGCCTGCTTGATTCTTTCGATTTGAGACATCTGTTTTCCCTCCAAAAAGAAGTCTAAGCATAAAATCTCAGACTTCTATCGTTTTATTTGATTAATTCATAGATAGCTTCTGCATAGATTGCTGCTGCTCGGAAGAGATCGTCCAAGGCGATAAATTCATTGGCTTGGTGCATGGTATCGATTGAGTCTGGGAACATAGCACCGTAGGCAACCCCACGTTCCAGCAAGCGACCAAAGGTTCCACCACCGATGACCTGTTCGTGACCTTTAAGACCGGTTTGTTTTTCATAGACATTCAGCAAGGTTTGAACGAGTGGATCTTCCATCGATACATAGTGAGGCGTGTGTCCGTGTTCAGAAAGGCTAACAGAAGCAACTGGCAAGTTTTCAAGAACTGATTTGATTTGTTCTGGACTTGTTCCTTTTGGATAGCGGAAGTTGAGGGCAATCGTATTGTCAGCACTTGCTTCGTCAAAGCGGAAAACACCTGCATTCATAGAAAGGCCACCCATCTTTTCATCCACATGAGCCACCTTGAGATTTTTACCCTCATGGTCATTCAAGAGAATCTTACCAGCGATATCGAGGTAGTCTTTGGCTGGTCCAGCAAAGTCAAATTGGCTGAGGAAGAGTGCTAGGTAAGTAGCTCCATTGACACCTGAAGCAGGCATAGCACCATGAGCTGATTTACCAATGATGGTCACCTTGTATTTGCCAACTTCTTCTTGGAGTTCTCCTCTAAGTTTGTGCTCTGCAACAAAGACATCTAGTTTTCCTTGCAAGTCAGCTAGGTCGCCTGAAACAACTGCTGTTGCTGATTCTGGTACCATGTTTTCACGCAATCCACCTGTGAAACTGTGAAGACGAGCAGCACCTGTATTTTCACCTGCAAAGTGAAGGTATTCAGTGATGTTTCCTTTTTCACCGTTAATGATCGGGAATTCAGCATCTGGTGAGAATCCAAAGTCTGGTTTCGCAAGTCCTACATGTTCAAAGTAGTAGTCCATGTCTGCCCAACCTGATTCTTCGTCTGTTCCAACAATAAAGCGAACTTTCTTAGAAGTTGGAAGGCCCAATTCTTTGATGATTTTCAAGCCATAGTAACAAGCTGTTGTAGGCCCCTTGTCATCTGAAGCTCCACGCGCATAAAGGCGACCGTCTTTGATAGTTGGTGTGTAAGGGTCCGTGTCCCAACCGCTACCAGCTGGCACCACGTCCATGTGGGCAAAGATTCCGAGAACTTCTTCTCCTTCACCAAACTCGAAATGTCCTGCGTAGTTATCGACATTCTTAGTTGGATATCCATCGCGGTCTGCGATTTCAAGGAATTTTTCCAAGGCTTTTACTGACCCAGGTCCAAATGGATGCTGCGCATCTGCCTTACTATCATCCCGTTCTGAGTTGATTTCCAAAAGGCTAAACAAGTCAGCCAAGAGGTCTTCTTTGCGTTTTTCTACTTCTGCTGTAAAATCAATTGCTGTCATTTTTTCTTCTTCCTATCTTTTCTCGATAATTTCATCTACTGGCAAGCGGTAGCTTGGCTCCAATTTTTCGTCTGTATAACCCACTGTAATCAAGAGTTCTGGGCGGAAACGGTCTTCGATATCTAAAACTTCATTGGCTTTTGATTTGTCAAAACCAAGAATAATGTTAGAACCGATTCCCTGGTCTGTCAGAGCTAGAACCAAGTTCATGGCAACCAAACCTGCATTGAGGGCTAGGTAGTCACTGACTTGTTGCTCACTGTAACGCGCAAATTCAGCAGGCAAATTCTTCATATAATATTGAAGTTGCTCTTCAGAAAAGTTATTAGCGCCGCCAACTCGGGCAATCTTGCGAGCGCGTTTGGCTAGGTCTGTATCTGTAAATAGGGCAATGGTTACAGGCGCTGATGATACCTGCTCAAAGTTCGAACCATAAGCCAATTTTGCCAATTCAGAATTTTTCTCACGAACGACCACAAATTTCCAAGGTTGGCTGTTGTGAGCGCTTGGGGCCAAGGTTGCGATTTCGATAGCCGTACGCACATCTTTGGGATCCACCGGCTTATCAGTGAAATGCTTGGTCGCATGACGTTTTTTATTTAATTCAAGAAATTTCATAATCGATTTCCTTTTCTAATTCTACTGCTTCCATTCTACCATATTTTGAAAGAGCTTGCAGGGATTTTTCATAGAGTTAGTACTTCTTTCAAACTCTCTGCTATTAATTTGGAACTATTTAAGTAGGTATCGCTTTAGATTTGAAGCAATCAAAAAGCAGGTGATCGAACACCTACTTTCTTATATTATTGACCAGATGTGTATGGAGCAATTGCTTTATAAGCCGCTTCCAGCGCTTTCTTCATTGTGTCACGTCCAGTTTTCAACTGTTGAACAAATAGAGTACGAGTTTGTTCTGGCACTACTGTATCATCAGAACCAATGCTTGAAAGGCTTTCGTTAAATGATTCTCTTACAGTCTCCATAGACTTAAGCGCTGGTTCAACTTGGGCGTTATATGCTTCTTTTCCACTCTCTGGAATTTTCTCCCCAATTTCAACTGCATGCTTTTTATAATTGTCGACTAATTTGCCAAAGACTTTCTTCACATCTCCAACAGTTTTAGCATTGTCAATTTCTTCATCGGTAATCAAAACAACCTCATTATTTTCTGTCTTTGAACTAGACGTTGTTGATGAAGTCTCTGAAGAAGAAGTTTGTTCTACAGAGCTTGAAGTCTTAGTCGAAGAATCAGACGTTGTTTTCCCTGAACATGCTGCTAAAACAACAACAGATAAAAGAGCCATACTGGCTGTAATAATTTTCTTCATAATGTTCTCCTTTTTATTAAGAATTAAGTTCATTGTATAACAAAATAATTTCAATGTCAAACTTTAGCTAAGCCATCTTTTCTTCCTTATTGTCTGACTCTTTTCTAAGCGATTCGACTACAAACCTCACTTCAAATTAAGGGCGTCCATTTTATTTCTAACTTTGCAGAAAATCAAAATAATCTTTCACATCCTCTACATATCCATGCTTTTCAATTAAACTAGCTAAAAGTTCCAGATTGTGCCCCTGATAGTTGTCTTCTCGTCGTAGCTCTTCATACATTTCGATAAAGGGAAGACCCTTGGACTTGGCCAATTCTAACTCCGCTTCATAGTCATAAGCGACTTTACGAAACAGGATATTTACCAATTCCCCATCTTCAACCTCTATCACGGCATACTGGGCACTGTGATTTTTTAACGCCTCCCAGTTAAAATAGGGCATACCAATTGTACCTGGATTGATAATTTGTTGCCCTTGGCTGCCATAGCGAAGCAACTGTTTGTGGACATGACCGTAAACTGCTACATCTGTCTCCTCATCAAGTAGCTGGTCAAATTTCTCCGTATCATTGTCAACCAACAAGTCACTACCATAGTTCTTATCAGGCAAATTATGAGAAAGAGAAAAGCGCAATCCGTCAACTTCTTTCTTTTCTAGCAAAGGTAAGCTTCGTAGCCAGACAATCGTTTCAGGATCCATTCGCTCCATTAAAAACTGGGTCATACGCAAGAGCTGGACTTCCTGTGGGTCTTCTAAGCCATATTGCCCATCTAAAGCCTCAAGGACACAATCATCCCAATTGCCTCGAACACTTGCCGTGATAGGAAGTTCCTTTAACAGAGCTACCAAATCATTTGCACCTGGACCAGGGAGGAAAATGTCTCCCATAAGCCAATATTCACTGGCTCCTTGAGTTTGAGCATCTGCAATCACTGCTTCTAAGGCAGTCACATTTCCATGAATATCTGATAAAATTGCGATTTTATGGTTCATCATAATCTCCTTTTGTTTGGTAGTCCACTCTTTCTTCCGCCACTTGAGCCAATTCCACTTCTTCCTGAGGGTTCAACTTTCTCTGAACAGCTTCTGCGACAAGCCTTGGCACTCCAACTTCGACAATCTCATCCACACTGGCTTCCTTGATTTTAGTTAGAGACTTGAAATGCTTCATAAGATTCTGCTTGCGTTTAGGCCCTAGACCGTCAATCCCATCCAATTGGGATGAAAAGGAATTTTTTGAGCGCAGTTGGCGGTGGAAAGTGATAGCAAAGCGGTGTACCTCATCCTGGATGCGTTGGAGGAGAAAGAATTCTTGAGAATTGCGAGACAACTCCACCACTTCCAGCGGATCTCCAAAGAGCAATTCATGGGTTTGGTGCTTGTCATTCTTTTGCAGCCCAGCAATGGGAATGTCCAAGCCCAGCTCCTCTTGGATGACCTGCTTAGCGATATTGACCTGACCTTGTCCCCCATCGATCACAATCAAATCTGGCGGGGTTAAACCCTCACGTTGTACTCGACCATAACGTCTGCGAATGACTTCACGCATACTAGCATAGTCATCTGGACCTACAACCGTTTTTATCTTGTACTTACGGTAATCCTTCTTACTGGGTTTACCATTGACAAAGACCACCATGGCAGACACCGGACTGGTTCCCATGATATTAGAGTTATCAAAGGACTCGATGCGGACTGGGGTCGGAATTTGAAGCAAGCGTCCCAGATTTTCAATAGCTCCTTGGGTCTTTTCGACAGATTTTTCTAGCAGATTGAACTTTTGCTCCAGACTAACACGGGCATTTTTTATGGCTAGATTGACCAGTTGCTTTTTCTCTCCACGTTGGGGTTTGAGAATCTTGGTATCCACCAAGGCCTTAACAGCTTCTTCATCGATATCCTGCGGAATCAGCACCTCATTGGGAACCAGGTGGGATTTTTCTTGATAGAATTGTCCCACATAGGTCAAGAAGTCCTCATCCGGATCATTGTAGTAGGGGAAGAGATTGACATCCCTCTCAATGAGCTTGCCTTGACGAACAAAGAAAACCTGAACACACATCCAGCCCTTATCCACATAGTAACCAAAGACGTCCCGATTTTGCAAATCCTTAGCCATAACCCGTTGCTTGATCCGAAGTGTTCCAATGGCCTGAATCAGGTCACGGTATTCCGCCGCACGTTCAAACTCCATACTTTGAGCTGCCTTTGCCATCTTCCCCTTGAGGTCATCGATGATTTTGTCATCCTGCCCTTTTAGGAAATCAGAAACCTCCTGAGCCATGGACTTGAAATAAGCCTCATCTTTCTTACAGATGGTGTGAGCCATACATTGGCCGATATGGTAGTAAAAACAGACCTTAGAAGGCGGGTTGGTACACTTACGAAAAGGGAAAATTCGATCCAAGAGTCGCTTGATTTCATTAGCTGCTCCAACATCGGGATAGGGTCCAAAATAAAGACCCCCATCCTTTTTGACCTGACGGGTGATAATCAAGCGAGGATAGCGCTCATTGGTGATTTTGATAAAAGGATAAGACTTATCATCCTTGAGCATGATATTGTACTTGGGCTTATTTTCCTTGATGAGGTTGATTTCTAGCAGGAGGGCCTCAATATTAGACTCAGTGACGATAAATTCAAAATCCACAATTTCAGACACCAGAGCCTCTGTCTTGGTATCATGACTTCCACGGAAATAAGACCGCACGCGATTGCGCAGATTTTTAGCCTTTCCTACATAGATAATGGTGTCATTTTTATCCTTGTGAATATAGCATCCAGGACTAGTCGGCAAGAGCTCCAGTTTTGATTTGATCAAGTTATTCATAGTTCCATTATAGCAAAAAGGCTGTAACAGGACGAACAAAAAGCCCCACCAATCACTTGATGGAGGAGCTTTGATTTCTTTTCAGATTGCACCGACTTCATCTAGTCGCTACTGGTATAGAGTTCTTGAACAGCTGTCACATCCTGAGGCTGAATCCCATAATAGGAACCTGCTGGCTGCATGACAGAAGTTTCGTTGGTATGATCCAATCCGATGGCATGCCCCAGTTCGTGCTCCGCCGTGTGCACGATCCGTTCATAAGAATAACCATAGTTTGGATTGGATAGATAATAGTGATTCAGGCGAACCGTTACAGATATAAATTGATTGGTTAACAAATTGGTTTGACTCTCGGCTTGACCTGCTACAGCGGTCGATCCATCATTCATCTCACTTGCCACAATATCTGCCTGGCTAGGATCTGCAACCACCTCAAAGGTAAAGGCTCCCGTTTGATTCCAGTTTTTTATAGCTTCTGCATAGGCGCCTTGGAAGGTCTCATCCATTTGAGGCTCAATATAGATGCGAGCTGAGGCCTGAGCCCACTTGCCTTCTGCATGTTGGTGACTGTCTGTCTGAGACAAGACTTCCAGCGTTCCCGTCTCCTTCCATTGATTCCAGCCACCTTGACCAATCTGACTCATTTTTTCAACCTGATTGACCGCAGAATGAAAATCACCAGACAGATACCAAACCACTCCAAAAGCAATGAGCAGTAGAATGACCACAGTCCAAACCAGACGCCAGAAGAAACGCCAAATTCCCAACAGAAATTGGAACAATAATCGAATAATCCAGAACATGACGCTCCACCTTTCATAAAAATAAGAACCTATCTTAAAATCGATGGTCTCCCATAATCAAGATAGATTCTCTATTTTACTCAAAAAAACTGAAAGAAACCTAAAACTAAGATAAGCGCTCTTCCAAAACAAAGTCAATTGGTAGAGTAGCCAAAAAACGCTCCAATTGTTTTTCCCAGTAGTACCACTCGTGCTTACCTGGACTATGACTATAGGTCACCTCAAAACCAAGTTTTTTGAGATTCTTCACCGCTAGATTATTAGCAGAATAGAGATAGTCTTGCTCCCCACACCAAGCCCAAAGTTTGGTTTTTTTATCCGATTTCCTAGCAATACTTTCAAGCGAATGAGGGCTAGCTGCCCAGTCTTTGATTTCTCCAAAAACTCCTCGCCAGTATGCAAGAGAGCCTAAATCCTGACTTTCAGGAGAAAATCCCTGAAAACTGAGTGCACCAGAAAAACTAGCCGCACGAGAAAAACGATTGGTTGCGAGAGCCAGCTTGAAGGAACCATAGCCTCCCATTGAGAGACCTGCAATAAAGGTCTTTTCTCGCTTGCTGGTCATATTGGGGAAGAAACGTTTCATAACCTGAGGCAACTCTTCTGCTAGAGCAGTATAGTAGTTATAGCCATACTGAGTATCTGTGTACCAGCCATTATTTGTATTGGGCATGATAACAATGAGATTGGTTCCCCGCAACAAGCGCTCGACATTGGTTCGCTTGAGCCAGCTATTCTGATTTCCTGACATTCCATGCAAAAGATAAAGGACAGGAATATCTGTGCAATCTGGTTCAGTCACTCGACTGCCATCTGGATAGAGGACGGTAACACCCCACTCCATATCCAAAACTTCTGAGTAATACTCAATATTCATAACTGCCATGGTTGTCTCCTTTTACTATTCTATAAGAAAAAGCCGAATTTCGACTTTTTCTGTAGGTATTCTGCTTATTATTTTGCTTCCATCACGACTGGCAAGATTGCTGGGCGACGCTTGGTTTGATCAAAGAGGTACTTGGTCAAATTGTCACGAACTTTGCCTTTGAGATCTGCCCAGTCAAAGTCATCCCCTTGAAGATACTCTTCTACCGTTTGGTTAATCAATTCTGAACTTTCACGGAGAATGTCACGACTTTTCTTAAGGTAGATAAATCCACGCGTATGAACACGAGCCTTAGCCACAATCTTCTTCTCACGACGGTTAACAGTAATAGCCACGATAAAGATTCCATCCTCTGACAAGACCTTACGGTCGCGAAGAACGACATTCCCAACATCACCAATGGCATTTCCATCAATCATGACATCGCCTGCAGAAACTGCTCCAGCTGGGACGAAATCTCCATGTTCATAGGACATGATCGTTCCCTTTTTAGGGATGAAAATGCGCTCTGGCAACATTCCAACTGCCATGGCAGCCTTGGCATGCGCATCCAACTCACGGTACTCCCCTTGGACAGGGAAGAGATATTTCGGTTGCAAAAGATTGATCATCAACTGCAAATCACGCGCATTTCCGTGTCCTGATACTCGCAAACTCTGGGTAATGAGTTTTACCACACCACCAGCTTGGTAAATCATATTTTCAACGCGAGCCACAACTGCTTCTTTGGCGGTGGATGGAGTTGTTACAATATAAACCAAGTCCCCATCCTTGATTTCTACATAACGGTGGCGCCCAACGGACATCTTGCGAAGCCCATTGATGGGTTCACCCATACGACCTGTCTCTAGGATAATCAACTCATGGTCTTCAAAACGAGACATTTCTTTCGGTTTTATCAAAAGGCTTTCATTAGCTAGAGACAATTTTTTGAGACGAATCGCTGTACGGACGATATTTTCAACATCAAATCCAGTCAAAACGACTCGGCGGCCAGTCTCCGCAGCTGCATCAAAAACCTGCTGGATACGAGAAAGGTTGCTGGCAACTGCTGCAACGATGATACGACCGTCCCAGTCAGCGATGGTTTGGGTAATTTCATCCCCAACTTCACTCTCGCTCGCTACTTGGATATTGCTATCTGCATTCGCAGAATCACTAAGGAGCACCAAGACACCATCACGACCGATTTCTGCCAAACGGGCAAAATCCGTCGCATAGGATTCACTAGCTGTCTGGTCAAATTTGAAGTCACCTGTATAAACGATGCTACCTTCACTTGTTTTCAAGACAACTCCCAAACTTTCTGGGATAGAGTGGGTTGTACGGAAGAAGGAAACCACAGTCCCTCCAAAATCAATCTCTGTATCCTCATCAATCACATGGAAGTCATTGAATTTCTTAACCGTATCATTTCCTTTGACAAAAAGTTTCGCCAACTCAATGGTCAACTCAGAACCAAACACAGGCACCTTAGCCTCTGCCAAAAGATAAGGCAGGGCACCAATGGCATCCGCATGTCCATGGGTCAAGAAAACCCCAGCGATACGATCACTATTTTCAAAAAGATAGTCCATATTTGGTATGACGACGTCAACCCCTAGTTGTTCATTTTCAGGGTATTTAAGCCCTGCATCCAAAACAAAAATAGATCCATCGATTTCTGCGATGTACATATTTTTCCCATTTTCTCGTACACCACCAAGTGTTGTTAAACTGATATTACTCATTTTTCCTCCGAAACCTTAGTTTATCTTGATTATAGGGTAGGTTCACCCTCTTATTCTAAAAGTTCTCAAACTCTCAGCCGAATCTTTTCCTACCATTATACCATTTTTTTGATTATTTTCAAAATGAAGATTTGTTTTCAAAAAAGAGCTGATTGCCCAACTCTTTCCTATCTTCTAGTTTTCTTCCATTAAAAAATCATAAATCTCTTGCACCGTACCCAGCGCCATGATTTCTTGATTTTTTACGGTTTGTTTGAGATTTTGGTATATCTGACTGTCACCAATTTCCCTTTTCGGCGCTTCTTTATTGACTGTCATGATACCATCTTTGATAGTTACAAAGCCCAGTTCCTCAAAGACTTGAATCATCTTGACCAGCAAGATTTGTTGGATATTGAGATAAGTCGCTAGATCCTTCAGCTTATAGCGAATATCAAACTCTGGAAACTGGTAGATAGTCTTATATAATTTAGCAAACTGTTCCCTTGTCCCATAACCTGTTAGATAGTAGGCCTTGTCAATGTCGTTCTTAAAATAAACCGCAGAGAAATTTTGTTCCTGAAAAACGGTCTTCAGCAGGGTGATATCCTCAGGAATGGTTTTCACAACAACCGCTTCACTGGTCGCTAATTCTGGCAATTCTCCAGAAAAGTCCAAGACTGGAACCCCTTCTGGCAAGACTGCATTCTTCCCTCGAATGTTAAAGAGTTGAACGCCTTCCACACGCGCATCTACCATCATCAACTGGAGGGCAGTTTGGCCATTCCATTGATTGACAGACAAGGTGACTGCCAATTCTAAGTTTTTTGTTTGAGCAAACTCTGTCGCCCATCTACCTTGTCCGAAGGCCACCACTTCAAAACTCGCCTCACCCTTAGAAATTTTCAGTTTGAGGTGAGCATTGCCTGCTCCCATGGTTCTAGCACTTTCGACCTGAAAATCCTTGATATAAAAGACAGGTTTCTGATTGTCCATTCCAAAAGGTGCCAAGCGTTCAAAACTTTTGACCGTTTCCAAGCTAAGCGTCTCCAAGTCTAGCTCTTCATCTAGATTTAACTTATTCTTGCCGCTAGCATCTGCGCCTTTTTCACAGACATAGTCTTCCAAAACATGAGATAAATCTGAGAGTTTCTCAACCTCTAGCGTCATTCCTGCTGCACCAGCATGGCCACCAAAGGCGATAAAGAGGTCTCGATGGGGATCCAGAGCCTCAAAAATATCGACAGCTTCCACGCTACGAGCACTGCCCTTGGCGCGACCGTCCTCTATATTAAGAACGATGACTGTCTGCCCTAGTTCTTCCAGTAAACGACCAGCCACGATACCTAAAACTCCAGGATTCCAACCTTCTTTGGCTAGGACTTGTACCTTCTTCTCAGGATCCACCATGGTCTTTGCTTCTTCATAGATAGATTGCACGATTTCCTTGCGCTCTTCGTTTTTCTGATGAATCATGAGGGCAATCTCATGCGCTTCCTCGTCGTCAAATCCAGTCAACAAATCAATGGCTGGATTAGGGTCGTCTAATCGCCCCAAGGCATTCAAACGAGGGGCAATCTGAAAGCCAACCGTTTCTTCTGTCACTTCGTTAGCAGCAATTCCAGCCATGTCCAGCATTTCTTGCAGACCGATGCGCTGAGTATGCCCCAACATTTCCAGACCATATTGAACCAAAATGCGATTCTCATCCGTCAAACTCACCATATCCGCAATGGTACCGATAGCGACCAAATCAAGTAGCTCCACTTGGACTTCCTCTAAAAGGGCACAAGCCAGCTTGAAAGCCACTCCGCATCCGGCCAAATATTTGAAAGGATAGTCCGCATCCGGATGCTCAGGGTGAACAATAGCATAGGCATCAGGAAGGGTTTCCGGCATGGAATGGTGGTCAGTCACAATGACATCCACACCCATAGCCTGAGCTAGTTCAATGGCTTCATGACCTGCAACCCCATTGTCCACTGTCACAATCAAGGAAATTCCCTCTTGCTCGATAAAGTATTTATAAACACTGGCATTGGGACCATAGCCATCGGTAAAACGATTTGGCAGATAAACTCGGCACTCGGCGCCAAGCTGTTCCAAACTTTCCTTCACAATCGAAGCTGAAGTCATACCATCCGCATCGTAGTCTCCATAGATGAGAATGTTTTCCCCTTCTTCAATGGCCTGACGAATCCGTTCCACTGCCTTGTCCATATCATGGAGCAGATAGGGGTCATGTAAGTCCTCTAAAGAAGGTTCTAAAAACTTCTTTAGACTTTCTTCATCCTGAATCCCTCTTTCAAATAATAACCGAGCCACCTCAGGACCCAGTCCAGCCTTCTTGGCTATCTTTGTAAAATCCGCATCTTCAACCTGCGGGGCAAACTGCCATTCATAAGTAGGAGTTATCAAAAAAACATCCACTCTTTCTAAGAATTCTATCGTTTCATTATAACATGATTTAGGCATTTTCTCTATCCAGATTGCTTTTTTATAAAATTTTAGTGAATTTTTTTCAGATATGATTTGACAAGAACATTCTTTTGTTGTAGAATCACGTTATAAAATCTAACACAAAGGAGATCTCTCATGGCTTTAGTAGAATTTAAACACGTCGAAAAATATTACGGAGACTACCACGCACTCCGCGACATCAATCTCCGTTTTGAAAAAGGACAAGTTGTTGTCCTGCTTGGACCTTCTGGTTCTGGGAAGTCCACTCTTATCCGTACGATTAATGGTTTAGAGGCTGTTGACAAAGGAAGTCTCCTAGTCAATGGACACCAAGTAGCAGGTGCTAGTCAGAAAGATTTAGTTCCTCTTCGTAAGGAAGTCGGCATGGTTTTTCAACATTTTAACCTTTATCCACACAAAACAGTGTTAGAAAATGTTACACTCGCACCCGTTAAAGTTCTAGGAATTGATAAAAAAGAAGCTGAAAAAACAGCCCAAAAATATCTGGAATTTGTAAATATGTGGGACAAGAAAGATTCCTATCCAGCTATGCTATCTGGTGGTCAAAAACAGCGAATCGCCATCGCTCGTGGTCTTGCCATGCATCCGGAGCTCCTCCTCTTTGACGAGCCAACATCTGCTCTTGACCCTGAGACTATCGGAGATGTTCTAGCAGTTATGCAAAAACTGGCACATGACGGGATGAATATGATCATCGTTACCCACGAAATGGGATTTGCTCGAGAGGTTGCGGACCGTATTATCTTTATGGCTGACGGGGAAGTTTTGGTAGATACGACAGATGTCGATGACTTTTTTGACAATCCAAGCGAACCTCGTGCCCAACAATTCCTCAGCAAAATCATCAACCACGAAAGTGACAAAGTCAAATAAGGAGGCGCCTATGAAAAAGAAACTCTTTTTAGCAGCATTATTGATTAGCCTTATCAGCCTTGCCCTAGCTAAGCCAGTTCTTGCCGACACCAGTGTCGCAGATATTCAAAAGAGAGGCGAACTAGTTGTCGGTGTCAAACAAGACGTTCCGAATTTTGGCTACAAGGACCCCAAGACAGGGACCTATTCTGGTATCGAAACCGACTTGGCCAAGATGATTGCGGATGAGCTCAAGGTCAAGGTTCGCTACGTGCCTGTTACCGCTCAAACCCGTGGCCCACTTCTTGACAATGAACAGGTCGATTTGGATATCGCGACCTTTACCATCACAGAAGAACGTAAAAAACTCTACAACTTCACCAGTCCCTACTATACGGACGCTTCTGGCTTTTTGGTCAATAAATCTGCCAATATCAAAAGCATTGAAGACCTAAATGGTAAAACGATCGGAGTTGCTCAAGGTTCCATCACCCAGCGCCTGATTACTGAACTAGGTAAAAAGAAAGGTCTGAAATTTAAGTTTGTAGAACTTGGTTCCTATCCAGAATTGATTACTTCCCTTCACGCTCACCGTATCGATGCCTTTTCCGTGGATCGCTCTATCCTGTCTGGCTACACCAGTAAACGAACAGAACTACTAGATGATAGTTTTAAACCATCTGACTACGGTATTGTTACCAAGAAATCAAACACTGAGCTCAACGATTATCTTGATAGCTTGGTCACTAAATGGAGCAAGGACGGTAGTTTGCAGAAACTTTATGACCGATACAAGCTCAAACCATCTAGCCATACTGCAGATTAAGGAGGACACCTCATGACAGATTTATCATCTTGGACAGCCTATTTTCAGGATTTTGGACAATTTTTCAATGGTTTCCTCTTCACTCTTGCCCTAGCTATTGGATCCTTTATCCTAGCTATGGTCTTAGGAATCATCTTTGGAGTCCTATCAACCAGCAAACATCAAATTTTAAGGATTTTGGCTCGTATCTTTGTCGAATTTTACCAAAACACTCCCCTCTTAGTACAGTTTGTCATCGTCTTTTATGGTTTGCCTCTTATCAGTGACCATACCATCATGATTCCGATTTATTGGACAGCTGTTCTCTGCGTGGGACTCTATCACGGTGCCTATATCGCTGAGGTGATTCGTTCAGGGATTCAGTCTATTCCTAGCGGTCAGATGGAGGCTGCCTTGTCGCAAGGTTTTACCTATATCAGTGCCATGCGCTTGATTATCTTGCCTCAGGCCTTCCGTATCATTCTCCCACCTTTGACCAACCAAATCGTCAATCTCATCAAGAATACCTCTACCGTCGCTATCATCTCTGGAGTAGACTTGATGTTTGTGACCAAGTCTTGGTCGGCTCTAAACGGAAACTACATCCCTGCCTTTCTAGGCGCTGCCCTACTCTACTTTTCCCTTTGCTTCCCTGTCGCCCAGTTTGGTCGCAAGATGGAGCAAGCCAATAAAAAAGCCTATTCACTTTAGGAGGTTACTATGGAATCTATTTTAGAAGTTTTGACCCCAGATAACCTAGTCTTTATCTTTAAAGGCTTCGGCTTGACCCTCTACATTTCTCTGATTGCTATCGTCCTCTCGACCCTTATCGGAACAGTGCTAGCCGTCATGAGAAATGGGAAAAATCCTGTCTTACGGATCATCTCCAGCATTTACATCGAATTTGTGCGTAATGTTCCCAATCTTCTCTGGATTTTCACCATCTTTTTGGTGTTTAAGATAAAGTCCACACCAGCAGGTATTACTGCCTTTACCCTTTTTACCTCAGCAGCCCTGGCTGAGATTATCCGAGGTGGTCTCAATGCCGTGGACAAGGGCCAGTACGAAGCAGGAATGTCGCAAGGATTCACCTCTGCGCAAATCCTCTACTACATCATTCTCCCACAAGCGATCCGTAAAATGTTGCCAGCTATCATTTCTCAGTTTGTAACCGTGATTAAGGATACCAGCCTCCTCTACTCTGTTATCGCGCTGCAAGAACTCTTTGGGGCTAGCCAAATTCTCATGGGACGCTATTTCGAGCCAGAGCAGGTCTTCAGCCTTTATATCCTGATTGCCTTGATCTATTTCAGCTTTAACCTAGCGATTTCAAGCTTATCCCGCATGCTAGCCAAACGCTGGCAACAAGCAGCAGAATAAAAAAAGAAATGTGAACTCAAAACAAGGGTTCACATTTTTTGCTATAAATGAAAAAGCAGCAACTTAATGCTATGCAAACGTTTTACTTTTTGATAAAATGACTTTAAAACCATAAAGCAAGGAGAAAAACAATGATCCAAGACCTTTACAAAGAATTCTCTCAACTGGAACAAGTAGAAGCTATCGCTCTTGGTGGTTCTCGTGCAGGACAAAACTATGATCAAAATTCTGACTATGATGTCTATGTCTATCTTAACTCACCTATTGATGAAAAAACTCGTCAAATCATTCTTAGCAACTATTGCTCCTATATGGAAATTGGAAACCAGTTTTGGGAATTAGAAGATGACTGCGTACTAAACAACGGTATCGAAATCGAGTTGATTTATCGTTCGCTGGAGTCGTTTGAACAGGAATTGAACTCAACCGTTTTTCAGCACAAAGCTCAAAATGCCTATACAACTTGCATGTGGCATAATCTACTCCACAGCAAGATTCTATACGACCCAAATGGACACTATGCTTCGCTCCAAAGAACCTACCAGATTCCCTATCCACAGGAACTCAAAAAACAGATCATCGAAAGGCAACTCCTTTTGCTAGAACAAGCCATGCCTGCCTTCTCTCACCAAATAGAAAAAGCTATCAAACGCCAAGATCTTCTCAGTATGAATCATCGTACGAGTGAGTTTTTTGCTTCCTACTTTGACTTGTTATTTGCGCTCAATGAGCAAACCCATCCTGGTGAAAAACGAATGTTGGAGTACGCAAAGACCAATTGTACACTCCTCCCTAAGCAATTTGAAGAAACTATTCGCAAGTATTTCCAACTACTCTACCAACCACAACAAGAAAAGCAAGCGGTCGTAACCTTACAAACTATTCTAAAACAACTAAAAGCCATTTTGCCATAAGCAAAATCGAACAATAATGACTACATGAATTTTACGAAAAATCTCCTAACGGAGATTTTTTTCACATATTACCATAGAACACCTCTATAAGAGAAAATCAGAGCTAAAATTAATAAAATATAAAAGGCAACAAAGAGCCATTTCATTTTTACACAAAGAGCTACATACTCACGAATAAAGGCTGAGGGAATATAATAACCAGCTGTCCGACAAGCCAAGCCATCTCCTTTCATACGGAGTTGTCTAGCATAGGTACTGGTCCGAAAAACATGATAGTCATTGGTTACAAAGAGAAAACGTGGATTTGCTACCAGTTTCTCTCCTATTTCTTTTGAGAAGAGAAGATTCTCATAAGTCGTCGTTGAGTCTTCCTCTAGGAGAATCGCTTCTCTCGGAACATCCGTCTCTTCCATCAAATAATTACAAATTGCCTGAGCTTCAGAAATTTTCTCGTCCCCACCTCGACCTCCACTGGCAATGAGTTTAACGTTGGGATTGGACGACTGACGATAAGCCTCTACGGCTTTGTCAATACGGTTCTTAAGTAAGGGAGTTACTTTTTCTCCATTCAATAAGCCTGCACCGTGAATAATAATAAAATCATAATGTTTTTTCTTAGGAATAAAAAGATACAGAATAGAATAAAGTAGAAATCCTGCAAAGGCAAAGCCGAAAATCAAATACGAGTAGATCAGAAAGAAAAAGAAAATATTCACTAGATGATTGGTGTAGAACAAGCCATTGGTATCGCTCATTCGAATCGCCATGATCACAAAAAAGAACAGAATCACGCACCCTAGCCCCAGAGACAAATAATTTGCCTTGGATTTCCCTTCTTTTCTCAATAACACAAATCCATTATAAATCAGGAAAAAGCCACTTAGAAAAACTAAAAAAGGGAGCAAGAGAAAAATCACTGCAAAGAAAATCATGTGCACTTCTTCCTGTCCAGCTTCATAAAAAAGATTGGCAATAGACAGGTAAGAAAAGAGCAGAGATAAAAGCAAGAGAGCTGGATTCCAGAGACTGCGATTGTCCCTAAAAAATGAAATCAAAAAAAGTAGGACGAAAAATCCTGTAATAAAGTACATAGTCTCCTCCTTTGATGACTACATTGTACCATAATTATGGTAATAGAAAAAGAGGAGCCTAGTCCTCTTATTTTGCTATTCTTGCTTCTGCATCTGCCACAACCTGAGCCAGACTCGTCTGACGGAGTTGGTTTTCCATCGCTTCTTGGATATCTAGTAGTTTTTGATCCAAAACTTCATGAATATTGGCCCCTACTGGACAGTTGGGGTTGGGATTATCATGGAAACTAAAGAGTTTACCAGATTTTCCTAAACATTCAACTGCCTGATAAACATCAAAAAGACTAATATCTTGTAAGTCTTTGAGAATCTCGGTACCGCCCGTTCCACGCGCAACCGATATCAGCTCTGCATTTTTGAGTTGGGACAAGGTTTTACGGATAATAACTGGATTGACCCCAACACTGGCTGCGAGAAAATCACTGGTCACTTTGCTCTCTTGACTCTTGATGGCAATGATGATTAACATATGAGTCGCAATCGTAAATCGACTTGAAATTTGCATCTTCTTCTCCTTTCACATCCTATCTGATACCCATTATACCCTTTTGTGTTGTAATGTCAATTATTACCACCATCCAGCCACGCATCCAACTCGGCATCATGCCCTTGTTCTTGGGCAATTTCATACAGAAGTTCCTGATTATGAGTATGGTGAATCCCATTGACTAAACTTTCGTAATAAATCTGATAATAGGGGAGCTTTAAATCCTTAGCCAGCTGCAATTCGGCTTCTACATCATAATCCACTCGAAGAAAATCAACATCAGACAAACCTGCTTCATCAAACTCTAAAATCATATACTGGGCACGCAGGTCCTTACGCAGCCGCGCATCTAAAAAGAAGGGTTGTCCAATCGAACCTGGATTAAGAATCAACTGTCCGTCACTTCCGTATCGAAGAAACTGTTGGTGGATATGGCCATACACTGCGATAGAGGCATGCGGTTCCGTCACCAATCTATCAAAATCTTCTTGTTTTCCCGTATGAATCAACTCCCTACCCCAGTTTTTATCAGGGAGATGGTGAGTGATTCCTACCGTCAAATCACCAAACTGACGATGAACTTGCATGGGTTGATTATGGAGGTCTTCTATTTCTTCTGGAGCAATCTCCTCTAAGATATACTGGCATTGGCGCAGGAGATAGCGATGGCTAGCTTTTGTTAAATCTAGCTTACGATGCAAACCTCGCCAAAGACTATCTTCCCAATTCCCCAGAACTCTAGCAGTGATGGGCAAATCAGCTAAGAGGTCCAAGATATTTCTACGTCCTGTTCCTGGCATAAGAATATCCCCCAAAAGCCAGTACTCGTTTACCCTTGCAGCTCTTGCATCAGCCAGTACAGCTTCAAAGGCACTTATATTCCCATGTATATCTGAAAGAACTGCTATTTTCATCATTCTTTCTCCTCATTTCCTCTTACTTCTTCTGTTAGTATTATAGCAGAAAACACTCCAAAAAATCACTATCACTGCTTACCTGATCAACTTGTAAGAGCTTCCAAATAGTGCTATAATATAGGTAGAGAGCTCCCCTTCATTTAGGATCATGTGGTCTTCAACATCTCTCTACTTTTGCAGATTGGAGGACTATTGCCATGCGGAACTATCTTAAGTATATCCCATACTACCTTGTCATATTCTTCTTTTACTGGCCTCTCTATGAGTTGCTTTTACTGCTGATTTCTGACCCTTATACGCTGAAAGGTCTCTACATTTATAACATAATCCTTTTTTCACCTCTGGCAACCTTTATCGTATCCCTTCTTTATAGCTACCGTTTCCAATTCTCACTGTGGTGGCTGCTCGGTGTCGGATTGCTCTATTGCTTTACCATCATCACTTTCAATGAATTCATTCTCGTTTATTTCCTAGCTTATGAACTCTTTGCCCTACTTGGTATGGCTTCAGGTTCGGGTATTAAATACATGCTACAGCGAGGAAAAAATAAAAAACTTTCACAAAATCCTTGAAAAATCTCGCAATCATGCTATAATAATGCATAGAGACAAGTCACTTAGTCCCTTTCTACTAGAG
>CAUULS010000020.1:0-19050 GCA_963546055.1 uncultured Streptococcus sp.
GGACCTTGAGTTTTTCAACTCTTTCTATTATACCTACTTTTTCCCCTTTGTCAAGGACTTTTTTTGATTCTACTCAAATTCTTCGAAGACAATTTCGAAGACAATAGAAAAGAGCCCGTTTAACTGACTCTTTCTACTATTTTTCAGCCCTGTTTGTCGTGTACTCGGTAGAAAAGACGGGGAAATCGCTTCCTCTTCTAAATTCTTAGACTTTAAACCCTTTCGGTATTTTTTTAAGCATGTTTTCAATATGCTGGATTGATTTTTCACGGCCTAGCAAGTAGATGGTTTCTGGCAATTCTGGTCCGTGCATTTCACCTGAAACGGCGATACGGATTGGCATAAATAGGTTCTTACCTTTAATACCTGTTTCTTTTTGGACTGCTTTGATTTGTGGGAAGATGTTTTCTGTCACAAATTCCTCATCTGTCATTGCTTCTAGTTTCGCTTTGAAGGCTTCTAGAACAACAGGAACGGTTTCTCCTGCCATGACCTCGCGCTCAGCGTCTGTCAACTCTGGGAAATCTGAGAAGAAAAGATCTGTCAGCGGAACAATCTCATCAACTGACTTCATCTGTGGCTTGTAGAGTTCTACCATTTTCTCTGACTTGTCAGTCAAACGCCCTGCTTCTTCTAAGTAAGGTTTAGCCATTTCAAAGATTGTCGCAAGATCAGCTCTCTTGATGTAGTCATTGCTCATCCAGTCTAGTTTCTTCTGATCGAAGGCTGCAGGAGACTTGCTGAGGCGGTTTTCATCAAAGAGTTTAATCAATTCCTCACGTGAGAAGATTTCGTCTTCCCCACCTGGATTCCAACCAAGAAGGGCAATAAAGTTAAAGACAGCTTCTGGAAGATAGCCTTTCTTACGGTAATCTTCGATAAATTGAAGGGTGTTGGTGTCACGTTTAGACAATTTTTTACCCGTTTCAGAATTGATAATCAAAGTCATGTGACCAAATTCTGGAGCTTTCCAACCAAGCGCTTCATAAACCATGAGTTGTTTTGGAGTGTTGGCAATGTGGTCATCTCCACGGATAACATGAGAAATTTGCATATCGTGGTCATCAATAACAACAGCAAAGTTGTAAGTTGGATAACCGTCTTTCTTTTGAATTACCCAGTCGCCACCGATATTGCCACCTTCAAACTCGATATCGCCTTTGACCATATCATGCCACTTGTAGATACCAGCTTCATTGACGGCCAAACGAACCGTCGGGATGATACCTGCTGCTTCTCGTTCTGCAACGTAAGCTGCTTTTTCTTCTTCGTTCATACCAAGGTATTCGTTGATGTAGCGGGGTGTTTCGCCTGCTGCTTCTTGACGTTCGCGCTCAGCTGCCAACTCTTCTTCTGTAACGTAAGATTTGTATGCTTTTCCTTCAGCTAGCAATTGGTCGATGTATTTTTGATAGAGTTCCAAACGCTCAGACTGGCGGTAGTTTTCATGTGTTTCTGGACTTTCATCCCAGTCCATTCCCAACCAACGAAGGTTTTCAAGCTGTGAACGCTCACCATCCTCAACATGGCGTTTACGGTCAGTATCTTCAATACGGATGATAAAAGTTCCACCATGATGGCGTGCGTAGAGGTAGTTAAACAATGCTGTACGGGCATTTCCGATGTGTAAAAGTCCTGTTGGACTTGGTGCGTAGCGTACGCGGATATCTTTTGACATAGTTTCTCCTATAAAGTCTCTAGGCGTCTGCCTTTTTGCTTTCTATATTATATCACAAGTCTTGCCAGAGTCCAATGTCTAGGAATAAAGAGAGTAAAAAGAGTGGTCAAGCCACTCTTTTCTTCTATTATAGGCGTGCGTTAAGCTCTTTGCTCAATTCTTCAAATCCTGGTTTACCAAGAAGGGCAAACATATTGCGTTTGTAGGCTTCAACACCTGGTTGGTCAAATGGGTTGATAGCATTCAAGTAACCTGAAAGGGCGATAGCCAATTCGAAGAAGTAAATAGTGTAACCAAGAGTGAAGGCATCTTGCTCTGGAAGAGTCACATACATGTTTGGTACGTCACCGTCTGTGTGGGCGAGAAGAACACCGTCAGTCGCTTTTTTGTTTACAAAGTCAACGTCTTTTCCTTGAAGGTAACCAAGTCCGTCAAGATCTTCTTCCAAAGTAGGGATAATCACGTTCTTACGAGGCTTATCAACACGGACAACTGTTTCAAACATGATGCGAGTTCCTTCTTGGATAAATTGACCAAGTGAGTGCAAGTCAGTTGAGAAGTTAGCTGAAGTAGGGTAGATCCCTTTTTGGTCTTTCCCTTCTGATTCACCAGCCAATTGTTTCCACCATTCTGAGAAGTATTGAAGAGATGGCTCGTAGTTTACCAAGATTTCAGTTGCATAGCCTTTACGGTAAAGGATGTTACGAACTGCTGCATATTGGTAAGCTTCATTTTCAGCAATCTTGTCTGAAGTGTAATCTTTACGAGCTGCGTTAGCACCTTCCATAAGGGCTTTGATGTCAGCTCCTGATGCTGCGATTGGAAGCAAACCAACTGCTGTCAATACTGAGAAGCGTCCACCGATATCATCTGGAACTACAAATGTTTCCCAACCGTTAGCGTCTGCTTCAACCTTAACAGCACCTTTTTGGCGGTCAGTTGTTGCATAGATACGTTTGTTGGCTCCTTCTTGACCGTATTTCTTAACCAAGAGTTCTTTGAAGACACGGAAAGCAATCGCTGGTTCTGTTGTTGTACCTGATTTAGAAATAACGTTTACTGAGAAGTCTTTGTCAGCTACGTACTCTACCAAGTCAGCAAGGTAAGTAGATGAGATTGAGTTCCCAGCATAAAGGATTTGTGGAGCTTTGCGTTCTTCTTTTGTTTGCAAGTTAGCAAAGTGGTGGTTCAAGAAGTCGATGGCTGCTTTGGCACCAAGGTAAGATCCACCGATACCGATTACAACCAAGACATCGCTATCTGATTTGATTTGCTCAGCAGCTTTCAAGATGCGGTCGAATTCTTCGCGGTCATAATTTTCAGGAAGGTCCAACCAACCCAAAAAGTCGCTACCAGCACCAGTTCCTTTACGAATCAATTCGTCTGCAGCTGTTACTTGTGCTTGCATGTATTCCACTTCATGTGGGGCAACAAATTTGTCTAAAACTTTTGAATAATCAAATTTAATATGTGACATGATATTCCTCCAAAATTTCTTCTTTTCTATCATAACGCTTACCTTCGATTTTTTCAAGCTTTTTTATTGAATTTGCCCAATTTTTATCAGAATTCAAACGTTTGCGTAAATTTGCTGAAATATAAAAAATCTGAAAGAACGAATAAAAACGGCTAGAGTCTCTAACCGTTACAATTCATTTAATAAATACTCAAATAGTTCTAAATTGCCGTCTTCTTCATTGACCAGAAACTCTGGATGCCACTGCAAACCGATGATACGGTGCTCATCGATAGACTCAATTGCTTCGATAGTCTGGTCTCGAGGATCCACCGCTGTCACACGGAAATTAGGCGCCAGATCTTTAATACTTTGACGATGGACTGAGTTGACCTGACTTTCTTTGCCAAATAACTTAGCCACCACGCTTCCTTCTACTGTCTCAATAGAATGAGAGGTTCCAAAAGGCAAACCTTGCCAGTGACCTTCAATTTCTTGGTGAAGAGTGCCACCAAAAGCAACATTGACCAGCTGAACCCCACGGCAGATTGCCAAAATGGGCTTATTCTGATGAAGTGCTTCTCTCAAGAGTGCCAATTCAAATTCATCACGGACTAGATTGTAATCGTCGCTCTCAATGGTCTTTTTCTCCCCATAAAACTGAGGATGGACATTTTGCCCACCTGTCAAGATGAGTTTGTCGATCATTTCCACATAATCGCGCACAATGGACTCATCTCCTACAGGAATCACTAAAGGGAGACCACCGACTTGACGAATGCTCTCTGCAAATTTACAGGATACAGATGAGTGGATGTTTTTCCCTTCTGCATCTACAGGACATAGATTTGCAGCAACTCCTACAACCGTTCTAGCCATGATGTGTCTCCTTTCGATTTTCTTGCGACAGTCTTATCTTATCACTCCAACCCTTTCCTGTCTAATATGTTTTTTTAAAGACCGTGATAAGTATTTTTTATGGACAAGAAAAAGCTGCCCACGAGGACAACTTTTTTATTCGAAGACAAATTGATTGTGATACAGTTCTGAGTAGAAGCCACCGAGTTTGAGCAACTCGTGATGATTTCCACGTTCAATGACCTCTCCATCTTTGAGGACAATAATCTGATCGGCATTGAGGATGGTCTTGAGACGATGGGCAATGACAAAGCTGGTTCGACCTGCTACTACTGCCTCCATGGCATGCTGAATCTTGCTTTCTGTTACAGTATCGACATTGGAAGTCGCTTCATCTAAGATTAGGACTTGAGGATCTGTCATCAAGGTTCGAGCGATGGAAATCAATTGTTTCTGCCCAGTTGAGAAGATATTTTGCTCATCATCAATAAGGGTATCATACTTATCAGGCAAGCTTTCGATGTAGTCATGAATATGAGTTGCCTTGGCAGCTGCTTCGACCATTTCCTGACTGGCATCTGGCACACCGAAGCGGATATTGTCCCGAATCGTTCCACTAAACAAGACCGAATCCTGCAGGACAATCCCGACCTTGCTCCGCAGACTGTCCAAGTCGTAGTCACGGATGTCTTTTCCATCAAAGCAAATGCTGCCTGCATCCACATCGTAGAAACGATTAATGAGGTTCATGATGGTCGTTTTCCCCGAACCAGTCGGACCGACAACTGCTATCATCTGCCCTTTAGGGGCTGAAATGCTAACATCTTTTAAAATCGGCTTATCTGGCACATAAGAGAAATCAATGTGACTGATTTCAACACCTTCTCGTAATTCCGTAAAGGCTGGTGCATTTTGCGGGCGAATCTCTTCTTCTGCATCGAACATTTCTTGGATACGATCCGCTCCAGTAAAGGCCAACTGGAGGCTCCCCCAACTCGCAGCCACCTGGATAATCGGCTGGTAGTACTGCTGAGAAAATTGGGTAAACATGACAATCAAACCTAGGGCTGTCGTTGTTTCGATACTTGGATCGTTCAGCAAGACCGCAGAACCTGCAAAAATAACGATGGCCGTATTGACCAAACTCATCCCATTCATAACTGGAAAGAGGATGCCTGAGAACATTCTTCCTTTAAAGGTTGCCTTGCGCACGCGTTCATTTCGCTCCACAAAGCCTGCTACGATGTCGTTTTGAATTCCTTGTACAATAACAGCTTTCTGCCCTGAAATACTTTCATCCATATAGGCGTTGAGTTTCCCAACCTCTTTTTGCTGGAGATTGGTGTACTTGCGAGCCATTTTCACAATGAAGACCAGCATGAGAAAGGCCACCGGAGTGCTGGCTACTGTTATCAGCGCTAGCGTCACATTTTTTGAAAACATGACAAAAATCAAACCGATGTAAAGAGCAATATTGCTCATAACCTGAACTAGACTTTCATTGAAGGCTTGAAGGATATTATCCAAGTCACTAGTGAAGCGAGAAAGGATATCCCCATCCTGATGGCGGTCAAAGAAAGAAACCGTCAAACGGGAAAGTTTGCCAAAGAGGCCCTTACGCATCTCATTTGTCGACTCGGCAATCACACGGGTCATCAAGGCCATGTAAATCAAGCTAGACACAACCAAGACAAGGACAACCAGAGCTAGATTCAGCATCAGAGCTGACAAACTTTGCCAGGCTAGTTCGGAAGTCCCATTTTGATAAGCTAGAACCAGATTAGCGAGCTCCGTCACTGCTTGACCTGAAAAAACAGGAAAGAGGGCTTGGGCAATCGTCGCAACTGCAACCATCAGAATCACAATGGCAAAGGAGAGCTTGTAAACTTTAAAATAATTCCAGAAAAATCGAACGGTTTTCATTTTATTCCTCCCTTCCCTTCTGTGTTTCGTAGATTTCACGGTAGATGGCATTGTTAGCTACCAAGTCTGCATGCCGTCCTTCTCCAATCAATCGCCCTTGGTCCAAGACCAAAATCTTGTCCGCATGGACGACTGAACTGATTTTTTGAGCGATGATAATCGTTGTTGTCCCTTTCAGGTCTTTATTCAAAGCCTCCTGAACGAGTCTCTCTGACTTGGCATCCAAGGCTGAAGTCGAATCGTCAAAAATCAGGATACGGGGATTGCTGACAATCCCTCGAGCAATCGACATCCGTTGTTTTTGTCCACCAGAAAAGTTGGTGCCCCGTTCTTCAACCTGACTCTCAAATTTGTTTTCCATGCGTCCGATAAATTCACTGGCTTGGGCAATCCGCGCCGCACGTTCCATTTCTGACACGCTGGCATTGCCTTTTCCTTGACGAAGATTATCTGCAATGGTCCCACTAAAGAGAATAGCACGTTGCAAGACAATGGAAACTGTTTTACGCAAGGTTCCCTCGCTGACGTCTCGAATGTCCTTGCCACCAATCTTGATAGAGCCCTCCTGTGGATCAAAAAGTCGTGGAATTAGCTGGGCAAGGGTGGACTTCCCTGCTCCAGTCGCCCCAACCACACCGACCATCTGACCTGGTGCAACTTCAAAACTTACGTTCTTAAGCATGGGCTCTTCATCGGTAGGATAAGTGAAGGTCACATTTTCAAAAGAGAGACTTCCTTCTAGATCCTCATCTGGAAGATCCTTAAAAGTCATCGCTGGCTCGGTATCTAGAACCTCACGGATACGCATCATCGAAATCATAGCCCGACTGACAGAATTCCCTAAAAATCCAACCATGACGATTGTAAAGATAATCTGACTGAGATAGTTGACAAAGGAAGCAATAGAACCAACGACTGACGGATCCGACTGAGCCATTCCCGCAACCAACCAGATGGAGAGGAAAACCGCTCCGTACCCAATGAGCATCATAAAAGGTTCCACTACTGAAAAGGCATAGCCAATATAAATATTTTGTCCCAGAAGCTCATCTGAGACCTCTGTAAACTTGTCAAATTGCTCTTTTTCCTGCACAAAGGATTTGACCACACGCACACCACGTAGATTTTCCTTGGCGATGGCATTAATTCGTTCAAGAAGGGTTTGAAACTTGGCGAAGCGTGGCCCCATCATCCCCATCATGATACCTGTAAGCGCAAAAATCAGCACTACCATAAGGACAATTACCCACCAAAGTGAAGGCAGGGTATGAACCGCTAAGATAAAGGAGCCAATAAAAAGCAAAGGAAGACGGAAAAGGATTTGGAAAACCATCATCACCATGTTCTGAATTTGGTTGATATCATTGGTCATGCGGACAACCAGATTCCCAGCATTAAACCGCTCAATGTTGGCATAAGAAAAGGTTTGGATCTTACGAAAAGCATCTTCCCGAAGATCCGAAGATACTCCCTGAGCGATATAGGCTGCAAGAATAACATTGACACCACCTGCAACCAGACCCACGAGGGCTACTCCTATCAACCATGCCCCAATACTATAAATAGCCTCATGTTGGCCAGCCAGTAGAGCATCTAAAACCTCCTGCAAATAGCGAGGTTGCAAGAGCGAGCTCGCAACCATCAAGCCTGTCATCACAAAGGATGCCAAGGCTTGCCATTTATAGGCTTTAATTTTTTCAATCAGCATACTTCCTCCTAATCAAATAGACAAAAGGGAGTGACGAAATTCGCCAGCTCCTCTCATCCTTTCATGTTGATGCTATTCTAGCAAAAAAGAGGAATCTTGTCAAAGGCGTTTTCTTATTACAAATTAGTGCGCTTTCACTCGCAAGTAATGCATGAAAAGGCTTTTTATGGTAAAATGAAAAGAAGAACTCTTAAAAGGAGGAAAAGATGAAGAAACAGACCATCGCTGTCTTGGGTCCTGGCTCTTGGGGAACTGCCCTTTCGCAGGTCCTAAACGACAATGGACACGAGGTTCGGATTTGGGGAAATATTCCTGACCAGATCGATGAAATCAATAGCCAACATACAAACAAACGTTACTTTAAAGACATCCTACTCGACAAAAAAATCAAGGCCTACCATGACTTGGGAGAAACATTAAAGGGCGTGGACGCTGTTTTATTTGTTGTCCCAACAAAAGTAACGAGACTGGTTGCCCAACAAGTAGCAAAGGTACTCGATCACAAGGTTGTCATCATGCATGCCTCCAAAGGCTTGGAACCAGATAGTCACAAACGCCTATCAACCATTCTTGAAGAGGAAATTCCAGCGGACCTCCGTAGTGACATCGTCGTTGTTTCAGGACCTAGCCATGCTGAGGAAACCATTGTACGGGATATCACCTTGATTACTGCAGCCTCTAAAGATCTTGAAACTGCCCAGTACGTACAAAATCTCTTTAGCAATCACTACTTCCGCCTCTATACCAATACGGATGTTATCGGGGTTGAAACTGCCGGTGCTCTTAAAAACATCATCGCAGTTGGTGCAGGTGCATTACATGGCCTAGGATTTGGCGACAATGCCAAAGCCGCCATCATCGCTCGTGGCTTGGCAGAAATCACCCGTCTAGGGGTTGCTCTTGGAGCCAATCCTCTGACTTATAGCGGTCTTTCTGGAGTCGGTGATTTGATTGTAACTGGTACATCTGTCCACTCTCGCAACTGGAGAGCGGGTGACGCTCTCGGTCGTGGAGAATCTCTAGCAGACATCGAAGCCAACATGGGCATGGTCATTGAAGGAATTTCAACAACCCGAGCAGCTTACGAACTGGCTCAGGAATTGGGTGTCTACATGCCAATCACACAAGCCATCTACCGAGTTATCTATGAAGATGTCAATATCAAAGAAGCAATCAATGACATCATGAACAATGAATTTAAAGCAGAAAACGAGTGGTCTTAGACCCTTATAGAAAGGAACATTATGAAACAAAAAGTCAGAAAAGCAGTCATCCCTGCCGCTGGATTAGGAACTCGTTTCCTCCCTGCAACTAAAGCCTTGGCCAAGGAAATGTTGCCAATCGTAGACAAACCAACCATCCAATTTATCGTTGAAGAAGCCCTCAAGTCTGGAATCGAAGATATCTTGGTTGTTACTGGTAAGTCAAAACGTTCCATCGAGGACCACTTCGACTCAAACTTCGAATTGGAATACAACCTCAAAGAAAAAGGGAAAACAGATCTTTTGAAGCTAGTTGATGAAACGACTGGTATGCGTCTGCATTTTATCCGCCAAACTCATCCACGCGGTCTCGGAGACGCTGTTTTGCAAGCCAAAGCTTTCGTCGGAAATGAACCTTTTGTCGTTATGCTTGGGGATGACTTAATGGATATCACTAATGAAAAGGCTGTTCCGCTCACCAAACAACTCATGGATGACTATGAACGTACCCACGCGTCTACTATCGCTGTCATGCCTGTCCCTCACGATGAAGTATCTGCCTATGGGGTGATTGCTCCGCAAGGTGAAGGAAAAAACGGTCTTTACAGCGTTGATACCTTCGTTGAAAAACCAGCTCCAGAGGACGCTCCTAGTGATCTCGCTATCATCGGACGCTACCTCCTCACGCCTGAAATTTTCCAAATCCTCGAAAACCAAGCTCCAGGTGCAGGAAATGAAATTCAGCTGACAGATGCGATCGACACCCTCAATAAAACACAACGTGTATTTGCTCGTGAGTTCAAGGGAGCTCGCTACGATGTCGGAGATAAGTTTGGCTTTATGAAAACGTCCATTGACTACGCCCTCAAGCACCCTCAAGTCAAGGATGATTTGAAAGACTACCTCATCCAACTCGGAAAAGAATTATCTGAGGGGAAATAAAAAAACACCTTATATACAATAAAGAGCCCGGGACAATAGTCCCGTGGCTCTTTTTAAACTATTCCATCCCTACACATAGCTCATTCCTTTGTAGAAAAGGAAAACGGCTAGTGCGACAAAAAGTAGAGTTGCTCCGATTCGCTGGCTGGTACTAAACATCCTTTTTTCCCATTTGACTGGAAAGATGACTGCTAGAAAGGCACCGCCTACTGCACCACCAATATGTCCTGCTAGGCTAATTCCTGGAATCATAACACTGCCAATAATATTTATCACGAAAAGCGTCAGATAGGATTGCCCCAACTGCTGGATATAGAGATTGCGAGTTGCATAGCGCAAGACGATGATCGCTGCAAATAGCCCATAGAGGGAGGTGGATGCTCCTGCCGCTAGGGTTTTCGGTGTAAAAGCAAAAACGAAGAGATTCCCCATCATTCCTGATAAGAGATAGAGAAAGAAGAACTGCTTAGAGCCGAAAATCTCCTCCACCTGTCGTCCAAGAAAGTAAAGTGAAATCATATTAACAATGAAATGCTCCCAACCAATATGCACAAATATAGCCGAAAAAAGGCGCCATACCTGCTCTGGGAACAGGCGAATGATTGGCCCATACATAGCTCCAAACTGAAACAGAGTTTTTACATGGTCAAAGTTGATACCCGTAGTAACCAACATCAATAGAAATACCAAAGCCGTCACTAGGAGGAAAAAACTAGTCACAGGGTAGCGTTTGTCAAAGATTTCCTTCATAGATTAGCACCTCCTGAACGGGAACATCATGGTCTTCCGAGTTAAACTCCTGAACTTGACAAGAATAGATTGTACTCATGCTATCCCCAGCAAAATTCTCCAAATAGCGGTCGTAATAGCCTCCGCCATATCCTATCCGATAGCCCTCTGTTGTAAAAGCCAAGCCCGGAACATGAATCAAATCAATCTGAGAGGTATCCACCACTTCCAAGTTCCCTTGGGGCTCCAGTAAGCCAAAGGAAGTTTTTACCAACTGTTGTGGATCGTAAACCACAAACTCCATGCGCCCCTTGGGATAAGTTTTGGGTATCAGAACCTTCTTGCCATCTCTTAGCGCCTGGTCGATTAGTCCCTGCGTTTGAAACTCATGCGGAAAAGAGAGATAGGTTGCGATGACCTTGGCTTCTTGATAAAAGGAGTGATTCAAAAATCGTTTTGTTAAAGCCTGATCCATAGCAATTTTTTGCTTCTGAGGAATGGCCTTCATTTCTTGCAAGACTTGCTTGCGTAGCGTTGCTTTCATAGACAATTCCTCTACTCTGCTGCCTTCTTTTTCAGGAAACTATAGACCGCATCCACCCCAATGGCTAGGGCTTCTTCCTTAGGGCTCATCTGAGGGTGATGAAGGGCGTAGGGACTATCGATACCTAGCCAGAACATAACGCCATCTACCTTTGAAAGGAGATAGCCAAAGTCCTCACCAGTCATAGCAGGCTCGATATCAATCAACTCGATTCCCTCTTTTTCTTCAAAGAAGTTCATCAGTTCACGCGCCAAGGCTGGATTGTTCTCAACAGGTAGGTAGCCTCCTTGCTTGAGTTCTACTTCGACTTCCATATCAAAGGCTGCTGCAACCCCTTCTGCGACTGTATTGACTCTTTTTTGTACCAAGAGGCTCATGTCCTGAGTCAAGGCACGAATGGTTCCGTGTAAAAATGCTGTGTCTGTAATGACATTGTTGGTTGTTCCAGCTTGGAAAACGCCAAAGGTCACCACTGCTCCCTCGATTGGGTTGACATTGCGGCTGACAACTGACTGTACTTGGGTTACAAAGTAACTAGCAGCCACCAAGGCGTCATTGGCTTCATGTGGGAAGGCTGCATGCCCACCTTTCCCTTTGAAACGAATCTTCACCTCGCAGGTCCCTGCAAAGAGCGTATGGGTATTGGTTGCGATCTGTCCAACCTTCAGATCCGGACGGACATGGAGGCCATAAAATTGGTCTGGCAGCCAGTCCCCAAAAGCACCATTCTCATACATGAGCATACCACCAGCTTCATTTTCTTCAGCAGGCTGAAATAGGAAGAGCAGATTATTCTTGGGTTGCTCCTCAAGGGCGCGTTCTAGACAGCCCAAGGCAATAGTCATGTGGAAATCATGTCCGCAAGCATGCATGCGACCTTGGTGCTGAGAGGCGAAGGGCAGTCCTGTTTGTTCGACGATAGGCAGACCATCAATGTCTGTTCGCCAACCAATGGTTCGTTCCGGCTGACTTCCTTGCAGGTAGATCAAAATCCCTGTTCGCCAAGTACGAACTTGGACAAAATCCTTGCCCGCTGTCAATTTCTCAATCACATCCAGCAAATAAGCCTGGGTCTTGAATTCCTCCAAGCCAATCTCTGGAATCTGGTGCAAATCTCGTCTGGTCTGAATCAAATCTAACATCTATCTGTCCTCCTATATAGCAGAAAGAGGCTGGAAAAAGGGTTCCGCCTCTTTTTTACTTTTACCATTACAAGGTACGAAGCGCATCTTCTAGCGCTGTTTTTTGTTGGGTTTGGGCATCAATCTCCTTGATAATACGAGCTGGAACACCTGCTACTACAACGTTTTCTGGAACATCTTGAGTCACGATAGCTCCTGCAGCGACAACTGAACCACTACCGATTTGGACACCTTCGATAACCACTGCATTGGCTCCGATAAGAACATTGTCCCCGACACGGACTGGATCGGCACTAGCTGGCTCAATCACACCTGCCAAAACTGCCCCTGCACCAACGTGGCTGTTTTTCCCAACGATGGCACGGCCACCAAGGATAGCGCCCATATCAATCATGGTTCCAGCACCGATTTCCGCACCGATATTGATAACCGCTCCCATCATGATAACAGCATTGTCACCAATTTCAACCTGGTCACGAATAATAGCACCTGGCTCGATACGAGCATTGATAGCACGTTTATCTAGCAAAGGAACTGCAGAATTACGAGCATCTTGCTCAACAACATAGTCTTGATTTTCTACCAAACCATCAAGAAGCGGAGCGACGTCCTTCCAGTCTCCAAATAAAACATTTCCTAGTTTGACAACAGAGCTAGGTAGAGTAGCTGCTAGTTGTCCTTCAAAAGTTACTTTGACACTGGTTTTCTTTTCCGCATTGGCGATAAATTGAATGATTTCTTGGGCATTCATTTTTGTGGCAGTCATAGGCACCTCCTGGTTCATTATAATGATACCTATTCTACCAAAAAAGGCTTCAAATTTGAAGCCTTAAGCACCCGAACAGAACATTTTACCTTTCTTTCGTTTCCTCAATTGATAAGAAAACCATTGGAACGATAATCAAAATCATAGCCAAAGCTAGAAAACCATCCAAAACCATACCTAGAAATAGCACACTTAACAATGCGGAAGATAAAGGTTCGCTGGCACTCACAACCGACACAACTAACGGTGAGACGAGTAGCACAGCCTTCATCGAAAGGAAGAAAGCAAAAGCTGTTCCAAACACAGCAATAGTAAAACAAATCAAAAGGCTCGTCACATCAAGTTGAAAGGTAATCTGATGAACAGGATAAAGAAAATTGCTAAAAACACCTGCTAGCAACATCCCCCAACCAACGGTTGGCACAAAACCATAGTCACGTGCAAAACGCTGTGGTAGGATAACGTTGAACATGACTCCTACAGCACTGAGTAGCCCTGTCACCAAAGCTAGAGGCGTCATTGATAGCTTGGATAAATCCCCTTTTGTAGCCATCAAAAAAACACCTAGCATGGCAATCAAAACATAGAGAATGGCTGTGATAGAAGCCTTCTTTTGATAGACGATACGATTATAAAACAAGATAAAAACTGGACTGATAAATTGCAAAATCGTTGCTGTCGTCGCATTGGAATACTCAACACAGAGATAAAAGAAAAACTGCACAGAAAAAATACCTAGAATAGCATAGGCTAAAAAAGGCAGATAATTTTTCTTGTCCCGCCAGATATCCAATAACTGGGTGCGTAACTGAAAGGCTGATAAAACTAAAACCAAACTCCCTGCCACTAGCAAGCGCATGGAAGTGATCCAGCCAGACGACACCTGATAATGGGTGAAAAAATATTCTCCCAGAATACCACAAATTCCCCAAATCAGACCTGACAATAGTGAATATAGAGTTCCCTTAAAAATCTTCTTTTGATACTTATTCATTCTCCTATTGTAACACGAAATGAAAAAAGAAAAAAGTAGCACGAAACATAATATTAAATGAAACTTGCTACTTTTTTATTCTATCGATTTGATTGATTTGAGCGAGTTGATGAACTTGTTCCCGAACTGCTACTTAAACCTGGAAGAGTTGGGCTAGGAAGACTCGGTAAACTTCCTAGAATGCTCTTCCAAGCATTTTGATAATCGGCATCGCTCCCTCCGATGGCAAAGCGGTAAGTGGTTACTGGCGCCCCTTCTTTAGTAGCCCAATAGCTCGTTACTGTAGAACCTGAAACGGTGACTTCTTTGCCATTGATTGTAACCTTGCCTGCTTTCTCCCCTGTCGATTTGAGGACTTGAGACTTGGTCACACTTGGGTCTAGGCTAAAACGCTCATTCCCCCATATTCCAGGTTCGGCTTGCTGGATAGCATTAACCAAGTGAGCCATATAGTTAGCATTGCGGTAATGACCAGCCCCCTTAGCTAGCGGTCGGTTGTCGTCGTGGCCTAACCAACCACCTAGGGTCAAGCGTGGCGTAGAAAGCATGAGCCACATGTTTTCATCTTCATTGGTCGTACCGGTTTTTCCGATCCAGTCGGCGCGAGCTAGGCTTGGATTGATAGAAGCCAAGTCGGTCTGGAAGCTAGAAGTAATCCGAGATGAAATGACGTCACGGAGCAGACTCTGCATGATGGTCGCTGTTGCTTTTGAATAAACCTGCACAGGTTGACTTTTATGCTCATAAATCACTTGTCCCGTCGTCGATTCAATCTTGGCAATCATATGTTTCTTGTGGTAGACCCCATTATTAGCCAAGGTCTGATAACCATTGGTATGCTGGGCGACTGTAACATCAATCCCCCCACCCATCGGTAAACTTTCAATCCCATATTCTGGGATTTCATAACCCATTTTTTCCATATAACCCTTGACATCAACGCCCTTCTCTCGAAGTGTACGATAAGTCCAGTAGGCTGGGATGTTCCATGAATAGTTGAGGGCTTCTCCCAAGGTCATCATCCCTGTACCAGGACTATTGACATACATGATGGGATTGCCGTTTGAAAAGTTTGTCGGATAGTTTGATAAGATACTTGCACTTCCCATCAAACCTTGGTCAATCGCAATACCATAGGCCAGTATAGGCTTAGTGGTTGAAGCTGGAGAACGCTTGGTATCGATAGCGTGATTGTTCTGATTTTCTTGATAATTACGACCACCAACAAAGCCCAGAATAGCTCCCGTTTGGTTGTCCATGAGGACATTTCCTACCTCAGGTCGACCTGTCGAATCATCTAGTAATCGGCCATAATTTGCCACTGCATTCTGCATAGCTGTGTGAACGTTTTTATTGATGGTCGTCGTAATCTTATATCCACCATTTTCAATTTCCTTGGTTGCTAGGTCATGATAAGCTTTCTGGATGGACTCATTCTTTAGCTCTTGTGCAGAAACATTATCTCGTTGGATGAGGTAGTCGTACATGCGATCAGTAGCTTCTGCCAGAGTTGCAAAGTAAAGATAGTCGCGTGAGCTTCCGTTGACACTACCCGATGGTAGAAAGTCTTTCTTAAAGTCATAATCCTTGTACTTGTCGTAATCTTCCTGGCTCAGAGCACCTGTTCGATACATGTTGTAGAGGACATCCTTGGCACGCTTGATTCCCAAGGCAATGTCCTCATCGCTCTTCATGCTACCATCAGATTCATAAGGGGAATAACTAATCGGGCTCTGCGGCAAGCCTGCGATAAAAGCCGCTTGAGGTATCGTCAAATCTGAAGCATTAACACCAAAAATTCCTTCTGCAGCTTGCTGGGCACCTGCAATATTTTGACCTTTGTGATTGCGGCCAAAAGGAGCAATATTCAGATAGGTCGTCAGAATTTCGTCCTTGCTCATAACACGCTCCAAGGCAAGAGCATCTACGATTTCTGTCGCCTTACGAGCTAGAGTGGGAGCATCCCCCACCACCTGTTGTTTGATAACCTGCTGGGTCAAGGTCGAACCACCACTGGACGACCCTAGACCGACAAAGGTTCCCAAGGTTGCACGAATAACGGCCTTAGGCACAACTCCCTTGTGCTCATTGAAATGCTCGTCCTCCGTCGCAATGATGGCTTTCTTAAGATTATCTGATATAGCATCTGACGCTACTGATGTGCGCAACAAATCGCCCTCGATCGAGGCAATGGTACTGCCGTCAGAATAGGTTATTTCTGAGATAGAGGCAATATCCTTCACTTGCTTGACCAACTCTTCTGCTTGAGGTACCTGGGCCTTGTCAAATAGAGCAACCCCATAACCCATAGCTACACCAGCACCAAACAGTCCACCGATAAAGCCTAGGATAAAGAGAGTGTTAAAAACTACTTTAAAGCCGCTCAAAATCTTAGCAAAAATAGACCCAACCCTTCTGACTTTGTCAGAAGAAGCTACTTTCGTATCGGTCTTTTTACTTGCTTGTTTTTTCTTCCATTTGGCAGATAGCTGCTGGAAAAAATGCAGCAGCTTTGTTTTTGATTCATTGTTTCTTTTTTTCATGAATATCCTCACTTTATTTATTATACCATAAAAGGTAAATTTTCAATAAAATAGCCACTTTCTTCCCTATTCCACTAGGCTATTGCCCAAGTTTGTGATACAATAGGTAGAAACAATATTTTAAAAAGGAGAAAAGACACATGCACATTTTTGATGAGCTAAAAGAGCGTGGTTTGATTTTTCAAACGACTGATGAAGAAGCTTTGCGCAAAGCCCTAGAAGAAGGTCAAGTTTCTTATTATACTGGCTACGATCCAACTGCTGACAGCCTTCACCTAGGTCACCTAGTCGCAATCTTGACCAGTCGTCGCTTGCAACTAGCAGGTCACAAACCTTATGCGCTCGTTGGCGGTGCTACAGGTCTCATCGGAGATCCGTCCTTCAAAGATGCTGAGCGTAGTCTCCAAACAAAAGACACAGTAAATGGCTGGGTCAAGTCTATCCAAGGACAACTGTCACGCTTTCTTGACTTTGAAAATGGTGAAAATAAAGCTGTCATGGTCAACAACTACGACTGGTTTGGCAGCATCAGCTTCATTGACTTCCTCCGTGATGTCGGAAAATACTTCACTGTCAACTACATGATGAGTAAGGAGTCTGTGAAGAAACGGATCGAAACAGGGATTTCTTACACTGAGTTTGCCTACCAAATCATGCAAGGGTATGACTTCTTTGTCCTTAACCAAGAGCACAACGTAACGCTTCAAATCGGTGGTTCTGACCAGTGGGGAAATATGACAGCTGGTACCGAATTGCTACGTCGTAAGGCTGATAAGACAGGCCACGTTATCACAGTTCCACTCATTACAGATGCGACTGGTAAGAAATTTGGTAAGTCAGAAGGAAACGCAGTCTGGCTCAATCCTGAAAAAACATCTCCATACGAAATGTACCAATTCTGGTTGAACGTCATGGACGCTGACGCCGTTCGCTTCTTGAAGATCTTTACCTTCTTGTCACTGGATGAGATTGAAGACATCCGCAAACAGTTTGAAGCAGCTCCACATGAACGCTTGGCTCAGAAAATCCTCGCTCGTGAAGTCGTGACTCTTGTTCACGGAGAAGAAGCCTACAAAGAAGCCCTTAACATCACTGAGCAACTCTTTGCAGGAAACATCAAAAACCTTTCTGTCAAAGAACTCAAACAAGGACTTCGTGGAGTGCCAAACTACCAAGTACAAGCAGACGAAAACCACAATATTGTGGAACTCCTTGTGTCATCTGGTGTAGTTAACTCAAAACGACAAGCACGTGAAGATGTTCAAAACGGAGCTATCTACGTCAACGGCGACCGCATCCAAGACCTTGACTATGTCTTGAGCGACGCAGATAAGCTCGAAAACGAACTGACTGTTATCCGCCGCGGGAAGAAGAAATACTTCGTCCTTACATATTAAAAAACAGACTGGAGGCATTTGCCATCCAGTCCTTTTTTTGCTAGACTAAAACTATGAATACAAACCTCAAACCCAAACTCCAGCGCTTTGCGACTGCTAGTGCCTTTTCCTGCCCTATCTGTCAAGAAAACCTCACCTTGGTAGAGTCTAGCCTAAAATGTAGCAACCGCCATTCTTTTGACTTAGCAAAATTCGGCTATGTCAATCTAGCTCCTCAAATCAAGCAATCCGCTAACTACGACAAGGAAAACTTCCAAAATCGCCAACAAATCCTAGAAGCTGGCTTTTATCAAGCTATTCTAGAGGCCATATCTGAATTGCTAGCAAGTTCAGAAACTAGCACCACAGTCTTAGATATCGGCTGTGGCGAAGGTTTTTACTCTCGTAAACTCCAAGAAAGTCACTCTGACAAGACCTTTTACTCCTTTGATATTTCCAAAGATTCCATCCAAATCGCTGCTAAGAGTGAACCCAACTGGGCAGTCAATTGGTTTGTTAGTGACCTAGCTCGTCTTCCTATAAAAGGCGCCAGTATGGATATCCTGCTCGATATCTTCTCCCCTGCAAATTATGGAGAATTTCGCCGCGTTTTATCCAAAGACGGTATCTTGATCAAGGTCATTCCTACTAAAAACCACCTCAAAGAAATCCGCCACATTGTACAGGACCAGCTAACAAACAAAGACTACTCTAACCAAGATATCAAAGACCATTTCCAGGAACACTTCATCATCCAATCTCGTCAAATAGCCTCCCTGACCAAACCCATCTCAGCAGAGCAACGCCAAGCATTGCTCAGCATGACGCCTCTTCTCTTTCACGTCGATCAAAGTAAGATTGACTGGAGCCAACTGACAGAGATTACCATCGAAGCAGAGATTCTAGTTGGGAAAGCACGGTAAATTAGTTTAAATATGAAAAAACGCACCTTTTTAAGATGCGTTTTGTTTTATAGTCTCATGTAATGAATCTTAGTTCAAGTGCCAGATATCTTCGTTGTACTGAGCGATTGTACGGTCAGATGAGAAGAATCCTGCTTTAGCAATGTTGACAATGACTTTATCCAACCATGCGTCACGGTCTTCGTAGTCAGCCAACATTTGCTCTTTCACCTTGATGTAGTCTTCCAAGTCAAGGAGAGTCATGAACCAGTCTTTGTTGATCAACT
>CAUULS010000021.1:0-19001 GCA_963546055.1 uncultured Streptococcus sp.
TCAATCGAACATGAAGGTCATCGTATAATTTCTCACGGTATTCCCGTGTTGAATAGTTTCCGGACATTGGTTACTCCTTTTATTTCATATAATCTTGTTTCTGCATGGATGATGGTAGAGAGAGTTCTGTCCAAACTGACATGTTTTTAATTCTTACCTGTGATTCTTTTGAACATTATCATTTAAATATCCATCAGTCCATCCTACATATTATATCAAAAAATTTACAATCTTTCTCTGAAGAAATCAATTCATTTAAAAGATAGAGAAAGGAAGAAATTTTTGTATCCTTATCCGAAAAAGAAAAACGATATCTCCTCTGAAAGAAGATGCCGTTTTAATGTTTAAACATGATGAGTGTGTTTGACAATCCATTGCTCCATTTTTATTTTCAACCAGAAGCCATAGATCCCAAATGTGATGATAGTTAGAAGAAACCACTTGATCCAGTTACCGAACAGTTGTGTTCCAGTCCCGTCAAAGTATAGACGTTGACCATCCACTACCGTATGTTTGGTTTTCAATTTTGCATCATGCAAACCGCCCAAGGTGTTGCGATCCCCAAGGTATGCCCGAAAATTATGGCTACTAAGATAGAATATCCAATATAATCTAGGATTCCTCCGTCAAAATAACTTTCTTTCATTTTTGCCTCTTTTATTTTTTGACTATATTCTAGTCGTTTCCTAGTGTAACATTTTTTACATCTGGACAATCTTATAGTAACTTCTAGACGTTATCATGAAAATAGAGATATAGACTAGAACAAAAATTCCACAGATGGATAAGGTTATCATCAACTATGCTCACTCAATCATCAGATTCATATTGGAAAACTTGATGCGAACAGTTGTTCCTGTCCCGATCTCAGACTCGATACGAATCTGGTGGCCAAGTTCTTCAGAAATTTTCTTGGATAGGTAGAGACCCAGTCCAGATGACTGCTGGGTCAAACGCCCATTGTAGCCTGAAAAGCCACGTTCAAAGACTCGGAGTACATCGCTATTTTTTATCCCGATTCCCGTATCCTTGATACAAAGCTCCTGGCCCTCCATATAAATCTCCAAACCGCCTTCCCTGGTGTATTTGAGGCTGTTTGAGAGGATTTGTTCAATGACGACCAACAACCACTTCTTATCGGTCACGATGATTTTGTCAAGGTCATGCAGATTGACCGTCAACCCCTTCTGGATAAAGAAAAGAGCATACTTGCGAACCACTTCCTTCACCAGATCCTCCACTTGAACCTTTTCAAATACCAAATCATCATGGAAGCTCTCTAAACGAAGATACTGCAACACCAGATTGGTATAGGAGTCAATCTTAAAGATTTCCTGTTCCAGTTGCTGCTTGACCTCACGATCAGAAACTTCTGCTACCAAGAGACGGCTTGCCGCAATGGGTGTCTTGATCTGGTGAACCCATAAGGTGTAGTAATCAAGCAAATCCGTCAGCTTGCTTTGGGCTTCCGACTTCTTTTGATACAATTCAGACTCCCGCTCTTCGAGTTTCTCTGCCAACGCACATTCCAGAGGAGACTTGGGATTTCTCTCAGCATAGAGAACTGCCTGTCGGTAAACCTGAGCCTCTGCAAACATATCCCAAGCCAAAAATAAGAAGGTCAAAAAACTACTGAGCAGAAAGAAATAAAGAAAATAAGTTCCTAGACTAGCAAATAAAAACTGAAAGAGAAGGACGAGAAAGCCCAATGAAAAAATATAGACAAAGATGCGACTACGAGAACGCAGATAGGCTAGAAAAAATTGTTTCCAATCAAGCATGTTTCAGTCCGTATCCTATCCCTTTCTTGGTTTCGATAAACCCTGCTAAACCTTGCTCCTCCAACTTTTTACGCAGGCGAGCAACGTTGACAGACAAGGTGTTGTCATCAATGAAAAAGTCGCTATTCCAGAGTTCTCTCATCAAGTCATCACGCGCCACGATATTGCCAGCATGTTCAAACAGCACTCGCAAAATTTGAAATTCATTCTTAGTCAAACTCAGAACTTCCCCCTGATAGTGCAAGTCCATAGACTTGGTATTGAGGATCACACCCGCATACTCTAGCAAACTTTCATCCCGCCCAAACTCATAGGAACGGCGCAACAAGCCCTGAACCTTGGCAAGGAGCACCTGCTGGTCAAAAGGCTTGGTCACAAAGTCATCTGCTCCCATATTGATCGCCATGACGATATCCATAGCCTGGTCTCTCGAAGAGAGAAACATGATGGGCACCTTGGAAATCTTGCGAATCTCCTGGCACCAGTGGTAACCATTAAAAAGAGGCAGACCAATATCCATGAGGACCAAATTAGGTTCTGACTGGACAAAGAGAGTCAATACTTCCATAAAATCCTCTACCAAAATAACCTCAAAGCCCCATTCAGAAAGCAATTTCCCCACTTGTTGCCGAATGACTTGGTCATCCTCTACTAGTAAAATCTTGTGCATGCGCTCCTCCTTTGCTATTACTCAAAGCATCAAAACCCTTCATATCAAATCTACGGATCAGTGTCTCATACTGTTTAGCAGCCTATTTCCCAAATCCAGATCAGTAAACAGATGCTATATAGAGAACATTCCCACTGATATCATACCTTATTTTTAAGTATAGTTCCAGCCTTATCCTATATTTTCCTTTTTGTGTTCATTTGGTTAGCGTTTCTTTCACTTATTTAATAGATCTAGCCTTCTTATTGACAAGCTAGCCATGATTTGTTAGAATATGAATGAACAAATCAACTTATTCATTCATTAAACAAAGGAGGTTAAATCAGATTGGACAAAAAACAAGCTTTAAAGACAGCGGCCTATGAAGTTTTTTCGAAAAAAGGTTACAAGGCGACAGGAATTTCAGAAATTGCTAGGCAAGCTGGTGTAGCAGTCGGCTCTTTTTATAACTATTACGAGAGTAAAGAAGCCATTTTTCTAGATATCTATATAGATGAAAACAACCGTGTTCGCCAAGCTATGATTGAAGAACTGGATTGGGAAATTGATATGATTGATCTTATTAGTCAACTCTTTGCTCAGTCCAGAGCACTCGTTTCTTCCAATAAAATCCTTGCAGAATGGTACAATCCTGCCATAGCAGATGAGTTGCATAGCTACTATTCCTCAGAAGAAGGCAAAGTCGCAAATCCATTTCATCAGTTTCTAGTTAAAACCTTTACAAATCGTATGCAGTCTGAAGGGTATTCTCCAGAAAAGATTCAAGAGATTTTACAAGTTTACAACCTTTTTTACTACATGGATATGCATATCACGGAAAAAGATTTTCCAGATATTGGCAAAACTGTCGAAATACTTGCAACCAACTTCATAAAAGGAGTTCTAAAATAAAGAAAATGGTTTTCTTTATTTTTTGGAAATTTGTGAATGAATTTAATTATAGTTCATTCAACAATTAAGAATAGGAGTCATAAAAAAATGAAAAGAGGTAAAAAAATGTTTATTATCATTCTTTCAACACTTGGATTACTAGCCCTTATAACTTGGGGTGCCATCGCTTATCTTGGACGAAGCCAGACATTATCGATAAAATCCATCGAAAACCCCGGCGGAGATTTGTATTTAATTCATATCACAAAGCCGAGTCATCAAATCTGGAAAGCTGGGGCTTATGCTAAGTTTACACTCCCTGATACGTCGTCCGCTTCTAGGAAAAACGAAGCTAAGGGAGAGCAGACCAGTCGATGGCTAACCATTGCCTCCACACCTGATGAAGATGAGATCCTCATTTTAACGCATAATAGTGGTAGCCACTTTAAGGAAACCTTAACACATTTATCTGCTGGCAGTGAGATTGAGATGAGTTGGCTGGATTCCTCTTTAACCGTTAAAGATACGAATCAGCCACTAGTTTGTTTTGCATCTGATGTTGGAATTTCTGCTTTACGTCCCCTTATCAAAGAATGGGCTGGAAAAGCTCCAATTATTCTCAACCATTTGGACAAAGGAGTTACTATTTTCGATAATGAGATGAAGGAACTGGCTCAAAAAACATCGAATTTTACTTATAAAACTAGCGATGAATTTTCTCAAAGTCAAGCATTTTTAAAACGTGCTATTGATGAATACGGCAATCAAGCCAGCTATCTTATCACAGGACAGCCTGATGATGTAAATGAGATGAAGAATTTTTTAAAGGAAAATGGAATTGATAGCAATAATATCCAAGTTAGCTCGTTTAGAGGATTGAAATAAAAGCATTCTGTCTTCTGTATCTCTGAATCAAACCTAACTACTAGTTCATTATGGAGAGGGACTAAGCAAGCCTACTAGCTAATTCTATGTAAATGTGGTAGGATAAACATAGAGAAAGGAGCTTTTATGGCTAATATTTTTAACTACTTGAATGATGTAGCATACGATTCCTTTTATGACCTTCCTGTGAACGAGTTAGATGTTCTAGCCTTGACTGAATTAACCTATCTTCCTTTTGATGATGTAGTCGTCCAAAAACCAAAGCGTCTCATAGATCTAGCACCTCAAATTTCTAGAGAAACGACTATGCTGACCAATAAGAACCGCCTCCAGTTGTTAGATCAACTTTCTCAACACAAACGGTTTAAAAATTGCAAACTCTCAAACTTTATCAATGATATCGATCCTGAATTGCAAAAACAGTTTGCAGCTATGACTTATCGTATCAGTCTCGATACCTATTTGCTTGTTTTTCGTGGGACGGATGATAGTATCATCGGTTGGAAAGAAGACTTCCATATGACTTATATGAAGGAAATTCCAGCTCAAAAACACGCCCTTCAGTATTTACAGGACTTTTTTGCCCAACATCCTAACCAAAAGGTTATTCTGGCAGGGCATTCAAAAGGGGGCAATTTAGCCGTCTATGCTGCCAGTCAACTCGACCCACTTTTACAAAAAAACATCGTCGCCGTCTATACATTTGATGCCCCTGGACTTCACAAGGAACTGACCAAAACAGCTGGCTATCAAAACATGATGGAAAGAACAAAAGTATTTGTCCCACAAGGTTCTATCATCGGGATGATGCTGGAAATCCCTGATAAGAAAATCGTCGTTCGAAGCACTGCCTTAGGTGGCATCGCCCAGCACGACACCTTTAGTTGGCAGGTTGAAGACAAACACTTTGTCCAACTGGATGAGACCAATAGTGACAGTCAGCAAGTCGATACAACCTTTAAAGAATGGGTTGAAACAGTTCCTGACGAAGAACTGCAGCTCTACTTCGACCTCTTTTTTGGAATCATTCTTGATGCAGGCATCTCCTCTATCAACGATCTTTCTTCCTTCAAGGTTATTGAACACATTCACCATCTCTTTGTCCAAGCTCAATCCCTCACTCCCGAAGAAAGAGAAACCATGGGACGCCTAACCCAACTCTTGATTGACACTCGCTACCAAGCTTGGAAAAATCGTTAAGGTAGGAAAAAGACCTTCTGATACCCTAAGCCCTCTCTTCTGTGTTATACTGATATCAGCACATTCTTTAAAAGAGGAAATCCTATGAAAATCCATAAAACCGTAAACCCTGTTGCCTATGAAAACACCTATTACCTAGAAGGAGACCAACACCTGATTGTGGTTGACCCTGGTAGCCATTGGGAAGCTATTCGTAAAACTATCGAAAAAATCAACAAACCCGTCTGTGCAATTCTCCTGACCCACACCCACTACGACCATATTATGAGTCTTGACTTGGTCAGAGATACTTTTGGAAATCCCCCAGTTTATGTCGCAGAAAGTGAAGCCAGCTGGCTCTATACTCCTGTAGACAATCTCTCTGGCCTCCCACGGCACGACGATATGGAGGATGTCGTCTGCAAACCAGCTGAGCACACCTATGTCTTTGACGAGGAATACCAGATCGAAGAGTTCCGTTTTACGGTATTGCCAACACCTGGCCACTCTATCGGTGGTGTTTCCCTCGTCTTTCCTGATGCCCATCTAGTCTTGACCGGAGATGCTCTTTTCCGCGAAACTATCGGACGGACCGACCTTCCTACAGGTAGCATGGAACAACTCCTCCATAGTATCCAAACTCAACTCTTTACCCTTCCTAACTACGATGTCTATCCAGGGCATGGTCCAGCTACGACCATCGCTCACGAAAAGACCTTTAATCCCTTTTTCTAGCAAGCAAAAAACCAAGGACAATCCTTGGTTTTTGTCTTACCAAATAATCACACGATCCTCTGGTGAACGCCACATGCCGTCGCCTTCTTTGACATCATAAGTCGTAAAGAAGTCATCGAAGTTTGGTACTTGGATATTGACACGGAGTTTAGCAGGCGCGTGGACATCGACACTGGCCATGAGTTTCATCAACTCTGGTCGACCTTTCATACGCCAGATACGAGCAAAATTGTGGAAGAATTCTTCAGCAGAGAAGTCTGGCTCTCTCTTGGCAGCTTCAAGCGCTGCTGCAATCCCTCCCAAGTCGGCAACATTTTCTGATACGGTTAGTTTTCCGTTGATTCTTGCGCCGTAGGATTCTTGACCGTCAAACTGGTCGATAACTTTCTGAGTTTTTTCTTTGAAGGCAGCATAGTCATTCTCAGTCCACCAGTCTTTGAGGCTACCATTTTCATCAAAGGAAGCCCCATTTGTATCAAAGGCGTGAGAAATTTCATGGGCAATAACAGCACCAATCCCACCGTAGTTGGCAGAAGATGACTGATGCAAGTCATAGAATGGCGCCTGTAAAATAGCTGCCGGAAAGACGATCAAGTTCTTTTGTGGATTGTAGTAGGCATTAACCATATGAGCAGGCATTCCCCACTCCTTGTAGTCAACCGGCTGGTTCCACTTTCTCCAACTGTGCTTGATCTCAACACGCGCAAAGGCTAGGGCATTCTCAAAGAGGCTGGCAGATTCATTCACTACCTTGTCCTTGTAGCGGGCTGGCAGCTCTTCTGGATAACCAATATAAGGCTTGATGACATTGAGTTTGACAATGGCCTTGTCACGCGTTTCAGGTGTGAGCCAGTCATTCTTAGCCAAACGTTCCTTGTAAACATCAATCATGGTCGCCACTTTTTTCTCTACATCCGCCTTGGCTTCTGGAGAGAATTTTTCATGCGCATACCAGAGACCGAGGGCTTGCTTAAAGGGAGCTTGAGCCAAGTGATAAGCCGCCTTGACCTTGTCCTGAGCTTCTGGAACACCTGAAAGAGCTCGCGCGTAGGCACCTGACAAGACACGAATCTCGTCTGTGAGATAGCTGGTTGAAAGATTCACCGCAGCCAAAATCAAGGTTGCCTTAAGCAAAGGCCAAGCTTCTTCACTATAAAATTGGTCTGCTGCTTGCCAGAAACGTTCTTCATCTACGATAACCTTGTCAGGCACTTGCCCAAGAACAGCTTGGAAGAAGTCATCTAGAGGTAGGGCAGGGGCAAATTTCTTGAAATCTTCATAAGCGTATGGATGATAGAGTTTGGCATATTCTGAACTTTCTTCATTAGAAAGTACCACAGCTGCAACTCGACGGTCCAATTCCAATCTCTTCTCTAGCAAATCTGCAATTTCCTCATCTGAAAAATCGTAGGCTTTGAGAAGATTTGCGCTACTTTCCTTCCAAAGCGTCAAGAGCTCCTCACGTTGAGGATGGTCTTCAGCATAGTAGGTTGTATCTGGCAAAATCGTCCCTGGAGCGCTGGCCCAGAGAACATTGGTTCTGGCATCCATAAAGTCAGGTGATACTCCAAATGGAAGGAAGTTTGGTTTACCAGCTAGTTCAAACTCGGCTAGTTTGCTGGTAAAATCTGCAAAACTTTCTAAGTCTTGGTATTCCTCGAGTAGAGGAAGGACAGGTTTGATCCCATCTGCTTCCCTCTTATCAAAATCACGTACCATACGATGGTACTTAACAAAATTTGCGAGGATTACATCCTCTGGGACATCCTCACCTGCTAACCACTTGTCCGTAGTTGCCAACATCAACTCTTCAATTTCCTCATCAAGGTCAATAAAACCACCTGTTCGAGATTTATCAGCTGGAATGACAGCTGTTTTTTCCCATTCACCATTGATTGCATCATAAAAATCGTCTTGATAACGTGTCATCTTGTTCTCGCTTTCATTTTTTCACTTATTCTTAGCTTAGCAAAAAACACTTGGGAATGCAATTAAAAATGAACTTCTTGTCGGTTTCATTTTTCAGTTATTTTATTAAATTTTTTAAAAATTAACTTGACTTAATTTTTTTTTTAATGTATATTAAATACAGGAGGGAGGAATTTGTTATGATACGTATTGAACACCTCAGTGTCTCCTACAAAGAAACGTTGGCACTAAAGGATATTTCACTAGTGCTCCAAGGACCAACTATTACCGGAATTATTGGTCCAAATGGTGCTGGAAAATCAACTTTATTAAAAAGTATGTTGGGAATTATCCCACATGAAGGTCAGGCCTTTCTCGATGACAAAGAAGTCAAAAAATCTTTACATCGAGTTGCCTATGTCGAGCAAAAAATCCATATCGACTACAATTTCCCTATCAAAGTCAAGGAATGTGTCTCACTGGGACTCTATCCATCTATCCCGCTCTTTCACACTTTAAAGACCAGCCACTGGAAAAAAGTGGCGGATGCACTTGAAATCGTTGGACTCTCAGACTATGCTGAACGCCAAATCAGTCAGCTCTCAGGAGGACAATTCCAACGTGTTTTGATTGCCCGCTGCTTAGTGCAGGAAGCTGACTACATCTTTTTAGATGAGCCTTTTGTTGGGATTGACTCGATCAGTGAAGAGATTATCATGAATACGCTGAGAGATCTTAAAAAAGCTGGTAAAACCGTTCTCATCGTCCATCATGACCTCAGTAAAGTTCCCCAATATTTCGACCAAGTTTTACTTCTCAATCGAGAATTGGTAGCTATTGGTCCAACTGAAGAAACCTTTACCGAAGCCAATCTCAAAAAAGCTTATGGTAGCAAACTCTTCTTTAATGGAGGTGACCTATGATAGCAGAATTTATCGATGGATTGCAAAATTTCCATTTCCTACAAAACGCCTTGATTACAGCTATTGTCATCGGAGTCGTTGCTGGAGCTGTGGGATGTTTTATCATCCTGCGTGGAATGTCTCTCATGGGAGATGCCATCTCTCACGCAGTTTTGCCTGGCGTAGCCCTATCCTTTATCCTGGGAATTGATTTCTTTATTGGAGCGATCATCTTTGGTTTGATGGCTTCCATCATCATTACCTACATCAAGGGAAACTCTATCATCAAGAGTGACACTGCCATTGGTATTACCTTTTCATCTTTCTTAGCCTTAGGTGTCATCTTGATTAGTGTTGCCAAGAGTTCGACAGACCTCTTCCATATCCTTTTTGGGAATATCCTCGCTGTCCAAGATACGGACATGTGGATTACCATTGGTGTGGGGGCATTGATTCTCTTGATTATCGGGATTTTCTTTAAACAACTATTGATTACATCCTTTGACGAGCTCCTGGCTAAAGCCATGGGAATGCCCGTTAATTTCTACCACTATCTGCTCATGGTGCTCTTGACCCTTGTGTCAGTCACTGCCATGCAAAGTGTTGGAACCATTCTTATCGTGGCCATGTTGATCACCCCAGCTGCGACGGCTTACCTTTATGCTAATAGCCTAAAGAGCATGATTTTCCTTTCATCAACCCTAGGGGCAACCGCTTCTGTCTTGGGACTCTTTATCGGCTATAGCTTCAATCTCGCAGCAGGATCCAGCATCGTGCTCACATCCGCCAGCTTCTTTCTAATCAGTTTCTTTATCTCTCCTAAGCAACGATACTTGAAACTGAAAAACAAAAAAATCATTAAATAACGGGGAAACCCTTTCTGGAGGAATCTAATGAAAAAATTAGGTACATTGCTTGTACTCTTTCTTTCCGTCATTGCACTTGTAGCATGTGCTAGCGGAAAAAAAGATGCAACTTCTGGTCAAAAACTAAAAGTTGTTGCTACAAACTCAATCATCGCTGATATTACCAAAAATATCGCTGGTGACAAGATCGATCTTCACAGTATCGTTCCTGTTGGTCAAGACCCGCACGAATACGAACCACTTCCTGAAGACGTTAAGAAAACCTCTCAAGCTGATTTGATTTTCTATAACGGTATCAATCTTGAAACTGGTGGCAATGCTTGGTTTACCAAATTGGTCGAAAATGCCAAGAAAACTGAGAACAAGGACTACTTTGCAGTTAGTGACGGTGTAGACATCATCTACCTTGAGGGCCAAAACGAGAAAGGCAAGGAAGACCCACACGCTTGGCTCAACCTTGAAAATGGGATGATTTATGCTAAAAATATCGCTAAACAGCTGATCGCTAAGGATCCTAGCAACAAGGAATTCTATGAAAAAAATCTCAAAGACTACACTGAAAAACTAGACAAACTGGACAAGGAAGCCAAAGAGAAATTTAACAATATCCCTGCTGAGAAGAAACTCATCGTAACCAGCGAAGGATGCTTCAAATACTTCTCTAAAGCCTACGGTGTCCCAAGTGCCTACATCTGGGAAATCAACACGGAAGAAGAAGGTACTCCTGAACAAATCAAGACCTTGGTTGAAAAACTTCGCCAAACAAAAGTTCCATCACTCTTTGTTGAATCAAGTGTCGATGACCGTCCAATGAAGACTGTTTCACAAGACACAAACATCCCAATCTACGCACAAATCTTTACTGACTCAATTGCTGAAGAAGGTAAAGAAGGCGACAGCTACTACAGCATGATGAAATACAACCTTGACAAGATTGCTGAAGGTTTGGCAAAATAATCCATTAAAAAACGTCGTTCTCACATGAACAGGCGTTTTTTTATCGCTTAATTTCCAGTCAAATCATTGGAAAAATCTGACAATTCTCGGTAAAATAAAAGAAAAAAGAATGGAGTAGTTTCATGACCACTTTTCTCGGAAATCCTGTAACCTTTACAGGTAAACAACTGCAAGTCGGAGACAAGGCACTTGACTTTTCTCTCACTACAACCGATCTCTCTAAAAAAACGCTAGCTGACTTTGACGGAAAGAAAAAAGTCTTGAGTGTTGTCCCTTCTATCGATACTAGCATCTGCTCAACGCAAACTCGTCGATTCAACCAAGAACTAGCTAACCTCGACAACACCGTCGTTCTTACTGTTTCTATGGACCTACCATTTGCCCAAGGACGCTGGTGCGGGGCTGAAGGTCTTGACAATGCCATCATGCTTTCAGACTACTTTGACCATTCTTTCGGACGTGATTATGCCCTCTTGATTAACGAATGGCATCTCCTTGCACGTGCCGTCTTTGTTCTCGATGCTGACAATGTCATCCGTTATGTAGAATACGTTGACAATATCAACACGGAGCCAGACTTTGAAGCTGCTATTGCTGCAGTTAAAGAACTAGACTAAAATCACAAGCATTATGACAGAAAGCTAGAGAAATCTAGCTTTTTTTGGTATACTAGATGGAGAGAATGAACAAGAGGAAACGAATGACTCCAAATAAAGAAGATTATTTAAAATGTATTTATGAAATCGGTACGGACATGCAAAAAATCACCAACAAAGAAATTGCTGCCCGTATGCAGGTCTCTCCGCCTGCTGTAACAGAGATGATCAAACGCATGAAAAGTGAAAATCTCATCCTCAAGGATAAGGAGAATGGCTATCTATTGACAGATATCGGCCTCAAACTAGTCTCAGAACTCTATCGCAAACACCGGTTGATTGAGGTCTTTCTAGTTCACCATCTCGACTATACCAGTGACCAGATCCACGAGGAAGCTGAGGTCCTAGAGCACACTGTCTCTGACCTCTTCGTAGAGAGACTGGATAAACTGCTGGGTTTCCCTAAAACCTGCCCCCACGGAGGAACCATCCCAGCCAAGGGGGAGCTATTGGTTGAAATCAACAACTTACCACTGGCAGACGTCCAAGAAGCTGGAACCTATCTCCTGACTCGCGTTCATGATAGTTTTGAACTACTCAAATATCTAGAAAAGCATGAAATCCATATCGGTGACCAAGTCAAAGTCAAGCAGTTTGATAATTTTTCCAATACTTTTACACTGGTCAACAAAGACGAAGACCTCCAAGTTAGTATGGATATCGCCAAACAACTCTATGTCGAAAAAATCAACTAAGCCCTTATTCCTGAAAGAAATTCTTTTCAGGGATTTTTTATTATTTTGCTTGTAAGTTCCATTCGTTTGGTGTAGAATGAAGCTAGATAAAAGAGGGAGGTCTTCCTATGAAAAAGCTCTTTAGAATCCATTTTGCAGCCATTGTAGTCAGCGATTTGCTACTGTTGGTAACTTTCAGACCCCGATACGAACTTTCTTTGGAGAGAGGCCTGATTTTTTGCTTCATTTTCATCCTTGCTCAAGGACTACTGCTATTTCGCTTGGTCAATCGACTCAAAAAACAGTTCTCTGAGATTTATCCTCAGATAAACAAAAAAATTCGCTTCTACTATTTAGGAGTGCTCATCAGCGATTTTCTATTATTTGTCTTTTTATCCATCACTGGCTCTCAATATTTCTACTCTCTTACTCCAGTCTTTACTTCCTGTCATTCTACTTTATATTATATAACGGCAAGCCACCTAAGAGAAAACTATCCAGACTTTTACAACAAACATACCTCTTTCTGGGAATGTCTATAAACAAAAACCAAGCCCACCGGCTTGGTTTTCTTATCTATTTTTAGTATCAAGAATGATGGTGACTGGTCCATCATTTACCAGCTCCACCTGCATATCCGCTCCAAAGATGCCTGTCTGAACGGGCACTTCCTGAGATAGCTTTTGGTTGAAAGCCTCATAGAAGGCAGCCGCCATATCCGGCTTGGCTGCTCCTGTAAAGGCAGGGCGATTGCCCTTCTTGGTATCCGCAAAGAGAGTAAACTGAGAAATAGAAAGGATTTCCCCCTCAATATCCTTGACAGACAGGTTCATCTTGCCTTCTGCATCAGAAAAAATTCGCATGTTGACGAGCTTTCGGACAGCATAGTCCAGATCTTCCTCTTGGTCCTCTGGTCCTACTCCGACCAACAATAAGAGCCCCTGATTGATTTTTCCCTGAACCTGACCTTCAATACTCACTTGAGCTTTCTTAACTCGTTGAACGACGATTTTCATAAAAATCCTTTCTAGATCTTAGCCATTGGTCCGTTTGACAGAGTAGACCTCTGGCACACTCTTGATTTTGTCAACGACCGTTGTCAGCGTAGAAAGGTTTGAAATTCCAAAGGAGACATGGATATTGGCAAATTTCATATCCTTGGTTGGTTGGGCGTTAACGGTTGAGATATTCTTAGTGGTGTTGGAAAGAACTTGTAGAACATCATTTAAGAGACCTGTACGGTTGAGGCCGTAGATATCAATGTGGGCAATATATTCCTTGCTTGAGAATTGATCTTCCCATTCCACATCAAGGAGACGTTGCTCGTAGTTTTCTTGGGCGCGAAGGTTCATACAGTCCACACGGTGAATGGCTACACCACGACCCTTGGTAATATAGCCAACAATGTCATCACCAGGAACGGGATTACAACACTTGGCAATCCGAACTAGGAGACCTGAGGCGCCTTCGATTACCACACCGCCCTCATGCTTGACCTTGAGCTTCTCCTTATTCTCAACCTTAACCTCGCCACCCTTAACTAACTCATCAGCCTCAGCCCTAGCTTTGGCACGTTCCTCCTCACGGCGTTCCTTTTCAGTCAGACGGTTAAAGACGGCAATAGCACTGATTTCTCCAAAACCAATAGCAGCAAAGAGGGAGTCTTCTGTCTTGTAGCTGGTCTTTTGAAGGACTTGGTCCATGTGACGCTTGTCCATATACTTATTAGCCACATAGCCATTCTCTTGGAGCTGATTAATCAGCAGTTCGCGTCCCTTATTAACAGACAATTCCTTGTCTTGGTTTTTAAAGAACTGACGAATCTTGTTGCGTGCCTTGCTGGTCTTAACCATGTTGAGCCAGTCACGACTCGGGCCAAAAGAGTTGGGGTTGGTTACAATTTCGACCTGATCTCCAGTTTTGAGCTTAGTTGTCAGAGGAACCATACGGCCATTGACCTTAGCACCAGTTGCTTTTTCACCGACCTTCGTATGGATTTCATAGGCAAAGTCGATCGGGCCTGAATCTTTTGGAAGGGAGCGAACTGCACCATCTGGGGTAAAGACGTAAATCTCCTCCGCCAGATACTCTTCCTTAACAGACTCGACAAATTCCTTGGCATCGTCAGCCTGGTCTTGGAGCTCCATCATCTCCTTGATCCAGTTCATTCCAATAGCAGATTCCTTGCTGTTGACCTGCCCTTTAATGCCTTTCTTATAGGCCCAGTGAGCCGCAACCCCGTACTCAGCCACTTCGTGCATTTCCTTGGTCCGAATCTGGAATTCAATCGGTCCTTTTGGCCCATAGACGGTCGTATGGATAGACTGGTAACCGTTGGCCTTGCGGTTAGCGATATAGTCTTTGAAGCGGCCTGGCATAGGTTTCCAAAGTTCATGAACATAGCCCAGCATGGCATAGACATCACTCTGGGTATCCAAGATACAGCGAATGGCAATCAGGTCATAAATCTCCTCAAAGCGTTTCTTCTTATCCTGCATCTTGCGATAGATAGAGTAGATATGCTTGGGACGGCCATAGATTTTCCCTTTTAGATTGCGTTCGGAAGTGTACTCCTCTAACTTTGTCACAACTTCATCGACCAAAGCCTCACGCTCTCTGCGTTTTTCCTTCATCATGTGAGTGATCTTGTAAAACTCAGTTGGATTGAGATAGCGGAAGGACAAGTCTTCTAACTCCCACTTGACGCTGGAAATCCCCAGACGATGAGCAAGTGGTGCATAGATTTCCATGGTTTCTCTGGAAATGCGTTCCTGCTTGTCCTTTCGTAGGTGGTTAAGCGTTCTCATGTTATGCAAGCGGTCAGATAGTTTGACCAAGATAACACGGATATCCTCAGACATGGCCATGAGCATCTTACGGTGATTTTCCGCTAATTGCTCCTCGATTGATTTGTACTCGACCTTACCAAGCTTAGTCACCCCATCAACAATAATGCGAACATCGTGACCAAACTCTTGCTCTAAATCATCCAGTGTCGCTTCCGTATCCTCAACCACGTCATGCAAAAAACCACAGGCAACTGTCACGGCATCTAGCTTGAGCTTGGCTAAAATCCCTGCCACCTGAATGGGATGAATAATATAGGGCTCGCCAGATTTACGGTATTGACCACTGTGGCATTCAACTGCGTAAACCAAGGCTTTGTGTACAAAAGCAACATCTTCTTTCGATAAATATTTTTGCGTTAAAGCGACAACCTCATCGCCCGTCAAATTCACTTCTTTCGGCATCTATTCTCTCCAATTCTTCCTACCATTTTATCACTTTTTTAAGAATATTAAAACTAGAAAAGCCTGTTTTCATGCCTAGACTAAGCATTTAAAAGAAAAAAACACTGCAAGAGAGACTCTGCAGTGCTTTGTTATTTTATTTATCTTAGTAAACTGTTTTCTCAGTTTCTACGTCGAAGAAGTGTGCTTTGTTCAAGTCAAATCCAAGTTCAACTGTTGCACCTGTTTGCAAGTAGTCACGAGCATCCACTTTGGCAACAAACTCATCTTTACCAACTTGGCAGTAAAGGTGAGATTCTGAACCAAGCAATTCTGATACAGAGATAGTTGCTTTGACAACTGATTCTGGGAAAGTTTCAAGGAAAGCAGGTTCTGCATTCACATCTTCTGGACGAATACCGAAGATCAATTCTTTTCCTTCATAGCCTTTTTCACGAAGAACTTTCAAAGCTCCTTCTGGAACTTTCAAGCGGAAACCGTCAGAAACAATTTCATTGCCTTCTAATTTCACGTTGATGAAGTTCATAGCTGGGCTTCCGATGAATCCTGCTACGAATTTGTTAACTGGGTTTTTGTAAACTTCTTGAGGAGTACCGATTTGTTCTACACGTCCGATAGTACCTGTACCAGCTGGGTTCTTAGTTGCTGACATGATAACGATACGGTCCGCAAGTGTCATCGCTTCTGTTTGGTCGTGAGTTACGTAGATAGTTGTAGCTCCGATACGACGGTGGATTTTCGCAATTTCAGCACGCATGGATACACGAAGTTTGGCATCCAAGTTTGATAAAGGTTCGTCCATCAAGAACACTTTTGCATCACGGACGATCGCACGACCCATGGCAACACGTTGACGTTGACCACCAGAAAGGTCAGCAGGTTTACGATCCAAGAACTCTTTCAAGCCAAGGATTGCTGCAGCTTCTTGTACACGTTTGTCGATGTCTTCTTTGCTGTATTTACGCAATTTCAAACCGAAAGCCATGTTGTCATATACAGTCATGTGTGGGTAAAGAGCGTAGTTTTGAAATACCATGGCAATGTCACGGTCTTTTGGAGCTACGTCATTGACAACCACGCCATCGATAGATGCAGTACCTTCTGTGATGTCTTCAAGACCAGCAATCATACGAAGAGTAGTTGATTTACCACATCCTGAAGGACCTACGAAAACGATAAATTCCTTGTCTTTGATGTCCAAGTTGAAGTCTTCAACTGAGTAGTGTTCGCTGTTTGGATATTTTTTGTAAATGTTTTTAAGATTTAATTCTACCATGGAAGGTGAACTCCTTTTATATTTTGATAGTTTTATTATAAATGAAAACGCTTTACATTTCTATGGCAAGGTGACCAAAAAAATAAAAAAGTTCTGTGCAACTTGCACAAAACTTTAGAGAATATCTGGTAAAATCAACTGATAACATAAGGTCAAATCTGTCAATTCTTTTAATTGCAGTCCAGTCAATTCTTCCCATTTATCAATCTTGTATTGGAGAGAATTGCGATGCAGGTAGAGTTGCTGGGCTGTTTTCGTTAAGACAGCACTGTTTTCCCAGAGAGAAAGAATAATTTCCTGAATCTGATCTTGATCCAGAATCAACTGACGAAGGCAGTCTTTGATAATTCTAAGGTCAACCAACCCTTCTCCAAGACTCCAGAGATAGAGCTGTGAAAAAGTATGAACACCTTGATGCCCTTGACGCCACCAAGTCTTAAACAAGTCCCGCTCTGCTTGGATTAAATCTGACAGAGCCTGATATCCAGTCTGTGACCAGACCTGCCCCAACATGATAGATAGACGAAGACCAAAGTCATACTCCACTGCCTCAATCGTATCAGTTAAAATAGCTCGTACAGAGCTGTATTTATCTTGCTGGAGAACAAAAACATAGTCCTGAACTCCGACCTGCAACACTGTCTGGCAGTTAGGAAAGAGAGTCTGCATCATATCCAGCCAAGAAGCTAGATTCTCCTGTTGGGAATAGGATAGATGGCAATAAACCAGCTGAATCTTTTTAAAAGTTTGAGGTGCCTGCCCTTTCCCCTCAATCAGATAGGAATACCATGGATTGAGCGAACGAGCCTGCTCCTGCTGAGTCAAAAGGGCAATTAACTGCTTTTCACGCTCAGTGAGATTGGTCTCCTCTAGTAAAATCCACTGTTGCGAGGAAACTGGTAGCGTAAGAAAACCTTCCTTATCAATTGGCTGGTCTACGATTTGAGCTTGTGGAAACCAATCTAGTAATTCTTTTGCAATCATTTCCTAGCCCTCCACTTTTTGGATACACCAAGAAATCAAGGTTTCTAGGCGCTCCACATTTTCGGTCATATGAAGATAGCCCATGACTGCTTCAAAACCTGTGGACATACGGTAAGTCACTACATCTGCGTTCTTTGCCTTGGTATGACTATTGGTGTTGCGGCCTCGTTTATAGATTTCTTCTTCTTTTTCCGTAAGGACTTGCTCCTCCAACATCAGGGAAATCAGCCGAGCCTGAGCCTTGGCTGAGACATACTTGGTCGCCTCTTGATGGAGTTTGTTGGGCTTGGTCATGCCTTTAAGGATGAGGTGGCGGCGAATATACATGGAATAAACCGCATCCCCCTCAAAAGCTAGCGCAATCCCATTAATGAGATTGACATCAATCACGCGTCCACCTCACTCCATCCTTGGTGTCAAGTAGTTTAATCCCTTGAGCAGCCAGTTGGTCACGGATTTGGTCAGCCGTCGCAAAGTCCCGATTGGCACGCGCTTCTTGGCGTTTTTGAATCAAGGTTTCAATCTCTTCATCTAAGACTTCCTCAACAAAGACAATACCAAAGACTTCTAACATAGCCGCAAGAGCTTCCTTGACCGCTGCATCATAGTTGCCCGAGTTAATCCACTTGGCCATTTCAAAGACAACTGTGATACCGTTGGCAGAGTTGAAATCCTCATCCATAGCGGCTACAAACTTATCTTTAAAGTCTTGTAACTCTTGAGTATCCACAGTTCCTGTAAATGGTTGTTCGTAAGTATTTTTTAGATACTTGAGATTAGTCTCGGCATCGCGAACTGCCTTTTCCGTAAAGTTGATAGGCTTGCGGTAATGCTGAGTCGCAAAGAAGAAACGAAGCACTTGGCCGTCGATGGTCTTGAGGGCATCATGCACGGTGATAAAGTTCCCCAAGGACTTGGACATCTTAACATTGTCGATATTGACAAAACCATTGTGCATCCAGTAGTTGGCAAAGGTCTTACCTGTTTTAGCTTCTGACTGGGCAATTTCGTTGGTATGGTGAGGGAACTCAAGGTCAGCTCCACCACCGTGGATATCAATGGTATCTCCCAAAATTTCAGTTGACATGACCGAACACTCGATGTGCCAACCAGGACGACCAGGTCCCCAAGGACTGTCCCATGAAATCTCTCCTAGTTTTGCAGCTTTCCATAAAGCAAAGTCTACAGGATTTTCCTTACGAGCTGTTTCTTCATCGGTACGACCTGAAGCACCCAGCTCCAAATCTTCCAAGGTTTTATTGGCCAATTTGGCATAGTTATGAGATTTTTCCACACGGAAGTAAACATCCCCTTGGTTCTCATAAGCATAGCCTTTTTCAATCAAGTCTTCCACAAAACGGATGATGTCAGCCATAAACTCCACCACCCGCGGATGACGAGTCGCAG
>CAUULS010000022.1:0-14382 GCA_963546055.1 uncultured Streptococcus sp.
AATCAACTAGCGCATCAGTATCTGCAAGCCAATCAGCTTCAATCAGTGCAAGCAATAACTCAGGTAGCGGTTCAGCTTCAACAAGTACAAGCAATGGTTCAGGTGATGCCTCAACTTCAGCAAGTGCTTCAGAAAGCTTGAGCAACAGCGTAAGTACCTCAGCTAGCTTGTCTGACAGTGCTTCAATCTCAAGTGCATTGAACCACTCACAAGCTCCTGCACAACAACCTGCTGGACCAGGACGTTCAAACGGTAGAAAACTTCCAAATACAGGAACTGCAAGTAACCAATTTGCTGGTCTTGGATTAGGAGTAGCTGCCTTGGCAACTGCCTCTCTTCTTGGCAAGAAGAAGAAATCAGCAGCTTCTGAAATGGACCTAGAGGATTAAGTTTCAGGAACTGTCTAAAATGGAATGCTTGTTCCCATTCTAGCGATTGAAACAAGAACCCCAGATAGCCTTAGGCTATCTGGGGTTTATTTGTGGACTTATTTTTAATCTATAGACCTTTTTAGTTCTTTCTGTCTACCTTTTTTGTTATACTAGTAGGAGTGATTATTTATAGAAAGTTTATGGGAGGCTGTTACTAAAAGCCTGAAAAAGGAAGAACGGATTTTTCTCCCATAATGGTAAAAGAAGTCTTATGTCTCAATCTTATATCAATGTTATCGGAGCGGGATTGGCTGGTTCTGAAGCAGCCTACCAAATCGCAGAGCGTGGTATTCCAGTTAAACTCTATGAAATGCGAGGCATCAAGTCAACGCCCCAGCACAAAACAGACAATTTTGCTGAGTTGGTTTGTTCCAATTCCTTGCGTGGAGATGCTCTGACAAATGCTGTTGGGCTTCTCAAGGAAGAAATGCGTCGTTTGGGTTCTGTTATCTTGGAATCTGCTGAGGCAACACGGGTTCCTGCTGGTGGAGCCCTTGCAGTGGACCGTGACGGTTTCTCCCAAATGGTGACCGAAAAAGTAGCCAACCATCCCTTGATTGAAGTGGTTCGTGATGAAATTACAGAATTGCCGTCAGATGTTATTACGGTTGTCGCTACTGGTCCTTTGACTAGTGACTCTCTAGCTGAGAAGATTCATGCTCTTAATGACGGAGACGGTTTTTATTTCTATGATGCTGCAGCTCCAATCGTAGATGTCAATACCATTGATATGAACAAGGTCTACCTTAAATCTCGTTATGACAAGGGAGAAGCGGCCTATCTCAACGCTCCAATGACAAAACAAGAGTTTATGGATTTCCATGAAGCCTTGGTCAATGCAGAGGAAGCTCCATTGAATTCCTTTGAAAAAGAAAAGTACTTTGAAGGCTGTATGCCTATTGAAGTCATGGCAAAACGGGGCATCAAAACCATGCTTTATGGTCCTATGAAGCCAGTCGGTCTTGAGTATCCAGACGACTATACAGGACCTCGTGACGGGGAATTTAAAACACCTTATGCGGTTGTCCAGCTTCGTCAGGATAATGCTGCAGGTAGTCTCTATAATATCGTTGGATTCCAAACCCACCTCAAATGGGGGGAGCAAAAGCGTGTTTTCCAAATGATTCCTGGTCTTGAAAATGCAGAGTTCGTCCGTTATGGGGTCATGCACCGCAATTCTTACATGGATTCACCAAATCTTCTTGAGCAAACCTATCGTTCTAAGAAACAGCCCAACCTCTTCTTTGCTGGCCAGATGACGGGTGTGGAAGGCTATGTCGAGTCAGCAGCCTCAGGTCTAGTTGCAGGTATTAACGCGGCTCGACTCTTCAAGGGAGAAAGCGAGGCTATATTCCCAGAGACCACAGCGATTGGAAGTCTAGCTCATTACATCACCCATGCTGACAGCAAACACTTCCAACCAATGAATGTCAATTTTGGGATTATCAAGGAGTTAGAAGGCGAGCGTATCCGTGATAAGAAGTCTCGTTATGAAAAAATTGCAGAGCGTGCTCTTACTGACTTAGAGGAATTTTTAACGGTCTAATTTTTTTGAAAGAATTGCTCATGATACTATAAAAATCTTAGAAATTGTGATAAAATAGGTAGGATGAAAAAAGGAGAGTAAAAATGGCGAACCCCAAGTATAAACGTATTTTAATCAAGTTATCAGGTGAAGCCCTTGCTGGTGAACGTGGCGTAGGGATTGATATCCAAACAGTTCAAAAAATTGCAAAAGAGATTCAAGAAGTTCATAGTCTAGGGATCGAAATTGCCCTTGTAATTGGTGGAGGAAATCTCTGGCGTGGAGAACCTGCAGCAGAGGCAGGTATGGACCGCGTTCAGGCTGATTACACTGGAATGCTTGGGACTGTTATGAATGCTCTTGTGATGGCAGATTCATTGCAGCAAGTAGGAGTCGATACGCGTGTTCAAACAGCTATCTCTATGCAACAAGTTGCAGAACCTTACGTACGTGGACGTGCCCTTCGTCACCTTGAAAAAGGCCGTATTGTTATCTTTGGTGCTGGAATTGGTTCACCTTACTTCTCAACAGATACAACAGCAGCCCTTCGTGCAGCTGAAATCGAAGCGGATGCCATTCTTATGGCTAAAAATGGCGTAGATGGTGTTTACAATGCCGATCCTAAGAAAGACAAGACAGCTGTTAAATTTGAAGAATTGACCCACCGTGACGTTATCAACAAAGGTCTTCGTATCATGGATTCAACAGCTTCAACCCTCTCTATGGACAACGACATTGACTTGGTTGTCTTTAACATGAACCAACCAGGCAACATCAAACGTGTCGTATTTGGTGAAAATATCGGAACAACAGTTTCAAACAATATCGAAGAAAAGGAATAAGAAAATTATGGCTAACGCAATTGTAGAAAAAGCTAAAGAGAGAATGACCCAGTCTCACCAATCACTTGCTCGTGAATTTGGAGGTATCCGTGCCGGTCGTGCCAACGCAAGCTTGCTAGACCGTATCCACGTAGAATACTATGGAGTTGAAACTCCTCTTAACCAAATCGCTTCAATTACTATTCCAGAAGCGCGTGTCTTGTTGGTAACACCATTTGACAAGTCTTCATTGAAAGACATCGAACGTGCCTTGAACGCTTCTGATCTTGGTATTACACCAGCTAATGACGGTTCTGTGATCCGCTTGGTTATCCCAGCTCTTACAGAAGAAACTCGTCGTGACCTTGCCAAAGAAGTGAAGAAGGTCGGTGAAAATGCTAAAGTGGCTGTCCGCAATATCCGTCGTGATGCTATGGATGAAGCTAAGAAACAAGAAAAAGCAAAAGAAATCACTGAAGACGAATTGAAGACTCTTGAAAAAGATATTCAAAAAGTAACAGACGATGCTGTGAAACACATCGACGACATGACTGCCAATAAAGAAAAAGAAATCTTGGAAGTCTAAAAATAAACAGAAAAACTCAGTTGGCATTGCTGGCTGAGTTTTATTCGAAAGAAGGAAATATGAATACAAATCTTGCAAGTTTTATCGTTGGACTCATCATCGATGAAAATGACCGTTTTTACTTTGTGCAAAAGGATGGTCAGACCTATGCTCTTGCTAAAGAAGAAGGTCAACATACAGTAGGGGATACGGTCAAAGGTTTTGCCTACACGGATATGAAGCAAAAACTCCGCTTGACCACTCAAGAAGTTACTGCGACTCAGGACCAATTTGGTTGGGGAACCGTAACAGAAGTTCGAAAGGACTTGGGTGTCTTTGTCGATACCGGTCTACCTGATAAGGAAATCGTTGTGTCACTCGATATCCTCCCTGAGCTCAAGGAACTCTGGCCTAAGAAAGGTGATAAACTTTACATCCGTCTTGAAGTGGACAAGAAAGACCGAATCTGGGGACTTTTGGCGTATCAGGAAGACTTCCAACGTCTGGCTCGTCCTGCTTACAACAACATGCAGAACCAAAACTGGCCAGCCATTGTTTACCGTCTCAAGCTGTCAGGAACATTTGTTTACCTACCAGAGAATAACATGCTTGGTTTCATTCACCCAAGTGAACGTTACGCAGAGCCACGTTTGGGGCAAGTGCTAGATGCGCGTGTCATCGGTTTCCGTGAAGTGGATCGTACCTTGAACCTATCCCTCAAACCACGTTCCTTTGAAATGTTGGAAAATGATGCTCAGATGATTTTGACCTACTTGGAAAGCAATGGCGGTTTCATGACCTTAAATGATAAGTCATCTCCTGAAGACATCAAGGCAACCTTTGGCATTTCTAAAGGTCAGTTCAAGAAAGCACTCGGTGGCTTGATGAAGGCTGGTAAAATCAAGCAAGATCAGTTTGGGACAGAGTTGATTTAAACCTTATAGACATGATAAAGAAACTTGAAGAAATGAGTTTAGAGGAACTCTGGCAACTTTTTCCTATTTTTCTAGTAGAGCACAGGTCAGAGTGGAAAGACTGGTATGAATCGGAAAAAACAAGTCTGAAAAAAATATTGGGTGCAAATGTTATTAAAAGAATAGAACATATCGGTAGCACTGCTATCCCTAATATTTGGGCCAAAAATATCGTTGATATTCTGTTAGAAGTAGGTAGAATAGAGGATTTAGCAAGAGTTAGGGATTTATTGGTGAAGAATGGGTGGCTAGTGATGTCGGAGAGTCCTAACAGGATTTCGCTAAATAAAGGCTATACAGAGCAGGGATTTGCTGAGAAAGTTTTTCATTTACATTTGCGAATGACGGGAGATCATGACGAGATTTATTTTAGAGATTATCTCTGCCAGCATCCAGATGTCGTCCAAGCGTATCAGGAATTAAAACTAAGTTTGTGGAAAAAATTTGAACACAATCGAGACGCCTATACAGATGCGAAAACAGATTTTATAAACCACTACGTTTCAGAGGCTAAGTCCAGTAATTTTCAAGAATCAGAAAAGTGTCATCAAAAAACTCTTGATAGGAGAAAGAATTGAGAAAATCATTTTACACTTGGCTCATGACTGAGCGCAATCCTAAAAGTAATAGCCCCAAAGCCATCTTGGCAGACCTCGCTTTTGAGGAGTCAGCTTTTCCAAAACACACGGATGATTTTGATGAGGTGAGTCGCTTTTTGGAGGAGCATGCCAGTTTCTCTTTTAACCTAGGAGATTTTGATGCCATCTGGCAAGAATACTTAGAACACTAGAGACAATGAGATGAGGCTAGTATTTTATTGTTCTCTTTGCTATAATAAAAAGAAATAAACGGATTAGAGAGGTTCTTTATTTGAAGGAACATTCAATAGACATTCAACTAAGTCACCCAGATGACTTGTTCCATCTTTTTGGTTCCAATGAGCGCCATCTTCGTTTGATGGAAGAAGAGCTCGATGTGGTGATTCATGCTCGTACGGAGATTGTGCAGGTTTTGGGAGAAGAGACTGCCTGTGAGGAAGCCCGTCAGGTTATCCAGGCTTTGATGGTCTTGGTAAATCGAGGAATGACCGTTGGCACGCCAGATGTGGTGACTGCGATTAGCATGGTCAAAAACGATGAAATCGACAAGTTTGTCGCCCTTTACGAAGAAGAAATTATCAAGGACAATACAGGGAAGCCGATCCGTGTCAAAACCTTAGGTCAAAAGCTTTATGTGGACAGTGTCAAACAGCATGATGTGACCTTTGGAATCGGACCAGCAGGGACAGGGAAGACCTTTCTTGCAGTGACCTTGGCAGTGACAGCCCTTAAACGTGGGCAAGTCAAGCGGATTATCCTTACTCGTCCAGCAGTGGAAGCAGGTGAGAGTCTAGGATTTCTTCCGGGTGATCTCAAGGAGAAGGTGGATCCTTATCTTCGACCTGTTTACGATGCTTTGTACCAGATTCTCGGGAAAGACCAAACGACCCGTCTCATGGAGCGTGAAATTATCGAAATCGCGCCCCTTGCCTATATGCGTGGTCGGACCTTGGATGATGCTTTTGTCATTTTAGATGAGGCACAAAATACGACCATCATGCAGATGAAGATGTTCCTGACTCGTTTAGGCTTTAATTCGAAGATGATTGTCAATGGAGATATCAGCCAGATTGACCTACCACGCAATGTTAAGTCCGGTTTGATTGATGCTCAAGAAAAGCTCAAGAACATTCACCAAATCGACTTTGTTCATTTTTCAGCCAAGGATGTGGTTCGCCATCCGGTTGTCGCTCAGATTATCCGAGCTTATGAACCAGCTCCAGTTAAAAATGAAGAAAAGAAGGAAGAGACAGAATAACAAAAGAAGAGCAGTACAAACGGAACTGCTCTTTTTCTTTTTAATGAGTGTCTAGCTTTAAACAAGTTCGTCGATAGACGTATGATCTTTATCGAGTCCTTCGGCAACTGGTAGGCTAGTTAAGTAACCTTGATAAGTGGTCACACCTTGACGCAAGCCCTCATCTTCAGAGATTGCTTTTGCGAATCCTTTGCCAGCCAAAGCTTCGATATAAGGAAGAGTGACATTGGTTAGGGCGATGGTTGAAGTACGAGCAACCGCACCAGGGATATTGGCAACGGCATAGTGGAGAACACCGTGTTTTTCATAGACGGGTTCATCGTGCGTGGTCACTCGGTCAGCTGTCTCGATAACGCCACCTTGGTCAACAGCAACGTCAACGATGACAGAGCCTGGACGCATTTGTTTGACCATCTCATCTGTCACCAATTTCGGTGCTTTGGCACCAGGGATGAGAACCGCTCCAATTACCACATCAGCATCTTTCACACTGGCTTCAATGTTGAAAGAATTTGACATAAGAGTTTGGATTTGGTTACCAAAGACTTCCTCTAGCACTGAGAGTCGTTTGGCACTGATATCTAAAATAGTCACTTGAGCACCGAGTCCAAGAGCGATGCGGGCAGCATGTGTCCCGACAACACCGCCACCGATAATGGTTACTTTTCCTTTTGGAACACCTGGTACACCACCAAGGAGGACACCAGAGCCACCAGCTTGCTTAGTAAGGAAGTGAGCTCCGATTTGAACAGCCATACGACCTGCAACCTCACTCATAGGAACGAGGAGTGGTAGTTGTCCTTGATTGTCACGAACAGTTTCATAGGCAATTCCTGTTGTTTTGGCTGTTAACATAGCATCTGCCAATTCTGGAGCAGCAGCCATGTGCAAGTAGGTGAAGAGGAGAAGATCGTTGCGCAAGTAACCATATTCAGAAGCTAGTGGTTCTTTTACTTTCACGACTAACTCTGCTGCCCAAGCTTCACCAGCAGTAGCGACAATCTCAGCTCCTTGCTTTTGATAGTCAGCGTCAGTAAAGCCAGAACCGAGACCAGCGTTTGTTTCGATAAGGACACGATGACCACGACCAACTAGGCTATAAACACCAGCAGGTGTTAAGGCAACACGGTTTTCATTGTTCTTAATTTCTTTTGGAATTCCGATTAACATATAGGTTTACTCCATTTTCTAAATTCGGGTCTTTAAAATCAAACATCACAGAGAAACCCGATTATCGTGATGTTTTTATTTTATATAAAACTGTTTCGAAAATCAAGAAAAACTTTTGCTTTGATGAGCTTTTTTTGATAAGCTAGTAGGAAAATACTTGTAAATAGGGGGAAGTGTGTATGGAATCAATCTTTTTAAAACTAGCCCAGTATCCAATAGTGGAGACAGAACGTTTATTACTCCGACCTGTAACCTTGGACGATGCAGAAGCTATGTTTGAGTATGTCTCAGACAGAGAAAATACGCGCTACACTTTTCCAACCAATCAAAGCTTGGAAGAAACCAAGAATAACATTGCTCAGTTCTACTTGGTTAATCCCTTGGGACGCTGGGGGATTGAACTAAAAAGCAATGGTCAGTTTATCGGTACCATTGACCTGCACAAGATTGACACAGTCTTAAAAAAGGCTGCTATTGGTTATATTATTAATAAAAAATATTGGAAGCAAGGATTGACAACAGAAGCCACTCGAGCCGTGATTGAACTAGCTTTTGAGAAGATAGGGATGAATAAGTTGATAGCTGTTCATGACAAAGCAAATCCAGCTTCTGGTAGAGTGATGGAGAAGTCCGGTATGAGTTATTCTCATGACGAAGAGTATGCAGCTCTTGATTTGCATGAGGAAGGTCGAATCGTCACAAGAGTTCATTATGTCTTGACCAAGGAAGACTATTTTGCGAATAAGTAAGCAGTTGAAAAGAAATTTTCGACTGTTTTTTCTTCCTCTTACGAATAATCAAAGAGAGGAGAAAATATGGAAGCAATTATCGAGAAAATCAAAGAGTATAAAATCATTGCCATCTGTGCTGTTTTAGGTTTGGCTTTGGGGGCCTTTTTCTTACTGAAGCCTAGCACGCCAGAACCCGCTAAGGAAACAAATTTGCAGGCTGAAGTTGCGGCTGTTTCAAAGGATTCATCTACCGAAAAAGAAGTGAAGAAGGAGGAAAAGGAAGAGTCTCCCGAACAAGATCTGATCACAGTGGATGTCAAAGGTGCAGTTAAATCGCCGGGTATCTATGATTTGCCAGTTGGGAGTCGAGTTCATGATGCTGTTCAGAAGGCGGGTGGCTTGACAGAGGAAGCAGATAGTAAATCGCTCAATCTTGCTCAGAAAGTCAGTGACGAGGCTCTTGTCTATGTTCCAACTAAGGGGGAAGAAGCAGCTAGTCAGCAGACTGCCTCTGGAACGCCTTCTTCGACCAGTAAAGAAAAGAAGGTCAACCTAAACAAAGCTAGTCTGGAAGAGCTCAAGCAGGTCAAAGGACTTGGAGGAAAACGAGCTCAGGACATTATCGACCATCGTGAGGCAAATGGCAAGTTCAAGTCGGTAGACGAACTCAAGAAGGTCTCTGGTATTGGTGCAAAGACCATAGAAAAGTTAAAAGATTATGTTACAGTGGATTAAGACTCTTCCTATCCCCTTAATCTATCTGGGCTTTTTGTTACTTTGGCTTTACTATGCCATTTTCTCGGTATCTTATCTCGCACTACTAGGTTTTGTTTTTCTACTCATCTGTCTCTTTTTCCAATTTTCGTGGAAATCTGCAGGCAAAGTTCTAGCGATTTGTGGACTCTTTGGCTCTTGGTTTCTGTTTCAAAACTGGCAACAGATTCAAGCAAGTCAAAACTTAGTCGCTTATGTTGAAAAGGTGAGGATTTTACCAGATACTATCAAAGTAAATGGAGACAGTCTATCCTTTCGGGGCAAGGCTGACGGTCGCACCTTCCAAGTTTACTATAAACTCCAGTCCGAGGAGGATAAAGAGCAATTTCAAGCCTTGACAGATCTTTATGAGATAGAACTAGAAGGAAAACTGTCCGAGCCAGAAGGGCAGCGGAATTTTGGTGGCTTTGACTACCAAGCCTACCTGAAGACTCAGGGAATTTATCAGACTCTCAATATCAAAAAAATCCAGTCACTCAAAAAGGTTAGCAGTTGGGATATAGGAGAAAATCTGTCCCGTTTACGTCGAAAGGCTGTAGTTTGGATCAAGACGCACTTTCCAGATCCTATGCGCAACTACATGACGGGGCTGTTACTAGGACATTTGGATACCGACTTTGAAGAGATGAATGAGCTTTATTCTAGTCTAGGGATTATCCATCTCTTTGCCTTGTCGGGTATGCAGGTAGGCTTCTTTATGGATGCCTTTAAGAAACTCCTCTTGCGTCTGGGCTTGACTCAAGAAAAGTTGAAGTGGCTGACTTATCCTTTTTCTCTTATCTATGCAGGTTTGACAGGATTCTCGGCTTCGGTCATCCGCAGTCTCTTGCAAAAGTTACTAGCCCAACATGGTGTTAAGGGCTTGGATAATTTTGCCTTGACGGTTCTTGTCCTCTTTATCATCATGCCTAACTTTTTCCTGACGGCAGGAGGTGTCTTGTCCTGTGCCTACGCTTTTATCTTGACTATGATAAGCAAAGAAGGGGAGGGGCTCAAGGCTGTTGCCAGAGAAAGTCTGGTCATTTCCTTGGGAATATTGCCCATTCTATCCTTCTATTTTGCAGAATTTCAGTCTTGGTCAATTCTTTTAACATTTGTCTTTTCATTTTTGTTTGACTTAGTCTTCTTACCGCTTTTGTCTATCTTATTCATTCTGTCTTTTGTTTATCCTGCTACTCAGCTTAACCTTGTCTTTGAATGGTTGGAGAGCATCATTCGCTTGGTATCGCAGATGGCAAATAGGCCCTTGGTCTTTGGACAACCCAATGCATGGCTTTTGATTCTTCTCTTAGTTTCATTAGCCTTGGTCTATGATATGAGAAAAAACATCAAAAGACTAGCAGGGTTTAGTCTCTTTATCGTGGGGCTCTTTTTCTTGACCAAACATCCACTGGAAAATGAAATCACTATGCTGGATGTAGGGCAGGGGGAAAGTATTTTTCTACGGGATGTGACTGGTAAAACCATCCTCATAGATGTGGGCGGCAAGGCAGAATCTGATAAGAAAGTTGAGGATTGGCAAGAAAAGTCGACAACCAGCAATGCCCAGCGAACCCTGATTCCCTATCTAAAAAGTCGCGGAGTAGCCAAGATAGACCAGCTTGTTTTGACCAACACTGATAAAGAACATGTTGGTGATTTGCTGGAGGTGACCAAGGCTTTCCATGTAGGGGAGATTTTAGTATCAAAAGGAAGTCTAACACAGAAGGAATTTGTAGCAGAACTACAAGCGACTAACACCAAGGTGCGAAGTGTGACGACAGGGGAGAACTTGCCGATTTTTGGCGGTTACTTAGAAGTCCTATCTCCAAGGAAAATTGGAGATGGAAGTTATGATGATTCTCTCCTTCTTTATGGGAAACTTTTGGATAAGCACTTTCTCTTTACTGGAAACTTGAAAGAGAAGGGAGAGAAGGATCTTCTAAAGCAATACCCTGACATAGAAGTGGATGTCTTGAAAGCTGGCCAGCACGGTGCTAAAACAGCATCAAATCCAATTTTTCTAGAAAAACTCAAACCAGAAATTACACTCATCTCAGTTGGAAAGAACAATCGCTTGAAGATCCCCCATCAGGAAACCTTGACACGACTGGAAACCATCAAGAGTAAGATTTACCGAACAGACCAGAACGGAGCTATACGGTTTAAAGGGTGGAAAAGTTGGCGAATTGAAAGTGTTCGTTAGAAAGAAAATGTTATATATTAGTGAAATAAACTAAAGTCTGTTGCATAATACCGAGAAAAACGATATAATGAAAGTGTTTCCAATAGTAAAGATATAAATGCAATGAAAACATGAAAAATCAGCAAAAGTCGCTTTATTAGCTAGTTTGTTATTTGTTGGTCTTTTTCAGTCCAGTGTATCTGCTGTGACAGTCACTAAAAAATATTGGTATGATTGGAATACCGCTTTTGAGTATAGTATGAATTATCACAACCATCAATACATTTCTATCCCATCATGGTCTCGTTATAAAGGCTACGATGAGTATAAAATTGGCGGAGGATGGAATTACCATCGTTATGAAGTCATAAACTACTACAGCGGAGGTTATTAATCGTTAAAGAGTGAGAAAAAGGAGGGCTGGATATGTTAAATCTTACTCATGTTACCTTAAAAACGCGACAAGTCATCTTGCAAGATGCGGATTTCACCTTTAAAAAAGGTAGGATTTATGGCCTTCTTGCTATCAATGGCTCGGGAAAGACGACCCTGTTCCGAGCTATTAGCAAGTTGCTTCCCCTTAGTAGTGGACATATCGCAGCCCCTCCTTCTTTGTTTTATTATGAGAGCGCTGAATGGCTGGATGGAAACTTAAGTGGGATGGACTACCTTCGTCTCATAAAAAATATCTGGAAGTCAGACCTAAACTTGGGGGACGAAATCGCCTATTGGGAAATGTCTGACTATATCAACCTTCCCATCCGCAAGTATTCCTTAGGCATGAAGCAACGCTTGGTGATTGCTATGTATTTCCTCAGTCAGGCGAAATGCTGGCTCATGGATGAGATAACAAATGGCTTAGATGAGTATTATCGACAGAAGTTTTTTGATAGGCTGGCACAAATCGATAGAAAAGAACAGCTGGTTCTTTTGAGTTCCCACTACAAAGAGGAGTTAATGGAGATTTGCGATAGCATGGTAACCATTCATCAGGGGCAGATAGAAGAGGTTCCGTTATGAAAGATATTAGCCTATTTTTGTTAAAAAAAGTTTTCAAAAGTCGTTTAAACTGGATTATCTTACTTTTATTTGCATCTGTACTCGGTGTTACCTTTTATTTACATAGTCAGACTGCAAACTCACACAGCTTGGAGAGCAGGTTGGAAAGTCGTATTGCAGCTAACGAGAGAGCTATCAATGAAAATGAAGAGAAACTCTCCCAAATGTCTGACACCAGCTCGGAGGAATACCAGTTTGCTAAAAATAATTTAGACTTGCAAAAGAATCTTTTGATGAGAAAGAAAGAAATTCTAACTTTATTAAAAGAAGGGCGCTGGAAAGAAGCCTACTATTTGCAGTGGCAAGATGAGGAAAAGAGTTATGAAATTGTATCGAAGGAATCGACTTCTAGCTCTGACTTAAAAATGGCGGTTGACCGCGAACGAAAGATTTATCAAGCCCTGTATCCCTTGAACATAAAAGCCCACAATTTAGACTATCCGACCCACGGGATTGATCAGATTCTCTGGATTTTAGAGGCTATCATCCCAAGCTTGTTTGTGATTGGTATTATTTTTATGCTAACGCAACTGTTTGCAGAAAGATATCAAAATAATCTCGATACAGCTCAGTTATATCCTTTTTCAAAAGTGACATTTGCAATATCCTCTCTGGGAGTTGGGGTGAACTATGTAACCGTGCTGTTTATTGGAATCTGTGGATTTTCTTTTCTAGTGGGAAGTCTGATAAGTGGTTTTGGACAGTTAGATTATCCCTACCCGATATATAGCTTAACGAATCAAGAGGTAACCATTGGAAAAATACAAGATGTGTTATTTCCTGGCTTGCTCTTAGCTTTCTTAGCCTTTATCGTCATTGTGGAAGTAGTGTACTTGATTGCTTACTTTTTCAAGCAAAAAATGCCTGTCCTCTTTCTTTCACTTATTGGGATTGTTGGCTTATTGTTTGGTATTCAAACAATTCAGCCTCTTCAAAAGATTGCACATCTGCTTCCCTTTACTTACTTGCGTTCAGTGGAGATTTTGTCTGGAAGATTACCTAAGCAAATTGATAACGTCAATCTACATTGGAGCATGGGGATGGTCTTACTTCCTTGCCTGCTTATCCTTTTGTTAGTGGGGATTTTACTTATCGAAAGATGGGGAAGTTCACGTAAAAAGGAAGTTGTTAATAGGTCTTAGCGTTCCTATCAGGAAGGTGAGGAAAAAACTAACACAGGGAGGGAACCAACTAGGTTCTCTCTTTTTGATGCGGACATCAAGAAGAAAACAGAAAGTTTTTTTAAAAAATGACTTTTTATCTTGACAAGGGATAGAAAACTTGGTATCATATAAAAGTTGAGAAAAGCAGAAGTGAGAGCTTCTCGCCTTGTGACATCAAGTTGCCTGGCCCTACGGATGAAAAGTTTCTAAGAAACGCTATCATAACGTGCGGGCTTGTATCATTACGAGCCCGCTCTTGTTTTTCTCTAATAATAAAAAAGAGGTGAAAACCATAGCAAAGCAAGACTTATTCATCAATGATGAAATTCGTGTACGTGAAGTTCGCTTGATCGGTCTTGAGGGAGAACAGCTAGGCATCAAGCCACTCAGCGAAGCGCAAGCATTGGCTGATAGTGCAAATGTTGACTTAGTATTGATTCAACCCCAAGCAAAACCGCCTGTTGCTAAAATTATGGACTACGGTAAGTTCAAATTTGAGTACCAGAAGAAACAAAAAGAGCAACGCAAAAAACAAAGCGTTGTGACCGTGAAAGAAGTTCGTTTGAGCCCAGTTATCGATAAGGGTGATTTCGAAACGAAACTTCGCAATGCTCGCAAGTTCCTTGAAAAAGGGAACAAAGTTAAGGTATCCATTCGCTTTAAAGGGCGTATGATCACCCATAAAGAAATTGGTGCAAAAGTTTTAGCCGAGTTTGCTGAAGCAACACAAGATATTGCAATCATCGAACAACGTGCTAAAATGGATGGACGCCAAATGTTCATGCAGTTGGCGCCAGCAACTGACAAAAAATAATTGTCAGAAAGTTAAATAAAGGAGAAAAAATCATGCCAAAACAAAAAACACACCGCGCATCAGCTAAACGTTTCAAACGTACAGGTTCTGGTGGCTTGAAACGTTTCCGTGCTTACACTTCTCACCGTTTCCACGGAAAAACTAAAAAACAACGTCGTCATCTTCGTAAAGCATCTATGGTGCATGCAGGAGATTTCAAACGTATCAAAGCAATGCTTACAGGTCTTAAATAAGAGATTTTGTAACAATTATCTAGGAAATATTTGGAGGAAATAAAACATGGCACGTGTTAAAGGTGGCGTTGTATCACGCAAACGTCGTAAACGTATTCTTA
>CAUULS010000023.1:0-5847 GCA_963546055.1 uncultured Streptococcus sp.
CAGAAAAATTTGTCCAAGCAGCTCGTGACAATGGTTATGCAGTTGGTGGATTTAATACAAACAACCTTGAGTGGACTCAAGCTATCTTGCGTGCAGCAGAAGCTAAAAAAGCTCCAGTTTTGATCCAAACTTCAATGGGTGCTGCTAAATACATGGGTGGTTACAAAGTATGTAAAACCCTTATCGAAAACCTTGTTGAGTCAATGGGTATCACTGTACCAGTTGCGATTCACTTGGACCATGGTCACTACGAAGATGCACTTGAGTGTATCGAAGTTGGTTATACTTCAATCATGTTTGACGGCTCACACCTTCCAGTTGAAGAAAACCTTAAATTGGCTAAAGACGTTGTTGAAAAAGCACACGCTAAAGGTATCTCAGTAGAAGCTGAAGTTGGTACTATCGGTGGTGAAGAAGACGGTATCATCGGTAAAGGTGAATTGGCTCCAATCGAAGATGCTAAAGCAATGGTTGAAACTGGAATTGACTTCTTGGCGGCTGGTATCGGTAACATCCACGGTCCATACCCAGCAAACTGGGAAGGTCTTGACCTTGACCACTTGAAGAAATTGACAGAAGCTCTTCCAGGTTTCCCAATCGTATTGCACGGTGGTTCAGGTATTCCTGATGACCAAATCCAAGCAGCGATCAAACTTGGTGTTGCGAAAGTTAACGTTAACACTGAATGCCAAATCGCATTCGCTAACGCAACTCGTAAATTTGCTCGTGACTACGAAGCAAACGAAGCAGAATACGACAAGAAGAAACTCTTCGACCCACGTAAATTCTTGGCTGACGGTGTAAAAGCTATCCAAGCATCAGTTGAAGAACGTATCGACGTATTCGGTTCAGAAGGTAAAGCTTAATCTAGCTTAACCATACAAAATAGAAACCTGCCCGTAAGGGTGGGTTTTTTGTATTATGATAATTGGACAAGTAAAGAATAAATAATATTTTTCTTACAATCTAATAAAAAAATCTTGACAGACTAGATGATGAGGAGTAAAATATTAACCAGTTAATTAACTAGTTAAAGAATTTAATAAGTTGTTAAAAATTGAGTTTCTGCTATATTTTATAGAAAAAAATATTTAGATGATTTCTTTGGGGGTATATTATGAGTTAATTGTAAATTGTGATAGGTTTTAGCGAATTCTATGTAATCAAAAAAGAAAGTGATATTCAATGGAAAAAAATAAGAAATACTTAATAGGAATTGTTGTCATTGCTATTGTGGGTCTTTTTGCTCATCAGTTAGGTTATTATCAGGCAAACAGTTCGATTAAAAAATCCAATCGAGTTAGCTATATTGATGGTAAGCAAGGTGTTCAAAAGTCTGAGGAGTTAACGCCTGACGAAGTAAGCAAAAAAGAGGGGATTAACGCGGAGCAGATTGTTATCAAAATTACTGATCAGGGTTATGTCACTTCTCATGGTGATCACTATCATTATTATAATGGGAAAGTTCCATATGATGCTATTTTCAGCGAAGATCTTTTGATGAAAGATCCCAACTATCAACTTAGGACTGAGGATATTGTCAATGAAGTCAAGGGTGGATATGTTATCAAGGTTAATGGCCAATATTATGTTTATCTGAAAGATATAGCTCGCGCGGATAATATTCGCAGTAAGGAAGAGATTAATCGTCAAAAGCAGGAACATGGTCATAATGTTACGAAAATAAGCAATGAAGTAGCAACAGCTAGAGCTCAAGGCCGTTATACAACAGATGATGGCTATGTTTTTAATGCTTCAGACATTATTGAGGATACGGGAGATGCGTATATTGTACCTCATGGTGATCATTTTCACTATATCCCAAAGAGTGATTTGTCGCCTAGTGAGCTAGCTGCAGCTCAAGCTTACCTATCAGGTAGAGGAAAAGTAGCTAGTACTGTAGTCAGCCGTTCGTATAATAATGGAAGCAGTGGCTGGATACAGACACAACCTACTTTTACTCAAATTTTAAACAACTATCAACCGAGTCAAGGAGAAGATGTTAAGGGTCTCCTTCAGCAACTTTATAATCTTCCACTTAGTCAGCGTCATGTTGAATCAGATGGCTTGATCTTTGATCCAGCACAAATTACTAGTCGAACACAAAATGGAGTGGCAGTGCCGCATGGTAATCATTATCACTTTATTCCTTATACACAAATGTCGGCATTGGAAGAAAAGATTGCTCGGACAATTCCTCTTATAAGTCAGCCTAATAAACCTATGTTAGGATTGACACCTTATAGACCTATACCAACTCCGATACTAACTCCATCTCAACCAGCTTTAAAACCGATTCTTCCTCCAAAGTTAAATTTGGAACATGCGGATTCATTGGATAAGGATTTAATCCAGCAGGTCGTTAGGAAAATAGCTGACGGTTATGTGCTAGAGGATAAAGGAGTGTCCCGCTATCTTTTAGCTAAAGACTTGCCTAAAGAGATTATTACAGCGATTGAAAATAAATTGGCGAAGCAGAAAAGCATACCTAATGTCCTGCAAGCTAAGAAAGAATCAGTTGAACCGAAAGATCAAGAGTTTTATGATAAGGTATATGGTCTTCTGACTCAGGCCCATCAGCAATTGCTAGAAAATAAGGGACGTTTGTCAGATTTTCAAGCCTTGGATGATTTAGTGAAGCGTTTGAATGATGAAACAAGTGATAAGGTGCAATTAATTGATGACTTATTAGCATTTCTTGCGCCTATCAATCATCCAGAACGTCTCGGCAAAGCAAATTCACAGATTGAGTATACTGAAACCGAAGTTCGAGTAGCCCAGCTGGCTGACAAATATACGACATCTGATGGATATATCTTTGATGCCCGGGATATTATCAGTGACGAAGGAGATGCTTATGTAACCCCTCATATGGGACACAGTCACTGGATAGGAAAAGATAGTCTTTCAGCTAAAGAAAAAGCAGCTGCTCAGGCGTATACTAAAGAAAAAGGTCTGCTTCCACCTGCACCAACAGATGATTCCAAAGCCAATCCAAGTGGAGAAAGTGCGGCTGCTATCTACGAACGTGTTCAAGGAGAGAAACGGATACCACTCGTTCGTCTGCCTTACAATGTTGAGCATACTGTAGCAGTAAAAAATGGTAATCTGATTATCCCTCATAAGGATCACTACCACAACATCAAATTTGCTTGGTTCGATGATAAGACTTACCGAGCTCCTAATGGCTATACATTAGAGGATTTATTTGCAACTATCAAGTATTATGTTGAACATCCAGATGAGCGACCACAGTCTAGCGATGGATGGGGGAATGCAAGTGATCATGTTTTAGGTAAAAAAGATGACAAGGAGGATGCTGTTAGCCCAGAGAAACCTCAAGAAGAAGTTGAAGAGGAAACACCAACTGAGCCAGAAGTACCTCAAGTTGAAACTGCTAAAGTAGAAGCTAAGTTGCAAGAGGCGGAAGACTTACTTGAAAAGACGACGGATCCAAGTTTGAAATCCAATGCAACTGAGACCTTAACAGGATTGCGAAATAATCTTAATTTAGGGACTATGGATAATAATGGCATCATGGCAGAAGCAGAAAAATTGCTAGCCTTGCTGCAATCTGCTTCTTCAGCTTCTGTGTCAAGTACAGAAGTAACTGATTAGCTGAGGTGAAGGAGTATTGTATGAAAAAAAGAACTGCAGTATTACTAATGCTGAGTATACTAGCTCTGATGCTGGGAGCGTGTACTCAGAAAGAAGAACAACAAGCTAAAGGTTTGAAGATTGTGACCAGTTTTTATCCGGTTTATGCCATGGTTAAAGAAGTATCTGGTGATTTGAATGATGTTCGCATGATTCAATCTAGTACAGGGATCCATTCATTTGAACCATCAGCTAATGATATAGCGGCTATCTATGATGCGGATGTTTTTGTCTATCATTCACATACCTTAGAGTCATGGGCGGGGAGCCTAGATCCAAATTTGCAAAAATCTAAGGTGAAAGTGCTGGAAGCATCCGAAGGAATGACCTTGGAGCGTGTACCGGGTTTGGAAGACGTGGAAGCTGGCGAAGGAATCGATGAAAAAACTCTCTACGATCCTCATACATGGCTAGATCCTGAAAAAGCTGGTGAAGAAGCGCAGATTATTGCGGATAAGCTATCTGAACTCGATAAAGAACATAAGGAAATATATCAAAAAAATGCTAAGAAATTCATTGCTAAAGCTCAAGAATTGACCAAAAAATACCAACCAATCTTTGAAAAGGCTAAGCAAAAGACTTTCGTCACTCAACATACTGCGTTCTCGTATTTAGCAAAGCGGTTTGGTTTGCAGCAGCTAGGTATTGCAGGGATTTCTCCTGAACAAGAGCCAAATGCAAGGCAGCTTACTGAAATTCAAGAATTTGTGAAAACCTATAAAGTTAAGACGATTTTTACCGAAAGTAATGCATCGTCGAAAGTGGCAGAAACGCTCGTCAAGTCAACAGGTGTCAGGCTAAAAACTCTCAATCCTTTGGAAGCAGATCCTCAAAATGATAAAAACTACCTAGAGAATCTAGAAGAAAACATGAGTATCTTGGCTAAAGAATTGAAATGAGAAGGTAAAGCTTAATCTAGCTGAACAATACAAAACAGAAACCTGCCTGTAAAGGTGGGTTTTTTTGGTGTGTGACAAAATATGATAATTATTTTTAAATTACCTATGTTCGTTTGAAAGTAAAAGTGGTAGTATAGTGAGGAGATAAGATTCTATTTTCCTGAGTTAAGTAGGGAAATGATCTGTAACATGAATTGAATGATGGGATATTGAGAAACGTATGGCAATGATAGAAGTAGAGCATCTTCAGAAAAATTTTGTGAAGGCTGTCAAGGAACCGGGATTGAAGGGGGCTTTGCGCTCCTTTATTCATCCTGAAAAGCAGACCTTTGAAGCGGTCAAGGATTTAACCTTTGAGGTTCCAAAAGGGCAGATTTTAGGCTTTATCGGGGCCAACGGTGCTGGGAAGTCGACAACCATCAAAATGCTGACAGGAATTCTGAAACCGACATCTGGTTTTTGTCGAATCAACGGCAAAATTCCGCAGGATAATCGTCAAGACTATGTCAAGGATATTGGAGTGGTCTTTGGACAACGCACCCAGCTATGGTGGGATTTGGCTCTGCAAGAGACCTACACGGTCTTAAAAGAAATTTACGATGTGCCAGACTCGCTCTTTCATAAGCGCATGGACTTTTTGAATGAAGTCTTGGATTTGAAGGAATTTATCAAGGATCCCGTGCGGACTCTTTCACTTGGCCAACGGATGCGGGCGGACATTGCGGCTTCCTTGCTCCACAATCCTAAGGTTCTCTTTTTAGATGAGCCGACCATTGGCTTGGATGTGTCGGTCAAGGATAATATTCGTCGGGCCATTACCCAAATCAATCAGGAGGAAGAGACCACTATTCTCTTGACCACTCACGACTTGAGCGACATTGAGCAACTTTGTGATCGGATTTTTATGATTGATAAGGGGCAAGAGATTTTTGATGGAACGGTGAGCCAGCTCAAGGAAACCTTTGGCAAGATGAAGACTCTTTCTTTTGAACTGGTGCCAGGTCAAAGTCATCTCCTTTCTCACTATGAAGGCATGTCTGATATGACTATTGATAGACAAGGAAACAGCCTCAATATTGAATTCGATAGTTCCTGCTACCAGTCGGCCGATATTATCAAGCAAACCCTGTCTGATTTTGAAATTCGCGATTTGAAGATGGTGGATACGGATATCGAGGATATTATCCGTCGCTTCTACCGAAAGGAGCTCTAAGATGGTCAAATTGTGGAGACGTTATAAACCCTTTATCAATGCAGGGATTCAGGAGTTGATTACCTATCGAGTCAACTT
>CAUULS010000024.1:0-3621 GCA_963546055.1 uncultured Streptococcus sp.
GAAGAGATGGCAGATGAAGAATGGCGCTTTTATGAAGAGATTTTTCCTTATGTAAGATATTACTTGATAAAAAATCAAGATAGACCTCTCTTGGTGGAGGGGGCAGGACTTTTGCCTCACTTGGTAAAGGAGCTTGAATGCCCAGCATCTTCCTATCTATGCTTGACTCCGACAGCTGATTTTCAAAAAAAGCATTATAGACAGAGAGAATGGGTTCCTTTTGTCTTAGAGGGAACAACCAACTCTGAGCAAGCTTTTGAAAACTGGATGCAGCGAGACATTCTTTTTGCCCAAATAGTTCGGAAGGAAGCGGTGAGATTAGGCTATCCTAGCCTCATAACAGATGGTAGTCAGTCAGAAAAGCAGACTGCGGAAGAAGTTGCTCGGCTCTTAAAATTGCCCAACAAAAATAGAATAAATATCAAAGGAGAAAACCATGATTAAGATTACTTTCCCAGATGGCGCTGTTCGTGAATTCGAATCTGGCGTGACAACTTTTGAAATTGCCCAATCTATCAGCAATTCCCTAGCTAAAAAAGCCTTGGCTGGTAAATTCAACGGTAAACTCATTGACACGACTCGTGCTATCACTGAAGATGGAAGCATCGAAATCGTGACACCTGATCACGAAGATGCCCTTCCAATCTTGCGCCACTCAGCGGCTCACTTGTTCGCCCAAGCAGCTCGTCGCCTTTTCCCAGATATTCACTTGGGTGTTGGTCCAGCTATCGAGGATGGTTTCTACTACGATACGGATAATCAAGCTGGTCAAATTTCTAACGAAGACCTTCCTCGTATCGAAGAAGAAATGCAAAAAATCGTCAAAGAAAACTTCCCTTCTATTCGTGAGGAAGTTTCGAAAGATGAGGCACGTGAAATCTTCAAAAACGACCCTTACAAGTTGGAATTGATTGAAGAACACTCAGAAGACGAAGGTGGTTTGACCATCTACCGTCAGGGTGAATACGTGGACCTCTGCCGTGGACCTCACGTCCCCTCAACAGGCCGCATCCAAATCTTCCACCTTCTCCATGTAGCTGGTGCCTACTGGCGTGGAAATAGCGACAACGCTATGATGCAACGGATCTATGGTACAGCTTGGTTTGACAAGAAAGACTTGAAGAACTACCTTCAAATGCGTGAAGAAGCTAAAGAACGTGATCACCGTAAACTTGGTAAAGAGCTTGACCTCTTCATGATTTCACAAGAAGTTGGTCAAGGACTTCCATTCTGGTTGCCAAACGGTGCGACTATCCGTCGTGAATTGGAGCGTTACATTGTCGACAAAGAGTTGGCTTCTGGCTACCAACACGTTTACACTCCACCACTTGCTTCTGTAGAGCTTTACAAGACTTCTGGTCACTGGGATCATTACCAAGAAGACATGTTCCCAACCATGGACATGGGGGACGGAGAAGAATTTGTTCTTCGTCCAATGAACTGCCCGCACCACATCCAAGTCTTCAAGCACCATGTTCACTCTTACCGCGAATTGCCGATCCGTATCGCTGAAATCGGTATGATGCACCGCTACGAGAAATCTGGTGCCCTCACTGGTCTTCAACGTGTGCGTGAAATGTCACTCAACGACGGTCACCTCTTTGTAACTCCAGAACAAATCCAAGAAGAATTCCAACGTGCCCTTCAGTTGATTATCGATGTTTATGAAGATTTCAACTTGACTGAATACCGCTTCCGTCTCTCTCTTCGTGACCCCCAAGATACTCACAAGTACTTTGACAACGATGAGATGTGGGAAAATGCCCAAACAATGCTTCGTGCAGCGCTTGATGAAATGGGCGTAGACTATTTTGAAGCTGAAGGTGAAGCAGCCTTCTACGGACCAAAATTGGATATCCAGGTTAAGACTGCTCTCGGAAAAGAAGAAACCCTTTCGACTATCCAGCTTGACTTCTTGCTTCCAGAACGCTTCGACCTCAAATACATCGGGGCTGATGGTGAAGAACACCGTCCAGTTATGATTCACCGTGGTGTTATTTCAACCATGGAACGCTTCACAGCTATCTTGATTGAGAACTACAAAGGTGCTTTCCCAACATGGCTTGCACCACATCAAGTAACTCTCATCCCCGTTTCTAACGAAAAACACGTAGACTACGCATGGGAAGTAGCTAAAAAACTCCGTGACCGTGGTGTCCGTGCTGATGTGGATGAACGCAACGAAAAAATGCAGTTCAAGATCCGTGCTTCACAAACCAGCAAGATTCCTTACCAATTGATCGTTGGTGATAAGGAAATGGAAGACGGAACTGTCAACGTTCGTCGCTATGGCCAAAAAGAAACACAAACTGTCTCAGTCGATGACTTTGTGCAAGCTATCCTAGCTGATATCGCCAACAAATCACGTGTGGAAAAATAAAACGATCACTGTCTGAGAAACATTTTTCAGTAAGAAAAAGCAACAACTGAAATAGTTGTTGCTTTTTTATATTTTATTTAACCTGAGCTAGTCGTGATTGGTCAAACCACCACAAATGGTATCCTCATCAACAATCCTTTCTATCCACTAACTGTTGGATATAGGATATCCTCCCAACATTTGCTTCCATGAGTTAGATAAGTTCAATATCCTCAATCCTTGTCTGCTTCATTTTCTTTTACGAGATCTTTTTGTGAATCTTTTTCAGAGAGTTTTTGATCGATATACTTGTTAATGTTTTCATAAAATTCCTTGGTCATCTCACTATCTAATTTTATCGAATTATGGACTTGATTGACTTTTAATTGAACAGATTGAATACCGTAAGAGGCTTGTTTTTGGTGGATCCTTTCTAATTCTTCTTCTGAAATCGGATCTCCAACAACCGTCAAGACTAATTCATTGTCCCTTGACTTATAGACTTGATTAATGACCGTATGATTGGCGAACTCTTTTCCTACAAACTGTTTGATCCCTTCTTTTCGTGCTTGATCCATCGTCAGAGTGACTGCTGAATAGCTGGCTGGAAGGACCAATAATACAATCAAGGATATCAAGCCAATTTTCATTTTAATGTTTAGCTCTTTAAATGAACTTAAGGGAGATTTTCTCATCAAAATTCTTGTTCCAATAATGTTGGCTAGCATGATAAAGGCACAGTTGATCAAGAAAAGATAGAGAGCCCCAAATAAAAATCGTACATTTCCGTTAGCTAAACCATATCCTGCAGTACAGATAGGTGGCATCAGAGCTGTTGCAATGGCTACTCCTGGCACGATATTGTTTGCTTCTTTTTTCCTTGACCCAATTACACCTGCTATCCCACCAGCAATAGCAATGAGAACATCCCAAATGGTTGGAGAGGTTCGTGCAATCAACTCGCTACTTGCATAAGATAAGGGAGAAATCCAGAAATACAGAGTCGATACAAGCAAGCTGACCAATACTTGAGTAAATCAAACCTCTAAAGATTGCTTGATTAAACGCGTATCAAAAATAGCTAAACCAAATCCGAGTCCAACAATCGATGTCATAAGAGGGGAAATCAGCATGGCTCCAATAATGACAGCTGTTGAATTCATATTTAAACCTATAGAGGCAATAAAAATCGCACACATCAAAATCACTGTATCTCTCAATCGAACATGAAGGTCATCGTATAATTTCTCACGGTATTCCCG
>CAUULS010000025.1:0-3375 GCA_963546055.1 uncultured Streptococcus sp.
GACCACGTAACTTGATGCCAAACCCTAAAACTGGTACTGTAACAATGGATGTTGCAAAAGCAGTTGAAGAGTCTAAAGGTGGTAAGATCACTTACCGTGCTGACCGTGCAGGTAACGTTCAAGCAATCATCGGTAAAGTATCATTTGAAGCTGAAAAATTGGTTGAAAACTTCAAAGCCTTCAACGAAACAATCCAGAAGGCAAAACCAGCTACAGCTAAAGGAACTTACGTAACAAACTTGACAATCACAACTACTCAAGGTGTTGGTATCAAGGTTGACGTGAACTCACTTTAATCAACTAGAATCTCTGGCTTCGGTCAGAGTTTTTTTATTCAAATCTATTAACAAAGGATTGGAGGAAATAAAATTGTTGAGAGAAGCTGTACAGGATGATTTATTTGAGTTATTAAATCTCTACCTGTTCTTACATGAGAAAGAGATCCCAGAAGATAGTCCTCATTTGCAGCAAGTATGGAGTGAGATGATTTCTGACCAGCGCCATCATGTTATCGTGAAGGAGGTGGAAGGAAGAATAGTCTCCTCCTGTATTTGTGTCATTATTCCCAATTTGACAAGAGGCGTGAAACCCTATGCTTTGATCGAAAATGTGGTGACTCGTGAAGAAGATAGAGGGAAAGGGTATGCAAGTGCTTGTCTTGAATATGCTAAAAAGATAGCTAAGGAGGAAAATTGTTATAAAATGATGCTCCTGACAGGGTCTAAAAGTGCAAGTACTCAGAATTTTTATAAAGGAGCTGGTTATAATAGTGAAGATAAAAAAGCCTATATTCAATGGTTGGATTAAAGCTTGAATCTTAAATAGCCAGGACGAAATCATGGATTAGCAAATAAAAATCTTCTATTTCTTCTTTCACAGAAAATATGGTATAATAGAGAGTAAAAAACTTTGAAAGAAAGAAAAAGATGAATTTAAAAGATTATATCGCAACGATTGAAAATTATCCTAAGGAAGGTATTACCTTCCGTGATATCAGCCCTTTGATGGCAGATGGAAATGCTTATAGCTATGCTGTTCGTGAAATCGTTCAGTATGCAACAGACAAGAAGATCGACATGATCGTGGGTCCAGAAGCTCGTGGATTTATTGTCGGCTGTCCCGTTGCCTTTGAGTTGGGGATTGGATTTGCTCCTGTTCGTAAACCAGGGAAATTGCCACGTGAAGTGATTTCTGCTGACTATGAAAAAGAGTACGGTATTGATACCTTGACCATGCACGCAGATGCCATCAAGCCAGGTCAACGCGTTCTCATTGTAGATGACCTCTTGGCGACAGGTGGAACTGTCAAGGCAACCATTGAAATGATCGAAAGACTTGGTGGAGTTGTGGCAGGTTGTGCTTTCTTGATTGAACTTGATGAACTTAAAGGCCGCGAAAAAATCGGTGATTACGATTACAAGGTACTTATGCATTATTAATGAAAAACAGTCCTTGGGGCTGTTTTCTCTTCATCTGCTATATAAACAAACTATAGCTAGTTAGAGAAAAACTATAATTGAAAACTATATCTTCTTGCAGTATAATAAAAGGACTAAGTGTTTGAGATTTGACTTCAAACACATTCAATTATTTCTAAAAGAGTACAGTTAGGAGAAGGTTATGCCGATTAGAATTGATAAAAAATTGCCAGCTGTTGAGATTTTACGGACAGAGAATATCTTTGTCATGGATGATCAACGTGCGGCCCACCAAGATATCCGTCCCTTGAAAATTTTGATTTTAAACCTAATGCCCAAAAAAGTGGTCACAGAGACCCAGTTGTTACGGCATTTAGCAAATACTCCTTTGCAATTGGACATAGACTTTCTCTATATGGAGAGCCACCGTTCCAAGACGACTCGTGCAGAGCATATGGAGACTTTTTATAAAACTTTTCCTGAAGTCAAGGACGAGTATTTTGATGGGATGATTATCACAGGGGCTCCGATTGAGCATTTACCATTTGAGGAAGTGGACTATTGGGAGGAATTCAGTCAGGTGCTTGAGTGGTCCAAGACCCATGTCTATTCGACCCTTCATATCTGCTGGGGTGCCCAAGCAGGTCTTTATGCTCGCTATGGAGTTGATAAACACCAGATGGAGCAGAAATTGTCAGGCATTTACCCGCAGGATACCTTGAAAGAGGGCCATCTTCTCTTTCGTGGTTTTGATGATAGCTATGTAGCTCCCCATTCTCGTTATACAGAAATCTATAAGGAAGAGATATTAGGAAAAACCAATCTGGAAATCCTCTCTGAGGGAGAACAAGTCGGCGTTTCTATTTTAGCCAGTCGGGATCTTCGTGAGATTTATAGTTTTGGTCATTTAGAATATGACCGTGATACTCTAGCAAAAGAGTATTTTCGTGATTATGAGGCAGGGCTTAATCCTCACATTCCGGAAAATTACTTCAAAAATGATGATGTGAATGAGACACCGTGTCTCTGTTGGTCTTCATCAGCTGCCCTCTTTTTCAGTAACTGGGTTAACTATGCCGTTTATCAGGAAACTCCTTTTGACTGGAAAAAGGTAGAGGACGATGCAGCTTCATTTGGATATTTATAAGAGGAATTATGACATATTTTGACGCTTTTAAATCAGGGAACTTGGTTTTGCCAAGTGCCCTGCTCTTGCATTTTAAGGAACTCTTTCCTTCCAGCGAAGATTTTCTCGTCTGGCAATTTTTCTATCTACAAAACACCACAGCCTTAGGAGATGTTTCGCCTAGCCAGATTGCTGAAATCATTGGGAAAGAAGTGGCAGATGTCAACCAATCCATTTCGAATTTGACTGAAAATGGTTTGCTACAATATCGGACCATTGAACTAAATGGGGAAATTGAGCTGATTTTTGATGCTAGTTTGGCTTTTGAACGCTTGGATAGCTTGCTAGACAACCAAACTCCAGTTGCAACTACCCCAAACCCGCAAAACCAATTGAAGGATCTGGTTGAGACGTTTCAGCAGGAGTTAGGACGCTTGCTGACGCCGTTTGAAATCGAAGATCTTTCCAAGACTGTCAAAGAAGATGGGATCAAGGCGGATTTGATTAAAGAAGCTCTCCGAGAGGCCGTTCTAAACGGTAAACCAAACTGGAAATATATTCAGGCTATCCTTCGAAATTGGCGCCATGAAGGCATCCAGTCTGTGGCCCAAGTGGAGGCTAAAAGAGCAGAGAGAGAAGCAAACAATCCTAAACAAGTTCAAGCTTCGGCTGATTTTCTCGATGCCATGAATTTGTGGCAAGATTAGTCGCTTGAAAAGTCTTGAAAATTAGAGTAAGGTTTGCAAGCTCCTTATAAATATGGTAGAATAATAGTGAATAAAATGAAAAAAGAGGTATGTGAAATGTCACGTAAACCATTTATCGCTGGTA
>CAUULS010000026.1:0-3372 GCA_963546055.1 uncultured Streptococcus sp.
CCATCAAACGTTTGATGTTCAAGTTTACTTCACGACGAAGGTCACCTTCAACTTTAATCGCATCTACTTCACGACGGATAGCGTCTTCTTGTTCGATTGTAAGATCTTTTACACGGATGTCTTCTGAAACTCCAGCAGCTGCCAAGATTTTCTTAGAAGTTGGAAGTCCGATACCGTACACATAAGTCAGTGAAACGACTACACGTTTGTCATTTGGAATGTCAACTCCAGCAATACGAGCCATGTTTTCTCCTTTCTATCTTATCCTTGACGTTGTTTGTGTTTTGGATTTGCTGGGCAAATTACCATAACACGACCATTACGACGAATAACTTTGCAGTATTCGCAAATTGGTTTGACCGATGGTCTTACTTTCATTTCTTATCCCTCCAAGTATTTCGATTATTTAAAGCGGTAAGTGATCCGTCCACGTGTCAAATCATACGGACTCATCTCGACAGTAACACGGTCTCCCGCTAAAATACGAATATAGTTTTTACGAATTTTACCAGAAACTGTTGCTAAAATCTGATGTCCATTTTCAAGTTCAACCGTAAACATTGCATTAGGCATTGTATCAACTACCTTGCCTTCAACCTCAATCACATCGTCTTTTGCCACGCAAAAGTACCTCCATAAATTTCGATTTGATCCCTCTGAGCACAGAGGTAACAATTATAAGTCAGACTAATTCATTGTATCACTACTTGTCAAATATTGCAAGCAGGAAAAACGCTTTTATTTCAAATTTGTCAGCACTTTTTCGATAGCTGAGAAGACATCATTAATATCTTGATTCCCTTGAATATCATGGACCAGACCTTTGCTGCGATAGTGATCAATGATTGGCTGACCCTGAGCGATATTGACATCCAAACGACGCTTAACCGTCTCAGGCTTGTCATCTTCACGCTGGTAATAATCCTCTTCCTTGTAGTCTGCTGGCGGATTGAAGACCTTGTGGAAGGTTTCACCTGTTTCACGATGGATAATCCGACCGCTCAAACGCTCCAGCAAGCTGTTAGGATCCACTTCGATATTGATAACTCCGTCCAAAGCCAAATCAAGCTCTGCTAGTGTTTGATCCAAGGCATTTGCTTGCTCAATCGTGCGCGGATAGCCATCCAAGAGGAAGCCTGTTTGCTTAATATCATCCTGGCTCAAGCGCTCTTTGACAATGCCGTTTGTCACTTGGTCTGGAACCAACTCGCCCTTGTCAATATAGGACTTGGCTAAAACGCCCATCTCTGTTTGGTTAGCAATCGCCGCACGGAACATATCTCCAGTCGAAATATGCGCAACATTGAAATGCTCAACGATTTTAGTAGCTTGAGTTCCTTTACCAGCACCTGGTAAGCCCATAATCAAAAGATTCATGATTGGTCTCCTTTTTTGTTTTTAAAGCAATCTATTAAACCGATTAATAAACTCGTTTAAAAACAAAATAGAAGGGGGTGAGTCTACTCTGTCCCCTTTTATTTTGTTTATTTTCGGTTCAAGAAAGGTTATCTGAACAAGCTTCTCATTAGATAAGCAATTCAAAAGTTCCCTTACTCTGATGTATCCATAAAGCCGACATACTTTCTCTTCAGCAAGTAGCCTTCTAGCTGTTTCATTCCCTCAATACCAGTTGAGATGATGATTAAGAGACTGGTTCCTCCAAGAGCAACGGCATCTGTCAATCCAAATACATCTTTAGCCAAAATAGGCAGGATAGAAATGAAACCTAGGAAGAGAGATCCCACTGTTGCCAAACGACGAAGCAGCTTAGACATGTAGTCTTCTGTTCCTTTACCTGGACGAACACCTGGAATGTAGGCTCCGCTCTTTTGCAGATTTTCTGCTGTCTTCTCTGGATTAATCTGTACAAAAGTATAGAAGAATGTAAAGAGGACAATCAGGAAGGCGTACATGAACATGCCACTAATGGTCGTTGTTGCCAAAAGTGACTGAGCTGTCTTAACCCAATCTGCGTCATAGCCCAAGGCACTGACAACTTGGAAAATCGCTGCCGGTGCAGCTGTAATCGAGCTGGCAAAGATTACTGGAATAACACCAGCTGGATTGACTTTCAGTGGCAGATAGGAGCTAGAAGGTGCCCCCTTCGCTACTTTCGTATACTGAATTGGAATTTTATATTCAGCCTGCTGTACAAAGGTTGTAAAGTAAATGATAAGCAGGACTGCCACAATCAGAATTCCTACAAAAATGAAGGATGAAGTCAAACGTTCACTAGGAATATTGACAAAATAATCTTCATAGATACCTTTAATCATATCAGGGATAGCTGAAACGATACCAGCAAAGATAATCATGGAAACGCCATTTCCGTAACCCTTGTCTGTAATCTGCTCACCCAGCCAAGTTACAATCATTGAACCAGTTGCTAGAAGAACGCAAATCAAAGCGTAGGTCTGCACATTAGGATTGGCAACCAGATTAGCTCTTGAGAGAGTATCAAAACCAGCGGTAATCCCAATTGCCTGCACAAAGGCCAAAACTAGGGCGATATAACGGGTCGCTTGATTCAGCTTCCTCCGTCCCACTTCCCCTTGCTTGCCCCACTCTACAAACTTCGGAAGCAAGTCCATTTGCAGCAGCTGAACAACGATCGAAGCTGTGATGTAAGGACTGACTCCAAGTGCAAAGACAGAGAAGTTGCGCATGGCGTTACCAGAGACCAGGCTTAGCATATTCAAGAATGGCAAATCATTCAAATTGCTTAAGGCTTTGGCATTAATCCCCGGAACCGTTATGGTTGTACCGATACGGAAAACTAAGATAATAAAAATCGTGAACAGAATCTTAGATCGTACCTGTTTGATTTTAAATGCGTCTTTTAATAGTTTGAAAAACATAGGTCACCTCGCTTAGATGACTTCCACTGAACCACCTTTAGCAGTGATAGCTTCTTCAGCTGATTTAGAGAATTTAGCTGCCTTAACAGTCAATTTCTTTGTCAATTCTCCGTTACCAAGAATCTTGATACCTGATTTTTCAGCTTTTACAATACCTGCTTCGATGAGAACAACTGGTGTTACTTCAGCGCCATCTTCAAAGGCGTTCAGTTGGTCAAGGTTAACAATCGCATATTCTTTGCGGTTGATGTTCAAGAAACCACGTTTTGGAAGACGACGGAACAATGGAGTTTGTCCACCTTCAAAACCAAGGCGAACGCCGCCACCGCTACGAGCTTTTTGACCTTTTTGACCACGGCCAGATGTTTTACCGTTACCAGATGATGTACCACGACCAACACGGTTGCGGACTTTACGAGAACCTGCAGCAGGTTGTAATTCATGAAGTTTCATTATATTATTTCTCCTCTTTTGTAAAATGCTAGCGCTCATATAGGAGAAAAGGTGTCTCCTA